>NZ_JANXWG010000066.1 GCF_025351285.1 Novosphingobium sp.
GCTTGAAAATCCCCAGACCGGGCGCCGTCGCCCACATGTCCCTTCATCTAAAACAACAATGTCAAAGAGCCGACCGACAAAAGTGGCGGACAACCAGCACTCCCCGTTTTGATCCGGGGAACCAGATGTCCGTCTATGTTGGCGACCGGGAGGCGGGAGGCGGTAGAAACCGTCTGCACCCCGTCGGTGGAGTGGCCTTTAGGTGCGTCTCGTGATTCGGTCAAACCCTTTTTGCAATTTTATTGCGCTCGGGCCGCAAGGCACTGAAAACCGGATATTGAACTAAGACATTTTGCCACCTCCCGGCGAAGGAACTGCCGAGCCAGAGCCGAAGATGGCGTAACTCGACGGAAATTTGCTCCTGTAAGCGGCCGTTTCGTCCGTAAGCCTATCTTTACGGCACTCGCGTACGGCGTTCACCATGATTGATCCGACCGTGTCTCGCGCCCCAGCCCGGGAGCCAGCCCATGACGCTGATATAGACAAGCCTGCCGCACAGATTGCTCCGCCGCGAGTGGCGGTCATCGTCCCGGCTTATGGTGTCGCGCACTTGCTCGGCGAGGCGCTGCGTTCGCTGCAGGCGCAAAGCTTCGACGCCTGGGAATGCGTGGTCATCGACGATGGCGCTCCCGACAACGTTGCCGGTGCCGTGCGTCCTTTCCTTGCTGACCCGCGGATCCGTTTCGTGCCGACGGCCAATCGCGGCGTATCGGCCGCGCGCAACCGGGCAATCTCGGAAACGACTGCTCCGCTTATTGCACTGCTGGATGGCGACGACATGTTCGACACCCATTACCTGGCGCACATGGTGCCCTTGCTCGAAGGCGATCGCGATATCCGGCTGGCCACGTGCAACGCGCTTATCTTTGGCGCCATCCCGCGCGAGCGCCATTGTTTTGCCGGCAAGCAAGGCAGCGGCGATGGGCTGACCGGTTCGCTGGCCGACGTGCTGGATCGCAGCTTCGGTGTCTATATCGGCTCGACCTTCCGCCGCGCCGATTTCGATGCTGTCGGCGGATTCGACGAAAGCATGGCGCAATCCGAAGACTTCGATCTGTGGGTGCGGCTGATGCTGCTCGGCGGGCACGCAGCCTATGTGGACGAAGTGCTCGGCCATTATCGCGTCCGCGCAGGCTCGGCATCGTCCAACGCGGGGCGCATGCTGCTCGGCAATATCAAGGTCTATGAAAAGGCGCGTGCCGGCCTTGCTCCCGATCGGCCCGAACATTCGCTGATCAACCGGCTGATTGCCGATTCACTTGCCGCGCTGCGCTTCGAGCACGCAATAGACCGGGTCATCGACGGCGATACACCGGGAGGCCTGGCCGAGCTGCGCGCCGCTCGGCACCAGGTCTCCGGCCCGGTGTGGCGCGCATCATATGCCACCTGGCGCCTGTTCCCCCATCTCGCCCGCCCGATGCTGCGCTGGCGGCGGCGTGCGCATAGCCGGGGCGCCCAACGCGCGAGCCTGTTCACCCGCTTCGCCGAGGTTGACTCATGAGCACATCCACGGTTCCTGGCACGGGCCCGGCCCAAATGTCGGTGCGCAGCGCGGCGGCGTGGGCGCTGACGTCACAATACGCCGCCTTCGCAATCCAGTTCGTCACCTCGGTCCTGCTCGCGCGGCTGTTCATATCGCCGGCCGAGCTGGGGCTGTTCTCGATCGCCTTCGCTGCGGTCAGCCTCGTCTCGTTCCTCCAGGACTTCGGTGTCACCCGCTACGTCAACGGCGAGCGCGACCTGACCGAAGCCAAGCTGCACACAGCCTATACAGTGTCGGTCGCCTTCGCGTGGAGCGTGGCACTGCTGGCCTTGCTCGCGAGCGGACCCATCGCCAGCTTCTATGGCGATGCCCGGCTGCTGCCGATCGCGCGGATCATCGCCGCTTCGTACCTGATGGTGCCGCTGTCGATCGTCCCGCAGGCGACGTGCCAGCGGCGCATGGACTACAAGTCGAACACGCTGATCGAACTCGGTTCGTCGATCGCCAATGCCGCGGTGGCGATCGTGCTGGCCATGCGCGGGCACGGCGCGGCGGCGCTGGCGTGGGGCGCCTTTGCCCAGCAGGCGGCGCGGCTTGTCGTCAGCCAGTGGCGCGCGGCGAAGATCGAAGGCCGGCTGCTGCTGCCCTGGCCCTTGCGGTTGAGCGGCGCACGGCCAGTGCTCGAGATAGGCGCGACCAATTCGGTGCTGACCACCTGCTATTCGCTTAACGCGCGGCTGCCCGAACTGGTGATCGGCCGGCTGATCTCGAACGTGGGCGTCGGCCTGTTCGCGCGAGCGTCTGGCCTGGCAATCCAGTTGCGGCTGCTCGTGGCGGGCGCGGTGACCGGTGTGTTCTACCCCGCGTTCCGCCAGGTGCGCGACAGCGGCCAGCCGCTCGGGCCGCCGTTCCTGCGTGTGGTCGGTGCCTACACCGGCGTCACCTGGGCGGCGATGGCAGGGATCGCGGTGCTGGCGACCCCGCTGATCGAGATCCTGTATGGCCCCAAATGGCTCGAAGCCGCACCGCTGCTCAAGTGGATCGCGCTGTCGCAACTTTGCTATGTGGCGGTGCCGCTAGCCTATGACCTGCCGCTGCTGCTCGACCGCAAGACCGGACTGATCCGCCGCAACCTGATCGAAACCGCCATCTCGGTGCTGCTGATCGCGCTGGCCGCGCCGTTCGGGCTGGGCTGGGTGGCGATCTCGCGCTTTGTCCACGGACTGATCTGGATCGCGATCTACGCGCCGTTTATCCGCACCATGCTCGGCTTCTCGTGGCGCGATCTGGCGCGGGTATGGGGCAAGAGCCTGGCCGCGACGCTTGCCGCCGTCGCACCCTTGCTGGCGAGCTACGCGCTTGTCCGCCCCTCGGCCGAAGCCAGCCTCCTTCAACTCGGGCTTGGTACGCTGGCGGGCGTGATCTTGTGGTTCGCGGTGCTGGCCCTGACCCGGCACCCCTTGCTCGCCGAGATCACCGGGATGTTGCGCGCGCTCCGCAGCGCGGCAATCCGCCCTCGCCCGGCCGCCTCCTTGCACTGAACTCGGTCTCGCGAATTTCACCAAAGTGTCATTGGTCGATTCGCCGTGGCCAAGCCGCGGCGTCAGGCGTAACTTGCGCGGCGGGAGAACAACGATGCCGATCCTGATTGCGATCATGGCGATGCCATTGATGGGCGCCTCGCCGCTTGCCGCCTTGCCGCCCGTAGCGATCGCCACGATCGCCGGCGCCACGCTCCAACAGTCCGCCCAGCGCACCGCCGCGACCGACGTGGTCGACATCCCGGCAGACCGGCATGACCGGCCGACCGTGCCGGTCATGATCAACAACCAGGGCCCGCACCGCTTCCTGATCGACACCGGCGCCGAACGCACCGTGCTGTCCAAGTCGGTCGCCAGTTCGCTCGGGCTGCTGCCGACCGGGCAGCGCACCTTGATGGGCATCGCCGGATCGCGCACCGTCGATATCGTCGCGGTCGACGAAGTAACGCTCGGCCGCCATTCGTTCTACGGGCTCGATGCGCCGCTCCTCGATGGCTACGACATCGGCGCCGATGGCATCGTCGGGCTCGACAGCTTGCAGGGCCAGCGCGTGCTGATCGATTTCGAGCACGCCCGCATGGCCGTTGGCGAAGCACGCCAGCTCGGCGGCGACAACGGCTTCGAGATCGTGGTCCACGCCCGCCGCCGCTCGGGCCAGTTGATCCTGACCAACGCGCTGGTCGACGGCATCCGCACCGACGTGGTGATCGACACCGGCGCCGAAAGCTCGATCGGCAACCGCGCGCTGCAAAAGGCGCTCGAACGCAAGCGCCAGTCGGGACAGACGCAGCTGATCTCGGTCACCGGCCAGCAGATTACTGCCGACATCGGGCTGGCGCGCGAGGTCGTGCTCGATGGCATGACGCTGGGCAACACCGCGATCGCCTTTGCCGATGCGCCGCCGTTCCGGAAGCTCGGGCTGGAGAAACGCCCGGCGCTGTTCCTGGGCATGGCGCAGCTCAAGCTGTTCCGCCGCGTCGCGATCGACTTTGCCCTGCGCGAAGTGCTGTTTGATTTGCCGGGCACCAATCGCGACACCCGCAACCGCCCCGATTGGGACCTGATGCCGCCCTCGCAAGCGCGCTGATCGCGCGCACACTGGCTTAATCGCGCCAACGCCCTATCTGTACCGGCGATGCCACCCGATACAGCCGTGAACTCGCCCGATGCCCGCCGCGCCCTGGAAAACGGGCGGGGTTGGCAGACGCTCAAGCGATTCCTCCCCTACCTCTGGCCGCGCGACAATGCGGGCCTGCGCTGGCGGATCGTCGGCGCGATGGT
>NZ_JANXWG010000067.1 GCF_025351285.1 Novosphingobium sp.
GCCATCATGCGGAGCAGGTAATAGATACCCGCGCCGAACGCGACGAAGTAGACCACCACGAACGCCAGCAGCGAGGCGGCAACCGCAGGCGCGGCCAGCGGCGAGTGCGATTGCGCGGTGAGCAAATGGCCGTAGACCGTCCACGGCTGGCGGCCGACTTCGGTCGTGACCCAGCCCGCCAGCACCGCGACGAAACCCGATGGGCCCATGACGAGCGCGGCGCGGTGGAACCAGGTCCATTCGAACAGCTTGCCCCTCGCCCGCGCAAGCAGGCTCCACAGGCCCAGCCCCAGCATCGCAAAGCCCAGCCCGACCATGATCCGGAACGACCAGAACAGGATCGCCACTGGCGGCTGCTTGTCAATCGGGATGGTATCCAGCCCGGCCATCGGGGCGTTGAGATCATGCTTGAGGATCAGCGACGAAACCTTGGGAATCTCGATCGCATAGTCCATCCGGCGCAGCGCGGGGTTGGGGATGCCGAACAGGATCAGCGGCGCGCCATCGGGGTGGCTGGTGTAGTGCCCTTCCATCGCCATGATCTTGGCGGGCTGATGCTCCAGCGTGTTGAGCCCGTGCGCGTCGCCCGCGAAAATCTGGATCGGCGCGACGATCGCCGCCATCCACATCGCCATCGAGAACATCGTGCGCGCGCCGGGGTTGGTCCGATCCTTGAGCAAGTGCCACGCACCGACCGCACCGACCACCAGCGAGGTGGTCAGGTACGCGGCGATCACGACGTGGACCAGCCGGTAGGGAAAGCTGGGGTTGAAGATGATCGGCAGCCACCCGCCCGAAGGCACGAACTGCCCGCGCGCGTTGATCGCGAAGCCGACCGGGGTCTGCATCCACGAATTGACGCTGATGATCCAGGTCGCGGAAATCAGCGTGCCGGTGGCGACCATCGCGGTCGCAAACATGTGCAGCCCCTTGCCGACCTTGCTGATCCCGAACAGCATGACGCCCAGGAACCCGGCCTCGAGGAAGAACGCGGTCATCACCTCGTAAGCCATCAGCGGGCCGACGACCGGCCCGGCCTTGTCCGCAAACACCGACCAGTTGGTGCCGAATTCGTAGGACATCACGATGCCCGAGACGACGCCCATCCCGAACACCACCGCGAAGATCTTGAGCCAGTAACGGAACAGGTTGGCGTAAACCCCCTTCCCCGTTGTCAGCCACAGCGCCTCCAGCACCGCGAGATAGCTGGCGAGGCCGATCGTGAAGGCGGGGAAGATGAAATGGAAACTGACCGTGAACGCAAATTGCGCGCGCGCCAGCGTGACGGCGTCGGGGAGAGTCATGACAGCAGGCTCGTCAGCATATGCACCTCACGGCGCGGACGCGCCTGGTTGGAGGAGAGCGACGGTCACGGGGATTGGTTCTCGTGATCGGCGTTAGCTAGCGCCGATCGGTGAGCCACCACAACGGGGCGATAGGGCAAAAATGCCGGGAGTTGATGCAAAACGCGCAAGGAGATGCGCGTCAAACGTCGGCAGGTCCGTCACGCGCCTCGTCGCCGACGCCCTTGGCCACGAACTGGTCGAGCAGCCACGATGCCGCGGGGCCGGGCGGGCAATCGCGGCGCCACACCGCTGAAAAGCGGTAAGTGCCGCCAAGGTGATCGGGCATTGTCAGCCGCACCAGCGTGCCGCGCGCAAGATCGTCTGCCACCATGCCCAGCGGCATGTTGCCCCAGCCCACCCCTTCGCGCAGCAGCGCGTGCTTGGCGCCGAGATCGGCCAGCCGCCAGGTTTTCGGGCTGATCACCGCGAAATCCTGCCCTTCGGTGGTGCGCGATCGATCGCTCAGCACCAGTTGCGTGTGATCGCGCGCCGCGCCAGGCGGGATGGTGGCCATCGCGCCGAGTGGATGGCTCGGCGCAGCGACAGGCACCATCAGCATGGAGCCGGCAGCGGTGCGCTCAATCCTGTTCATGGCACCTGCGATCGGGCCCGAGATGCCGAGGATCGCCTGCCCCTCGCCCACCAGCGCGGTCACCCCGCCGAGCGCCTCGACGTGGAGCCGCAACTGCACCGTGGGGAATTCGAGAGCAAATGCGCGCAGCACCGCGCCCAGCCGCTCGGCCGGCAGCATGACATCGACCGCGAGATCGACTTCGGCCTCAAGCCCGTCGAGCAGACCCTTGACCTTGGCGCGCAAGCCATCGACGCCTTGCGCAATCGCGCGTGTTTCGGCCAGCAGGGCGCGGCCGGCGGTGGTGAGCACTGGCTTGCGCGTGCCTTCGCGGTCGAACAGCAGCAGCCCGAGCTGGCTTTCGAGGTTGGCCATCCCGTAGCTGATCACCGACACCGCGCGGCCCAGCTTGCGCCCTGCCCCCGCGAAACTGCCGGTGTCGACAATCGCCAGGAAGATACGCAACTGGTCGAGCGTGGGGTTGCCAGGGCCGTTCATGAAGTCTTGGGCACTGTTCAAGTTCCTCGAATGGTCGGGCCGAATTTATCCGGCTAAAACTCGTGAGCGGCAAGCCCTACATGGCGGTCATCAGGTGGTTCACATCACCGCCGCTCGGAGAAAACCCATGATCGACCTGCGTCCCTTCGACACGCTCGGCGCCGCCAACCACGGCTGGCTCGACGCGCATCACCACTTTTCGTTCGCCGATTACCAAGATCCCGCGCGCACCCACTGGGGTAACTTGCGCGTGTGGAACGACGATACGATTGCGCCGCAAACGGGCTTTCCGCCGCACGGCCACCGCGACATGGAGATCATCACTTATGTCCGCTCGGGCGCGATCACGCACAAGGACAGCCTCGGCAACGAGGGCCGCACCGAAGCCGGCGACGTCCAGGTGATGAGCGCGGGCACCGGCATCCAGCACGCCGAATACAACCGCGAGGACGTGCCGACGACGCTGTTCCAGATCTGGATCGTGCCGACCCGGCCCAGCGCCGCGCCAAGCTGGGGCGCGCGACCGTTCCCCAAGGGCGACCGTTCGGGCAAGTTCGAGACGCTCGCCTCGGGCAATGACAACGACGGGGACGCGCTGCCCTTGCGCACCGATGCGCGCGTTCTGGGCGCCACGATCAAGGCCGGCGAGACGGTCGAGTACCCGCTCGGCGCCAGCCGCAAGGGCTATCTGGTGCCGGCGATCGGTGCCGTCGAAATCGAGGGCGTGCGGGTCAACACCCGCGATGGCGCGGCCATCAGCGATACCGAAGTGCTCCGCGTGACTGCGCTGGAGGATAGCGAAGTGGTGCTGGTCGACGCAGCGTGATGGATGGGCGGGCGCGGACCATTCCGCGCCCGCCTCGCTGTCTCAATCCCCGTCGTAGGCGCTGGCCTTGCCGGTGGTCAGCGCCGCGCCATACCCTTCGCTGCCCGAGCCTTCCCACCACAACGGGGCGCGCTTGCGGGTGCCGGTCACTTCTTCGTTCAGAGTGGCTGAGTCGTACAACCGCCCGCCCAGCATCACCTTGCTGATCTTGTCGCTGTTGCGGATGTCCACGGTCGGATCGGCATCGAGCACCACCAGGTCGGCCAGCTTGCCCACCTCGAGCGAGCCCACGTCCTTGGCGTAGCCAAGCGAAGTCGCGGGCAGGATGGTGGCCGCACGCAAGGCTTCGATCGGGCTCCAGCCGCCGCGCACGAAGCTCCACAGCTCCCAGTGCGAGCCCAGCCCCGATTGCTGGCCGTGCGCACCGATCGACACCTGCACGCCCTTTTCCATCAGCTTCTTCGCCTCGCGCGCGCTTCCCGCATCGACATAGTCGCTTTCGGGCGCGATCTCGCGGCGCACGTTCTGCGCTTCGAGCCGCGCGGGCGGCTCGTACTTGCTGAGGATCGGATGCTTCCACACTTCGGTATGCGCGCGCCAGTACGGATCGCCCGCCGGGCCGCCGTATGTCACCACCAGCGTGGGGGTGTAGTTGGTTTTCGTCTGGCTCCACAGGCTGACCACGTCGTCGTAGAAATGTTCGGCCGGCACGTTGTGCTCGACGGTGGAATTGCCGTCCTGCACCAGCGTCATGTCCATCGTGAACAGCGATCCGCCCTCGGGCACCACTTCCAGCCCTTCGGCCTGCGCGGCCGCCACCACCATCTGGCGCTGTTCGCGGCGCGGCTGGTTGTAGTTCTTGACGCTGTGCGCGCCTTGCGCCTTCAGCCGCCGCACATCGGCCAGCGCGTCTTCGTAGCTGTTGATCTCGGCGTAAACGTCGGCTTCCTTGGCGCCGTAAATGATCTCGCCGGTCGAGAACGTACGCGGCGCCAGGATCTTGCCGGCCTTCTGCATTTCGGCCGCCACGAAGATCTCGGCCGAGCGGGCCGAGGGATCGTGGATCGTGGTCGTGCCCATCGCCAGGTTGACCATCGCCGACCAGTTCTGCTGCGGGATCAGGTCGTCATCGCCCTGGGCCCCATGCGCGTGCGCATCGATCATGCCGGGAATCACGGTCTTGCCCGCAAGATCGACCGTCTTCGCGCCCGCCGGGATGCTCACCGAAGCGCGCGGGCCGACCGCGACGATACGATCGCCGCGCACAACGATCACGCCATCATCGATGATGCCGCCATCCTTGCTGGCCATCGTGACGATCCGCGCGCCGGTCAACGCCACGGTGCCGGTCGGTTTGTCGGCGGTAACGTCCATCGCCAGCGAAACCCCGGCCTTGGGCGCCGCAAACTTCGGCGCATCTTCAGCCGCCGGTGCATCGCGGAACAGCGCAACCGTGTCGGCCGAGAACAGCGTCGGACCGAGGCTCCAGTTGAGCCGTTTGCCATCGTTGGACCAGTTGATGAAATCGGCGCCATCGCCGCTGACTTGCGTGGCGGGCAGCGCGCCGCCCTTCTTGTCGGCGTCGACCGCTTGCGTGCCCGGCATCAGCGGCATCACGAACGCCTGGTAGTTCTGCCGGAACGCGACATATTCGCCGCTGGGCGACACCACGTAGTCATTCACCAGATCGCCGCTGGCGTGGACGTGCTTGGCTTCTCCGTTCAAGTCGGTGCTGACGAGCTGGCGCTTGTCCTTCTCGTCGGTCACCAGGAAAATGCGGTCGTTGGCCGCGCCGAATTGCGGTTCTGCGCCGTCCTTGGTGATCCGCACCGGCGTACCGCCGTTGGCGGCCACGCGATAGACGCCGGGATTTTCGCTGCCGCGCGCGGCCGTCAGCCCGCCGCCGCGCCCGCTTTCGAACACGATCATCTTGCCATCGGGCGAGAACCTGGGCCGCGCATAATGCCCGGCCGAAGTCGTGACATCACGCGCCGCACCGCCGCCTGCCGCAACCGTGCGAACGTGGCCCAGGCCGGCGTCAGTCCAGCCGACGAAGGCAATGGTCCGCCCATCGCGCGACCATGTCGGCCACAATTCCATCTCGGCCTCGTCGCCCTTGACCAGCCGGCGCGCAGTGCCGCCCGCCATGTCCTTGAGCCACAGCTTACCGAGCGTTTCGAACACCACGCTGCGCCCATCGGGCGAAACGCTGGCCCAGCGCGGCATCCTGGTGGTAAAGCGATCGGGCGCGACGTCGATCTGCGGGTGCGTGGCGTCGATCACCACGCGGGTGTCGTTGACGCGGAACGGGATCACCGAAGCCCCTGACCCATCGGCGCCAACCTTGTTGATCTTGCCGCCCGCCCAGAACACAAGGCTCTTGCTGTCGGGCGTCCACGCCATGTTCGGATAGACGCCGGTGATGGCCCAGGTTTCCTGCACATCCTGGTCGAGCGGCGCGTAAATCTGCCGCTCCTCGCCGCTGGCCATATCCTTGACCCACAGCGTCGAGCGGTTGTGCACGCGGCGCACGAAGGCAATGCGCTTGCCATCGGGCGCCGGTGTCGGCCGCACCGATCCGCCCACGCCCGAAACCGCCGTCGTCACTTCACCGGTATCGATGTCGTAGCGTTCGATGTTGAACAAGTCGGTGCGCGAATTCTGCGCGTATTCGAAGATCGGGCCGGGGCTGACGTTGCGCGTATAATAGATGTGCTTGCCATCGGGCGCGTAGATCGGCTCGCCCAGTTCCTTCTGCAGCGCCTCGCTGGCGCGCTTGACCAGCAAGACGCCGCTGCCGCCCGAGACGTGGTAAAGCCACACCTCCCCAGTGCCGAGCGAACGGCCGGTGGTGAAGTGCTTTTTCGCCACGATGAAGCGCCCGTCGGGCGACCATGATGGCTGGTTGAGCAGGCGGAAATCTTCCTTGGTGAGCTGTCGCCTGTCGCTGCCGTCGACGTTCATGATCCACACGTTGTCGCCGCCGCCGCGATCCGAGACGAAGGCGATGCGCTTGCCGTCGGGCGAGAAGCGCGGCTGGTGTTCGTAAGCCAGACCCTCGGCGATCCGCGTCGGCGCGCCTCCACCGATGGGCATCGTATAAATATCGCCGAGCAGGTCGAACGCGATCGTCTTGCCATCGCGGCTGACATCCACGTTCATCCAGGTGCCGTTGTCGACGTTGATCGGCACGGTGTGAGTGACCATCCCGGTCGGCGCGTTGACGTCCCACTTGGGTGGTTTGGCAGTTTCGGCCAGCGCAGCGCTCGAACAAAGGCTGGCGGCGATCACGGCGACGAAGGTGCGGGTGCGGATGGTCAAGCTGGTTTCCCCTGTAACTTTCGCACGGCTCATATCGCGTCGCACGGCCGTCTGCCAGCCCCCCTTGCTGCGGTTGGGGGCGCTCTGGAGAATGTTGCATCGCAGCAGTTGGGTTTCGGCTTCAGGAATGCTAGGCGCGCCGCCATGCTTACCATCAACAATGTCACCGTCCGGCTCGGCGGCCGCACGATCCTCGACCGCGCCAGCGCGAGCATCCCGCCGGGGGGCCGCGTAGGGCTGATCGGGCGCAACGGCGCGGGCAAGTCCACGCTGATGAAGGCGATCATCGGAGAGATCGATCCCGACGACGGCGACATCGAAATGCCGCGCCGCACGCGGCTGGGCTATATCGCGCAGGAAGCGCCGAGCGGCACCGCCACCCCGTTCGAAACCGTGCTGGCGGCGGACACCGAACGCGCCGCGCTGCTCGAAGAATCCGAGACTTGCCACGATCCTGACCGGTTGGGCGATGTCCACGAACGCCTGCTGGCGATCGACGCGTACAGTGCGCCGTCGCGCGCGGCACGCATCCTGACCGGGCTGGGCTTCGAGGAAGACATGCAGGGCCAGCCGCTCGACAGCTTCTCGGGCGGGTGGAAGATGCGCGTCGCGCTGGCCGCGTTGCTGTTTTCGCAGCCCGACGTGCTGCTGCTCGACGAACCATCGAACCACCTCGATCTTGAAGCGACGCTGTGGCTGGAGAATTTCCTCAAGGCCTATCCCGGCACCTTGATCGTGATCAGCCACGAACGCGACCTGCTCAACAACGTGGTCGATCACATCGTCCATCTGCAGGGTGGCAAGCTGACGCTGTACCCCGGCGGCTATGACAGCTTCGAGCGCCAGCGTGCCGAACGCGCGGCGCAACTGGCGTCGGCCAAGGCGTCGCAGGACGCCCAACGCGCGCGGTTGCAGGATTACGTCTCGCGTAACAGCGCGCGTGCCTCCACCGCCAAGCAGGCGCAATCGCGCGCGAAAATGCTGGCCAAAATGCAGCCGATCACCGCGCTGATCGACGATCCGACGCTGAGCTTCGACTTCCCCAACCCCAGCGACTTGCGCCCGCCGCTGATCACGCTCGATCTTGCGGCTGTTGGCTATGGCGAGAAGACCATCCTCCAGCGGCTGAACCTGCGGATCGATCCCGACGACCGGATCGCGCTGCTCGGTCGCAACGGCAACGGCAAGACCACGCTGGCGCGGCTGCTGGCGGCGCAATTGCCGGCGATGGAAGGCTCGATCCACCAATCGGGCAAGATGCAGATCGGCTATTTCACGCAGTACCAGGTGGAAGAACTGGCCGGCGACGCCACCCCGCTCGAACACATGACCCGCGCGATGACGGGCAAGACGCCGGGCGCCATCCGCGCGCAGCTTGGCCGGTTCGGCTTTTCGGGCAACCGCGCGATCGCGCAAGTCGGCACGCTGTCGGGCGGCGAGCGCGCGCGTCTGGCGCTGGCGCTGGTGACGCGCGATGCGCCCCACCTGCTGATCCTGGATGAGCCGACCAACCACTTGGACGTCGATGCGCGCGAGGCCTTGGTGCAGGCGCTCAACAGCTACGAAGGCGCGGTGATCCTGATCAGCCACGATCGCCATATGGTCGAACTGACGGCGGATCGACTGGTGCTGGTGGATCACGGCACCGCGGTCGATTATCCGGGCAGCATGGAGGATTACATCGACTTCGTCCTCGGCCGGAACCAGCCGAAGAATGGAGACGCCAAACCCAAGGCGAGCAAGCAGGGCAAGAAAGCCAATGCGCAACAGCGCGAGGCTGAGCGAGCGCTGAAGAAAAAGGTCAGCGAGGCCGAGGCGGCGGTGTCCAAGTTGCAGGCGCAAGTTTCCGCGCTCGACCGCGCGATGTTCGATCCCAAGAGCGCCGCGCCCGATCTGGCGCGGCTGGCGATGGGCGAATTGTCGCGCCGCCGCGCCGCGCAGGCCGATGAACTGGAGCGCGCAGAGGCGGCCTGGCTGCTGCTGAGCGAGCGGGCGGAACAGGCGGCGTGAGTGTAGCCTTCAGGCGCGAGAGCGACGAGGAGCATCTTGAACCGAGCTACGCGATCCCGATCCCGCCTGGCCGCAACCTGGTGACGATAGCAGGGCGCGAGATGATCGCAGCGAAAGTGGCCGAACTGGAGGCGCTCCCGCCGCCGGTCGATGACGAGAAGGCGCGCAAGGCGTTGTGGCGTGATCTGACTTACTGGCGCCAGCGGCTGGCCACGGCCGAAATGATGCCGGTCCCATCGGGCGAGGTGGTCGAGTTCGGCTGCCGGGTGCGGCTGCGGCTCAAGGGCAAGGAGCGCGAGATCGTGCTGGTCGGCAGCGATGAAGCCGATCCGGCGCAAGGCAAGCTGGCCTACACCGCCCCGTTGGCGCGCGCAGTGATGGCGGCGGCGGCTGGCGATTGGGTCGATTTCAATGGTGAGGAAGCGGTGATCGAGGTGCTGGCGGTGGAGCCGGCCTGACCGGAAACACCATCGCCCGCCTCACTCCCCGTTCGTCCAGAGCTTGTCGAAGGGCCGTCCTTATTCTGCGGCCTCGCAAAAAAGGCAGCCCTTCGACAAGCTCAGGATGAGCGGTATTTTTACATCCTGACCTAGCCGCGCGGCCCGTTCGGAGGACCTTTGCGGTGCGGGCGTGGCTTGCCGCCACTCGGTCCACCATGCGCCGATCCTCCATTAGGCCCACTCCGCCGATGCTCGCGCGCGGCCTCACGCGGGGCTTCGCCGGGCTCGATACGGATGCCGCTCTCGTCGTCACCCTCGGCGTTGGCGGTGCGGATCAGCGCGCTGGCGAACTTGTCCGCCACGTTGCGCGGCACCTGGAAGTGCGTTTCGGTCATGCCGATGCGGATCGCGCCGATATCATTGCGGGTGATGTGCCCGCGGCGGCACAGCACCGGCAGGATCCAGCGCGGATCGGCGTTCTGGCGGCGGCCGATGTCCATGCGGAACCACACGGTGTCCTCGAAGCCGGGACGGTGGCGTTCGGCCTGCGCGGCGCGTTGGGCTTCGGGGTTGCTCGGCACCAGTTCTTCGGGCGCGGGCATCTTGGCGCGGTGCGCGCGGACCAGTGCGGCGGCGATGTCCTCGGGCGACATCTTCGCCAGCAATTCCTGCGCCAGCGCGCGATCGTCATCCTCGATCTCGACCGGCTGGAGCAGGCCTTCGAGCAGTCGCTCGCGGTCCTGCAGGCGGATCGCCTCGGGCGTGGGCGCCGAGAGCCATTCGGCCTCGATGCGCGCCCCGCGCAGCATCATTTCAACCCGCTTGCGGCGCGGGAACGGCACGATCAGGATCGCGGTGCCCTTCTTGCCCGCGCGCCCAGTACGCCCCGAACGGTGCTGGAGAATTTCGCCGTCGCGCGGGATCTCGACGTGGATCACCAGGCTGAGCGAGGGCAGATCGATGCCGCGCGCGGCCACGTCGGTGGCGACGCAGACGCGCGCACGGCGGTCGCGAAGGGCTTGCAATGCGGCGTTGCGCTCGTTCTGGCTGTGCTCACCCGACAGCGCGACGGCGGCGAACCCGCGTTCGACCAAAGTGGCGTGGAGGTGGCGGACGTTGTCGCGCGTGGCGCAGAACAGCATCGCGGTTTCGGCTTCGTGGAAGCGCAGCAGGTTGACCACCGCGTGCTCGATTTCGGCTGGCGCGACGGTGACGGCCTGGTAGCTGATGTCGCCATGGCCGCGGTCCTCGCCAGCGGTGGAAATCCGCACCGCTTCGTGCTGATACCGTCGGGCGAGCGCCACGATTGGCTTGGGCATGGTGGCCGAGAACAACAGCGTGCGGCGGCCGTCGGGGGTGCCGTCGAGGATCTGCTCCAGATCCTCGCGGAAGCCCATGTCGAGCATCTCGTCGGCTTCATCGAGCACCGCCACGCGCAGCGCCGAAAGGTCCAACGCGCCGCGTTCGAGGTGATCGCGCAAGCGGCCCGGGGTGCCCACCACGATATGCGCGCCGTGGTTGAGCGCGCGGCGCTCCTTCATCGGGTCCATCCCCCCGACGCAAGTCGCGATCCGCGCGCCCGCCTTGGCGTAGAGCCAGGCGAGCTCGCGGCTGACTTGCAGCGCCAGTTCGCGCGTGGGCGCGATCACCAGTGCCAGCGCGGTGGCGGGCGGCGGCAAAGTACCGTCCTCTGCCAGCAATTCGTCTCCCATCGCCAGGCCGAACGCCACGGTCTTGCCCGATCCGGTCTGCGCCGAAACGATCAGATCGCGCCCGCGCGCCTGCGGTTCGAGCACTTGCGCCTGGACGGCGGTGAGCGCGGTGTAACCGTGCGCGTCGAGCGCATCGGACAACGGAACGGGAATGTCTGGAAATGTCATCGTTTGTCTGGACCCTGCCGCCGGTGCGATGCCGCAAGCTTGCGCCCTGCCGACTGTGCCCGATCGTTATGATGCGTCCCGCGAGCGGGAGGTGATGATGTTCCGCGAGCGCGCCAAAAGCGCGAGTCCGGAAACATTGTTGGCAGCGCCCTAGCCGCAATTGGTTGTCAGCGCTAGCCCATAGACTTTGGCGCAAGATCTCAACCGCGCACGAGTCGAGTAATCGCGCATGGCACAGTACGGACTGATCGAAGCCGGCGGTACAAAGGTGCTGCTTGGGGTTTCCGACGCGGCAGGCGCAATCTCGGCGCGTCACCGGATCGCGACGACGACGCCCGAAGAGGTGATCGGCGCCGCGATCGGCTGGTTTCACGAAAACCTGCCGCATCCGACAGCCATCGGCATCGCGTCGTTCGGCCCGCTCGACCTTTCACCGGGAAGTGAAACCTGGGGCCACATCAGACACACCACCAAGCTCGGTTGGAGTGGGGCCGACGTCGTCGGGCCCTTCTCCCGCGCATTCGCCTGCCCGGTCGGGATCGAAACCGATGTCAATGGCGCAGCGCTGGCCGAAGCGCGCTGGGGCGCGGGGGCAGGGTCTGGTTCGCTGCTCTATCTCACCATCGGCACCGGCGTAGGCGGCGGGTTCGTCAGCGACGGGCGCCTGCTCCACGGGCTTTCGCACCCCGAAATGGGCCATATTCGCGTGCCGCGCCATGCCGATGACGCTCAGTTTGCGGGCGTTTGTCCTTTCCACGGCGATTGCCTCGAAGGGCTGGCCAGCGGGCCGGCGGTGATCGCGCGGTGGGGGTGTTCGCTGTCCGAATTGCCGCAGGAGCATGCGGGCGCCGCGATGATCGGCTGGTATCTGGGCCAGGCGGTGTGCAGCTTCCAGGCGGTTATGGACCCGGCGCGGATCGTGCTGGGCGGTGGCGTCATGGCAACGCCGTGGTTGCTCGACATGGTCAAGGCCGAGGCGGCAACCGCGGGCGGCGGGTACTTCGTGGGCGATCCGGCCGCGGTGGTGGTCGGGCCGGGGCTCGGGTCCGATTCGGGACTGTTGGGCGCGTTGGCGGTCGCACTGGCGCTTTGATCGGCCGGTGCGCGGCCAGAGGCCGAGCCAAAAACTAACTTTCGTTACTGTGTTGCGGAACTCTTTCAATTCCCATGCGTTCTGTAGGCGGTTAGTGTGTAGCGGCTAAAACGTGGGGGTGGACCAATGATCAATTCTAGAAGCAAGCATGGCACTTCCAAATGGATCGCTTGATGCCAGGCGATCGCATCAAGAACATCGCCGAACTGGCCCGAATGGCGGGCGTATCGGCCGGAACGGTGTCTCGGGCGCTGGCGGGCAAACCGCTTGTCAACAAGGACACGCGCGAGAAGATCCAGTCCATCGCCGACGAGCATGGCTTTCGCCCCAACCAGATGGCGCGCCGGTTGCGGACACAGCGGACCGGGGTGATCGGTATCGTGGTGCCGTTGGGACACGAACAGCGCCAGCATTTGTCCGACCCGTTCTTCATGACGATGCTGGGTCACCTGGCCGATGCGCTGACCGAAAGCGGCTATGACATCATGCTCAGCCGCGTGATCCCCGATGCGCACGACTGGCTCGAACGGATCGTCGATTCGGGCATGCTCGATGGTGTGCTGCTGATCGGGCAATCGGATCAGATCGAAGCGATCGAGCGCGTTGCGGCGCGGTATCGCCCGCTTGTCGCGTGGGGCAGCACCCTGCCGGGACAAGTCCATTGCTCGGTCGGGGTCGACAATCGGGCGGGCGGGCGACTCGCCGGCGAGTGCCTGATTGCGCGCGGATGCAAGCGCCTCGCGTTTTTTGGCGAGGTGCGCACGCGCGAAATAGAACAACGGCTTCTTGGGCTTGAGGATGCCGCTCGCGATGCCGGACTGGCCGTTCCCTTACAATTCGAGACGCATCTTGCATCGGACGTGATGCCCGCCGAGATTGCCGCACATCTCGACGCCGCCTGCAGCGCGTTCGATGGTATATTCGCTGCATCCGACGTGATTGCAATGCGGACAGTGCGCGCGCTGGCCGATCGCAATATCGCGGTTCCCAACGCCATGCCGGTGGTGGGCTTCGATGATCTGCCCTTCGCCGAGCAGACCGTCCCGCGCATCACCACGATCCGCCAGGACATCGCCAAAGGCGCGCGGTTGATGACCAAGGCGTTGTTCGAACGCGTGGCCGGCGTCGATGCGCCATCGACCCAGATGGAACCGTTGCTGATCCGCCGCGATACGGCCTGACCATGCGGAGCCAGCCGCAATTTGCGGCCTGATCGCGGTTTAGTGCGATTGACGAGGGGCTGGCCCCGCGAGTTCTTGGCTTCTTCACGCAACAACCATCCAGTTCGGACGTGACCTTTGCGGTGGGTGCTAGCCCACATGGACGATGCGGCGTACCACATCGGGCCACGGCAGGCCAAAACGGCTGATGCATCTCGCAGTCGCGGCAAATTGATATGATTCGTGCCAAAAACGTGCGATAGGCGGCGGTGTCATCAGGCAATCCGGGGGGATTGATGCGTTCCGGATCTCCGCCATTCCGTGCAGTCCGGCTGTCACAACAGCGATTCGCCAGCGACGTTTGCGGCAGTTGCGAAATTGTACGTAGTGGCACCTAACACAATCAAATCTGGTTGTAATTTTCTCCATATTGGAGATATCGCGTTGCAGCATTTCAAAGGCTCGATTCGATGACCTCAAGCACCTGGCACGTGGCGGAAACGCGCCCGAGAGCTGAAGTCCTGGCTCAAGCCAATCTTGAAAGGCAGGGTTTCTCCTGTTTTTGTCCGCGTTTCCAAAAGACCCGCCGTCATGCGCGACGCGTTGAAAGCCTGTTGGCGCCGGTCTTTCCCGGATACATTTTCATAACCTTCGATCCACGCCGCGATCACTGGTCGCCGATCAACGGCACCACGGGCATCCGGCGCCTGGTCGGGTCGGCGGCAGGCGCGCCTTATGCAATGCCCGAAAGCGTGATGTCGGCGCTGTTCGACCGGTGCGAAGGCAGCGTGATCCAGCGCATGATCCCCGCAATGGCGCCAGGCCAGCAAGTCAGGCTGGCGAGCGGACCGTTCGCGACCGCGCTTGCCACGATCGAACGCCTTGATGACAACGGCCGCGTGCGCGTGCTGCTTGACATTCTGGGCGGCTCGGTGCCCACTCGTGTCCACATACGGGACTTGGAACCCGCATGACAACATCGACGATGTTCCGTATGGCAGCATTGTCGCGAACCCGCTGGGCCGGTGGTGTTCGTGGCTATTCCGCTTCGTTTTGCCACTCCAACACAAGCGATCCCGAGTGAACCGGTCCATCCCCGATCATGTGCTCCAGTTCGGCACGGCCAAGCGCTCGCGCGTGCGCCGGCTGGGCTCGATAGTCCGCACCAACCGCTTTACCTACCTGGGTGGGCTGATCTTCGCCATCGGCATACCGCTGATGTTGCGCCCACTGCTCGGGCGATCGCTGCACCTCGGCACCTTTTCCTACCTTCCGTTCGACGCATCGATGCTGGTCGCGGTGGTGTGCCTGTTCTTTGCGCACACCATCCTGCGCAAAGTCGGCATCCTGCCGCTGGTCGACGACAAACTGCTGATCATCCCGGCTTTTCTCGCCAGCTACTGCCTGGCGTTCACGTTCGTGATGCTGTGGTATTTCAAGGTCAACACCTACCTTGTGGTGACCAGCTTCTTCTTCGGCATTGCCTGGTACTACCTGATCGCGATCACCCGGGTGCGGCTTTATTCACCGCGACTGGCGTTCGTCGGCGGTTTTCCGAGCGACGACGAATTGCTCTATGCCAATGTCGAGTGGGAAGCGCTGGTCACGCCCTCGCTGCCGCGCGATGTCGTGGGGATCGTGTTCGATGGCAGCAAGCCGATCTCGAAATCGTTCGAGCACATGTTCAGCCGCGCGATCCTGCGCAACCTGCCGATCTACGAAGTGCGCAAGTTCCGCGAAATGTTGACGGGGCGGGTTCAGCTCGATGCCCATCCGGTCGATTTCTTCGGCCAGTTGCTGCCGTCGCAACCGTACCTGCGGATCAAGCGGATCGTCGACACGCTGTTCGTGATCCCGGCGATCGTAGTGGCGGCGCCCTTCATGCTGCTGGTCGCGCTGGCGATCCGGCTGGAAAGCCCCGGCAAGGCGATCTTCCGGCAAGAACGGATCGGCTTTCGCGGCCAGCGCTTCACCTGCTACAAGTTCCGTTCGATGCGCAACGATTGCACCGGCCCCGCGTTCACGGTCGATCACGATCCGCGCGTGACCCGGATCGGCCGCGTCATCCGCAAGATGCGGATCGATGAACTTCCGCAATTGTTCAACATCCTCAAGGGTGAAATGAGTTGGATCGGCCCCCGCCCCGAAGCCTTGTCGCTGGCGCGCGGGTATTTGCGCGATATTCCGCATTACGCCTGCCGCCATTCGGTTCATCCCGGGATCACCGGTTGGGCCGCGATCCACCAGGGCAATGTGGCGCAGAATAACGCGGTGACGCGCAAGCTCGAATACGATTTCTATTATGTGAAGTACTTCTCAATCTGGCTCGATATTCTGATCGTGTTGATGACAGTGCGGACCGTAGTGACCGGCTTCGGCTCGAAGTAAGGCCATGGGCGTTATTCCATCCGTGGAGCCGGCAAGCGAAGCGCTGAACGGCAGCTTTGACGATTTTCTCGCCGCAGCGATCGCCGGCAGTACAAATCGGGTCGGGACTTCACGCGATCAGACTTTGCCCGATGGCTGGCCACTGGCCTGGAACGCGCCCGATGTAACGCAAGCCTTTGTTGCACGCGCGCTTTATCACGGGATTGCAGGCGTTCTGATCAACCGCTCTAACGCGATGGAAGGCTGGCCCGCCCCGGTCGTCGGTTGCCTTGGGCAGCAAGCACTGGGCCAGGGCATGTGGGAATTGCGCCACAAGCTGGTGGTGGTCGGGCTGATCGAGGCACTGGCGAAAGCGGGGGTGCCTGCACTGCTGCTCAAGGGCACGGCGCTGGCTTACGATCTTTATGCCGATCCCGCCGAACGCTGTCGCGGTGACACCGACGTCCTCGTTGCTCCTGCCCAGATCACCCAATCGCGCGATGTACTCGAAGCCCGGGGCTTCGTGCGCGAAAGCGCGGGCGAAGGCTTGTTTGGCGATCTCCACGCGCAGGAAATCTGGCGCCACGTCTCAGACGACGGCTTCGAGCACGTGATCGATCTGCACTGGCAATTGCTCAATTCGCCGTTTCTCGATCCGCTGATGCCGTATAACGAATGCGCGGCCGGCCCGGTGCCGATTCCGCGCTTGTGCGCTTCGGCCCGCGCCATGCCGCGCGTGATGATGCTGCTGCACGCGTGCCTGCACCGCGCGGTTCACATATCGAACCCCTACTATGTCGATGGCCAGGCGTATCTTGGGGGCGGCCGGCTGATCTGGCTGCTCGATATCAAGCTGATGGCCGATGCCTGCTCCGATCGGGAATGGGCCGAATTGTCCCGCCTGGCGGTTGCCAAAGGCCTCTCGGCACTATGCCTCGAAGCGCTTGAATCCGCGCGCGCCAAGCTTGGCGCGAAGCTGCCCGCCAGCGTGAGGGAGGCGCTGTCGCGTGCGCCGGCCAACCACGAAATCGGCACATACCTCACCACATCAAGCCAGTTCGGCAGAGCCTGGCGCGATTTCAAGTCGACCCCGGGCGTGCTGAAAAAGCTGCGTTTCGGCCTTTCGCAGACCCTCCCCTCGCCCGATATGGTGCGCGACAAATACCCGTCGATGCGCGATCGGCCGATTATGCTGCTCTACGGTCGGCGGCTGGCCGAAATCCTCGGGCGCCGCGTTTCGGGCAGTTCGCGATGAGCGGAATTGCCGCCGTCATCCGGTTCGATGGCGGACCGGTCGAACCCGGCACAGTTGAACGCATGACCTCCGCGATGGACTACCGCGGGCCCGACGGAATTGCGCACTGGCAACGCGGATCGGTCGCGCTTGGCCATTGCATGATGCACACCACCACCGAATCGCTGGAGGAAGTGCAACCGCTCTTCAACGAGGACGAAAGCCTCGTGCTGGTGATGGACGGCTGGCTGAGCAACTGGGAGGAACTGCGTGCCGATCTGCTTTCACGCGGCGCCGTCCTGCGCACCCGCTCCGATGCCGAACTGGTCCTGCGCGCTTACGAGGCCTGGGGCGATGACTGCCCAAGGCACATCGACGGCGAATACTCCTTCCTGATCTGGGACGCGCGCCGGAATGAAGCCTACTGCGCGCGCGATCATGCCGGGCTGCGGCCGCTCCATTATCATTGGGACGGCAAGCGGTTGGTGGTGGCGTCGGACATCGTCGGCGTGCTGGCGGGGCCGGAGGTAGAAGCCAAACCGAACCCCGGAATGATCGTGCAATTCATGGCCGACAAATGGTTCACCGCGGACGAGACAATCTGGTCGGGCGTGCTGCGGGCGCAGGCTGCGCACTGGCAACGGTTCGGCACGTCCGGCACGCGATGCGGTCGGACCTGGCACCCCCCCACCGAAGTCACGATCCGCTACAAGCGCGATGAAGACTACATCGACCATTACCGCGAACTGTTCTCGCAATGCGTCCGGCGGGCGGCGCGATCGCACCGGCCGATCGGGTGCGAAGTCAGCGGCGGGCTCGATTCTTCGGCGGTGTTTGCCATGGCACACGAACTGTTGCGCGCTGGCCGGCTACCTGCCCCGGGTATCAAGGGTTATACATTGGCGTTCGCTGAGAGGGGCGGAGAGGCTGACGAAATCGATTTTGCCCGCGCCGTGGGCACCCATGTTGGTGGGGACATACGCGAAATAGCGCCCTTTTTGCCCGATCTAGCATGGTTCGAAAGCCGTGCGCGAGAAGACCGCGATGTGCCGCCCTTTCCGAACGGCGCCAGTTTGCTCGGGATTTCCGAGGCGGCGGTAAACGACGGCGGCCGTGTGATGCTCGACGGTCTCGGCGGTGACGAATGGCTCGACGGCGGTCCCCTCTATTTTGCCGAACATCTAGCTGAGGGCGATTGGGCGGGGTTTTTACGAAGCTGGCGCGAGGATTCGGATGCGGTGGGCTGGCGGACTGCCACTTGGTGGGCGTTCAAGTTCGGCGCAGCGCAATTCCTGCCTGAACGCTTGGTGATCGAGCGTCGCAATCTGCTCGACCGGGTACGGTCGCGCCATTCACAAAAAGAATCACCGCTAGCGCCCGAACTTGAGTCCATGCTCGCGCAAATGCGTGAGGTGGCGGCCCGGAGTGCATCGGCAAATCGGCAGTACAAGGCAGGCCGCAGTGTTTCCGGCTGGCTGACAGACGTTTACGTAAGAATTGCACGAGATCGTTATTCGCAGCAATGCGCCAGATGTATCTATGAGGCGCGCAGTCCAATGTATTCGCGCAGCTTCATCGAATTTGCCCTCGCGACACCTGAGCGTGTAAGATCACGGGGCGGAATCGCCAAGTACCTTCACCGCGCCGCCTTGGCGGGAATGCTGCCAGAGATAGTGACAAAGCGCGAAACGCAGGCGCAATTTTCCCAAACCTTCAAACGACTTCTTGATACGATGGAACACGTTTTTACCGTTGAGCTGCCGCAAAATGGGTCTGGCTTTATTAATCCGGACGGTGTATCAAAGCTTTATGATCGTTATCGTTCAAAATCTCGCGATGGAATGCTCAAGTGGCAACTCTGGGGTGTGTTTGGGTGTGAAACAGTTTTGCGGCCTGTGACGGATTCGACAATGGCTGGATTTGAAGTTTAAAAGGTTTTGTCAGTCAAAGGCTTTAGGAGGTCTTCTAGTGAAAAATGCCAGCATAGACAACATTCGCGCCAATGCCCTCGAGAGCAAGCTGGCTTATAGCGCGCCAACCTTGACGGTTTTTGGATCGGTTCGCGATCTTACTCGTAATGGTACAGGGTCGGGTGCCGACGGCGGTGCCGCCGGCAAGAACAAGGTTCCAACCAAGTTGCCCTCCGATCCGGCACTCAAGGAAAGCATCGTCCGCGTTGGTGAACACCCGGCCGGGTTCGGGCTCTACCTGTTCGATTACAAGCCAGAAATGCGCGAATCTTGCGGCCATGGCCGTATGTTCGGCGTCATGGCCGATGAAGTCGAAGCGATCATCCCTGAAGCCGTTTCGATCGGTGACAATGGCTATCGCCAGGTCGATTACGAAATGCTGGGCATCACCCTGCACTGATCTGGATTCGGCCGGTTTTCGGATTTTTGCGGTAATCGAATTTCGATCTGCTGCTCGAATGTCCGAAGACCTGGTCGCCTCCTGTTTCCGATAGAGCCCTAACGGGTTGCTTTGGAAAAAATCGCCCGGGCTGTCAGTCCGGGCGATTTTTTGTCAGTCTTACGTCAATCTCGCCCTGTTCATGGCCCGAGTTCATGGCCCGAGATGGTCGCGTTTACCGATAGCACGCCTTGATGATGCAATTTCGCCAGGAAGCCGCGCGGCCCCAATCCATCATGCCCGAACCGCCGTTCCATTTCTGGGAAGCTCAAGGGGATGTGATCGCGCAGTTCCACCGTACGCAAGACGGCTTTTTGTTGAAATTCCTCGGCCGCGCGGACTTCGACATCGACTTTGCAAACGAAACGGTGACCTGCTTCCCCGCGCCAGGGGTTTCAGCAACCATGATCGCGGCGCTCCGTCACAACCAGGTTGCTCCGCTGCTGCTCAACCACTCCGGTAAACTGGTCCTCCACGCCGCGGCAATTGTTGCGAACGGGCAAGCACTGGCGTTTTCAGGTGTTTCGGGGCGGGGCAAGTCTACGCTGGCGGCAAGCTTCGCCCGCCACGGCTATCCGTTCCTGACCGATGACGGACTCCATCTTGAACCGACCGCGGAGGGTTATCTGGCCTTTCCCAGCCTGGATAGCGTCCGCCTGAGGCTCGACAGCGAAACGGCATTGTTTCCAGGTCTGTCTTCCGACCTGGATCAAAGCTCGCATGAAAAGTCGCTTTTGCAAGCGGGGACTACCATGCCGCATCAATCGCATCCGGTCCCGCTCCAAGCGCTCTATTTCCTGGGCGAAGGGACGGCCGACCAGGTTGAATTCAGCCGCCTTGCTCCCGGCGAGGCACTGATTGCGCTGATTCGCCACGCTTTCATTCTCGATGTCGACGATAGGGCCCGGGTTAGGGCAAATTTCGAACGGTTGGCAGACTTGTCCGAAGCCGTGCCGATCTTCACGCTCGACTACCCGCGCCGCTTCGACAAGCTTGGCGATGTCATCGCTGCCGTAATCGCACATGTCCACCAAGGAAAGGCCAGACCATGAACCTGCATGATCGATTGACAACCTCGAGCGACGTGGTCGTGCGGCAGGTCGGTGGAGAGACGGTTTTGCTGGATATTGTCAGCGGGAAATATTTCGGGCTAGACGCCGTTGGCGCCCGCGTGTGGCAACTGATCGAAGGCGGCGCAGGCTCGCTGATCGATGCTTGCGACCAGATCGGCGCCGAATACGATGTTCCCCGTGACGTTCTTGAACAGGATGTGCTCGCACTGGCCGGGAAACTCGTGGAACATGGCCTCGCCGCCGTGACCGGTTGATCGCGGCGCCCGTCGAATGCCAACCTGTCTTCATGTGAAACGATGTCCGGATGACAGGCAGAAGCAGCGCTTTGCGCGGTCTTTGCACGCATGCTATCGGCTTGGCTTGTCCCCGGAATGGTTCGATGCATAGTCACGCATCTGCCACGCCGCGGTTGAAACGATGGGCGACGATCACTGTGACCGATATCCTGACCCAACACGTGAACGTGTCTGACCAAGCCAGCAATTGCCGGGTCGGCGACGAAACCGTCATTCTGCACGCGGGCAACGGAACGTATTTCGGTCTTGATTCCGTGGGGTCGCAGATCTGGCAACTTTTGCAGCAAGGCCTAACCCCGGCTCAATCCTGCGCCAGAATTGCGCACGATTTCGAAGTGCCCCTTGCACAAGTCGAACAAGATGCGCGGATTTTCCTCGACGAACTCATGCGTCATGACATCATTCGTCTAAGCTGATTGCGGCCAGCACAAATTGTCCACGATATCGCGCTTGCGCAAACTGTCGGGCAAAGGCCCCATCGTCATCATCGATTGCTTATGCGCAGTTTACGAACTGGCCCGAGCAAATCGCAAATTCCACAAGCTTCCTGCTGGGGAATTGGTGGACCATGTTCGCCTGCCCGCTGCCGGAAGCATTGTCCCGGCCGACGGCCAGCTCAATTCGAAGATCGCGGCGCGAATTGTGGAACGGGTTGCTTTTGCGATACCCGCGATCGCGCTTCGCGTGCCATGGCGGGCTGACTGCATGGTCCAGGCCATAGCCGCCCAAAACTGGCTGGGGCGTTACAACATACCATCGACGATGACGATCGGAGTGCGCAAGGACGCCGCCGCCGGGTTTGGAGCACATGCGTGGCTTGCTGTGGGCGATGTTCTTGTAACAGGCGGCGACATCAGCGGTTATGTTGCGATTGAAGTGTCTGGTGGGCCTGACGCTTAGCCCGATTCAATGCAGGCTTGCTGATTTTCAACAGCGCGCACCGGGCTGAATCAACAAAGGCCGCACCATCGGCGCGGCCTTTGTCAGAAATTCCAAGCTGGCTTTAGTGGCTGGCCGAGCAACCCTTGATCGGGTTCGTAGGAGTTGCATCCTTGCACTTGTTTGAGTTGGCGATGCCGATCGACGTGCCGGTATTCGGCGGCGTGATGATCACCGGCGCAGATGTGCCGGCGAACGCCGAAGCCGAAGCGAACAGGGTGCCAACCGCAAACGCACCGATCATTGTAAGTCCACGCATAGCAATAAGTTCTCCAGCAAAAACAAGAGTTGCAAATATCATGAGCAAGCCGGCTGGTCAATACACGCAACACCACCGAGGCCGGCGCCCGGATCGGCGGCGCCACGTGCAGCCGAACGCCTTACCATCTGACTTTTTTGGCTATTTTTGAATTTTTCAAGGTTCCGCCATACAGGCATGCAGTGCATTTGCGCAGTCGGCCAGATAATCGTCAAGAGTGGCGCTCTGTGGTCAGCCGATAGATTGCGAATCCGAATCAAGCATATCTCGAGCAAGTCGAGCAAAAGATCGCTGCCAACCAGTCATGCCGAAGAAATTTCGTCAACATGCGGATAGCTTCTTGCTTTTTATAGTGATTTCACCGATGTTCATTTTTGAACGCATGAGTGGTTGCGGTTCGGCAAACATGTTCGCAGCGATGATCGCGGCCGATGATTTGCAGCATTTGCTCGGGGGACTGGTGTCACCCGGCGTGCGGTAGCCATGGCCTCGTTACTCTTCCATTTCCTTGACCCAAACCAACGATCACAAGCCTCGCGAACGACGGCACGATTGCCTCGCCTTCGATATCATAGACCTTTTGCAATTCGATCCGGGCCTGTCCCAACGCAAGATCGCCGAAAGGCTCGATATCAGTGTTGGACAAGTGAACTTCTTCCTCAAATCCTTCTCTCAGGACAAGTGGATCGAGCGGGTAGGGTTGCACCCGAATGGTTCCCATCATGCCGAAAGCTATCGCCTTACAGACAAGGGACTTGCCGCAATTTCAGACTTGGCTGCCCGCGTGCTGCCGCTGAAGCTTGCGGAGTATGAACGCCTGGGGCGGCAGATTTCGCGGCTTTCCGAAAGTCCTCGGTCCAAATGAGAAACACGGCATCCTGGCGGAAAATCGGGCAAGATTTGCTGGCAATCGGTTATCGGCCAAGCATGGCTTTAGCGATGACATGCCTGCTGCTGGTCGTCGCATTTTCTTTGGGGGGCAGTTCGCGCGGTGACGTGCCCGCGTTGCTTTTCCTGCGACCGATTGCGATCTTCATACTCGGCTACGGACTGTGGACTTTGCGACCGGCCCACATTGCCGCGCATCGCTTTCTATTCGGTTTTGCATTCGTAGCGCTTGCGATCCCGCTCCTGCATCTGGTTTGCCTGCCGGATGCGATGTGGGCTGGCATGCCGGGCCATGGATTGCTGGCGGAAATCGATCGCAGCGCCGGACTTGCCGGAGCCTGGCGCCCCTTGAGCATTGCACCTGAGACCACCCGCAATGCGCTTCTGTCCGAATTAGTGCCGCTGGCGGTGCTCGTGCTGGGAGTACAATTGCCCGAACGCGAATTGCATCTGCTTTTGCCATTTCTGCTGGGCCTTGGTGCGATCAGTGCCACCCTTGCGGTCATTCAGGCGGTATCCGGAGCAGACATTCCCAAGCCCCTTTACAGCACGTCGACCGATGGTTCGGCCGTTGGCTTGTTCGTCAATCGCAATCACCAGGCTCTGTTTCTGGCCACGATGTTCCCGATGCTCGCCACCGCAGCCGCGAGCGCCTGCACTACCGCAGCATCCGCGGGCACCAAGGCGCCGCGCAAGATGCTCGTCCCATTGCTGTCTGCCGCGTACGCCTTGTGCCTCATGCCATTGTTGCTGGTCACGGGTTCGCGCGCCGGGCTGGCCCTGGGCCTGGTCGCCATCCTGGCGATACCTCTGTTTTTCCTGCGGCAGTGCTCCTGGCAAGACTGGATTCATCGCGAGAGATCTGGCGCGATTGGCCCCGTCATGCGTTGGTGGGCAACGCGCCGTGGGAAAACGCTTATCAGCGTAGTTTGTCTGCTGCTGATGCTCGTGATCGTTTGGGCGGTGCTGGCAACGGCTTATGCCTCGGGCCGCACCGAAGCGTTCGATCGCTTCCGATCCAGTTCGATCGTCGATGACCTGCGGTTCCGGGCATTACCGACGATCTGGTCGATGCTAGGCTATTACTGGCCGCTCGGTTCGGGAGCAGGAACGTTCGAAAAGGCGTATTTCGTGGCCGAGCCCGACGGGCTTCTTGGCGCGGTTTTCATGAACCATGCGCACAACGATTGGCTGGAGGTCGGGGTTACGACAGGCATTGCCGGCTTGGGCCTGCTCGTCGCCGCGGTTGTTGCGTTTGGCTTGCGATCGTATCGCGCCGTTACGGCAAGGCTGAAATCGCCCGCAGATAGATCGAAATCGACGCAATTTGTTTTGCTCGGGCTGGTCGTCATCCTGCTATGCGCCCTTGCAAGTCTTGGAGATTATCCCTTACGCGTGCCTGCACTCGCTTGCGTTTTGGTCGTAGCCGCGCTTTGGGCAGATGGTCGGATCCCAGGGCAACGGACAGGGACCGTTGCGTTGGACGACAATTGAAATACTGTGGCGTATTCGTTCGGGGGGCCTGCATGGCTGCTAATGTGTTGAAATCCTGCTGCCGTGTCTTGCTGCCACTCGCCGTGCTGCCGATCGCCGCGCTGTCGGGTTGCGCTGCAAACAATCAACTGGGTGGTGATCCGAATCTGCAGGTTTATGCCGGGGCTGAACTACCACCGCCTCAGCAAAGCGACCTCGCGTCCGGGATTCGCCCGTACTATATCGGACCTTACGATAAACTGACGATCGACGTTTATGGCATCGCCGAACTGGCCATGCGCGATGCGCAAGTCGATGATACCGGGCGAATCACCTTTCCGCCGGCGGGCCGGATCGAACTGGGCGGCAAGACAATCCTGCAAGCCCAGCAGATCATGGTCGAACGGCTGCGCGCGGCCTATGTCCGCGATCCGCAAGTCACGATCACGATCAAGGAAGCGCAAAGTCAGAACTTTACGGCCGAAGGCGAAGTTGCCCGGCCCGGCGCATTTCCCGTGGTCGGCAGCATGACCCTGCTGCGAGCAACCGCGCTGGCCGGTGGCCGCACCGAATTTACCGCCAAGCGCCACGTGGTCGTGTTTCGTGTCGTCGAAGGCCAGCGACTTGCGGCGCTGTATGATCTCAAATCGATCGAACAGGGCGCGCATCCCGATCCGCAGATCTACCCCAACGACATTATCGTCTATGGCGAATCGTCGGCAAAGCGGCTGTTCAAGGATCTGATCAACTTCAGTCCACTTTTGACAACGCCATTGCTCATCGTGAATTCGATCAAGCCATGACCATCCACAGCCGTCAAGCGCCCGCCACAGGACAGAACAACCGCAATGGCTACTAATTCGATCACCAGCGACGCAGGATATCCGACGGTTGCAGACGTCGCTCCGGAATCGATTTCGGCACGGGCGCTGATCGTCCACTATTGGCATGCAGCGGTGCGCCGCCGCTGGCTGATCCTGGCGATCATCGTGGCATGCTTGGTTGTGGGCGTCATCAAGACGATGTTGCAACCGCCGGTCTATACAGCGGTGTCCGAAATCCAGATCAGTCGCGCCAAGAAAAGCGTCACGAATGTCTCGTCGGTCGATACGACGGCAAGCGACTCGTTCGATAGTGAATTTTATGAAACCCAATACGCGCTCCTGAAGACGAGTTCGCAGGCCGAGCGCGTGGCCAAAAAGCTCGACCTCGCGAATTCGCCAGACTTTTTTGCGGCTCAGGGAATTCGTGACGACAAGCTGACGACCTCATCGGGCACACTCGATCCGGCCACCCGCAAGAGCCGCGAGGCGCTGGCCGCCGCGATCCTCCAGGGCGGAATATCGATTGCGCCGATTCGCAATTCCAGCTTGGTAAACATCGGCTATTCGAGCCGCTCCGCCGTCTGGTCCGCCAGGATCGCCAATGCATGGCCGCGCGAATATATCGCCGCGAACATGGATCGGGAATATACCTCCAACGCCGATGCGCGCCGCTTCCTTGAATCCATGCTGGGTGATCTGCGCCGCAAGGTCGAGCAGTCGGAAAGCAACCTGCTGACGTTTGCGGCAGACCACAGCATGGTCAAGCTTGGTGGCAGCCGGGACGCCACGGGGCGGACGACCGAAGCGCGAACGCTCGTTGAAACCGATCTCGAAGCGCTCAACTCCGCGCTGCTGACCGCCCGGTCAGAGCGGATTGCCACCGAAGCAGGCGTTGACACCAGGCTTGGGCAAGGCGCCGCTCAAGGATTATCCAGTTCGGCAACGCTTCAGCAAAAGCGCGACGAATTGACGGCGGAATACGCGCAGATGCTGGTCAAATTCGATCCACGCTATCCGGCCGCCCGCGCGCTAAAGGCACAGATCGATGCGCTGGACTCGGCCGTATCGCGCGAATCTGCACGCGAAGCCGGACGCACTTCATCATCGCGGCGCGATCAGATCAGCGGCGCGCAACGGCGTGAAGCCCAGTTGGCCAGCCAGGTTCAGGAACTGAAATCGAAGCTGGATCGCCAGCAGCATGACAACATCCAGTACAGCATCTACCAGCGCGAGGCCGATACCAATCGCCAGCTCTATGACGCGATGCTGCAGCGCTACAAGGAAGTCGGCCTTGCCGGGTCGGTCGGCTCGAGCAATATTTCGATGGTCCAGGAGGCATCGGTTCCGGGCGGTCCGTCTAACCCCACGTTGATGCGCAACCTCGCGCTCGCGCTGGTGATTGGCCTTGCCCTTTCTGCGCTGATGGTGTTCGCGCTCGAACAAGTCGACGAACGGCTGCGCGATCCATCGGATATCGAGCGTTTCCTCGGGTTGCCGCTGCTTGGCAGCGCACCGTTGGTCAAAGGTGATCCGCTTGACGAGCTGAAGCAAAACACTTCGGAAATCTCGGAAGCCTATTTCAGCCTGGCAACGGTCATCGCCTTTTCCACCACGCACGGCCTTCCGCGATCGTTCCTGATCACCAGTTCCGAGCCGGGCGAAGGCAAGTCCACCACATCACTGGCCCTTGCAACCACGATCGCCCGCACCAGCAAGCGCGTTCTTTTGATCGATGGCGATCTGCGTTCGCCCTCGCTCCACACGCAACTGTCAGTCAGCAACGATGCAGGTTTTTCCAACCTGCTGGCCGGCGACGATGATCTGACCGCGCATGTGCGAACGACAGAAACCGCCGGTCTTTCGATCCTGACCAGTGGCCCGCGGCCGCCAAGCGCAGCCGAACTCTTGGGGTCCGATCGGCTGAAGCTGGTGCTCGAACGGCTCAACCAGTATTACGATTGCGTGGTGATCGACGGCCCGCCGGTGATCGGCATCGCCGATGCCCCTCTGCTGGCCAAGGCCGTCGAAGGATGCATCGTGGTCGTAGAAGCCGAAAGCACGGGTCTGAAATCGGTGCGCAATTCGATCCGCCGCCTGCTGGCGGTCGACAGCCGGATCTTCGGCGTGGTCGTGACCAAATTCAGCGCGGATCGCTACGGCTATGACTATGGCTACGGCAAGCTTGAAGGCAGCGCAGAGGCGCCGATCGCCGCCTGAGCCTGCAAAGACCAGAATCTTCGGTCGGCAAGAATGCTTGACCGGCTAATATCCCTGACTGTGATGACTCAAACTACCCCCGATGCCGGACCGGTCTGGCGATGGACCCGCAGGATCGTCGCGCTACTTTGCGCGCCGCTGGCGGTGTTCGCCGCCTATGACAGCGCGATCGCCTATTGGGCAACCCAGCCTTCCAATGCTGTCCCTGCCGCGCTGCGCGACACCGTGCAGTTGCGCTGGGCCGAAGTCGAACGCCGATCGATCGATCCTGCGTGGATCGCTGCCAACTCCACGCAGGTCGAAGCAGCGGCAATGGCGCAATTGCGCGCATCGCCGCTGAATTCCTCGGCTTTGCGCGCGCTGGGTCTGATTGCAGCGATGAACAAGCCCGGCGCCGGTCCAAACGCTGACCCAGAAGCCGGATTCGCCCTGTTTCGCGCTGCCGAGCGTGTCACTCGTCGCGATGGCCTTGCCCAATTGGGGCTTATCCGGGCCGCCGAGCAAGCCGGAGATATGGCCGACGGGATGCGGCACTACGACCGCATTCTGACGACCGCCCCCGCTGCGGAGGATAGCCTGTTTCCCACGCTGGCCAGGGCCATTGACCATATCGAGGTCCGCGAACCACTGGCCGCATTGGCTGCTCGACCGTGGTTCGGTCGGTTCCTGGGAAGAGCCATCGATTTTGGCGCCGACCCGGCCGCTGTTGTGGACTTGTACCGGCGGGGCTTTCGCACGATGCAGTCCAGCGACAAGCAGGCGATCGGCCTGGCGTTGACAACACAACTTGTGGATCGGGGCCGCCTGCCCGAAGCGCGCGCGGTTGCCGCAACCATTCCGGGCATCGGGTCGGCTGTGCGCGATCAGTTTGCCCTTATCGCGATGACCGTTAATCCCTCGCTGGCACCGTTGGCCTGGAAGCTCACCAATGACGAGGCGGTCGAAACCTCGCTCGCCGCTTCTGGTCGACTAACGATTAGAATCTCCAACGGCCGCACCGGAATCGTCGCTCAACGGCTGATGCTGGCCGCGCCAGGAAGCTATACGCTGTCGCACGACGTCACGTACGATCCGGGTGAGGCGGCAGCGGACCTGGCCTGGACGATAATCTGCAAGTCCGGCAAGCAACTCGCGGCACTGCGGGTTCCCGCAAAACCAGGTCACAATCGCTTCAGTGCCCGCATCGATGTTCCAGCCGATTGCGGTGCGCAATCATGGCAGTTGACGGCGACCCCGGAAGACATCCAATCAACGTCGACTGTAGCAATCGACCACTTGTCGTTTGTACCATAATAATACGAATAGAGCCCGCGATAGGCGGGTTGGCTGATTTGCCTTACCCAAAGGTATATTCTCCCACAATGCCCGTGCCTGTATGGGCAGGTTCTTGATATGTGCGGCATAAACGGAATCTTTGCGTTCAACCCGTCGGCCAATTTGCCGGACCGGAAGGAACTGCTCGCAACGCGCGATCATATGCGTGCGCGCGGTCCGGACGCCGTAGGTGAATGGTGGGACGCAGCAGGGCGCATCGGCCTGGGGCACCGCCGGCTGTCGATCATCGACTTGTCGGAACGCGCCACCCAGCCGATGGCCAGTGCCTGCGGCCGCTACCAGGTCACCTTCAACGGCGAAATCTACAATTATCCGGAACTCCGCACGCGCCTGGAAGCGCAAGGGCGCGTGTTCCGCACCACCTCGGATACCGAAGTGCTGCTGCACCTGTTCGACCTGAAACGCGAAGCGATGGTGCATGATTTGCGCGGTATGTTCGCCTTCGCGATTTGGGACGATGTTGCCAAAAGCCTGTTCCTGGCGCGCGATTCTTACGGGATCAAACCGCTTTACACCGCCAGCGATGGCTGGACATTCCGCTTCGCCAGCCAGGTCAAGGCGCTCTTGGCGGGGGGCAAGGTATCGACCGATCCTGAATCCGCGGGGATCGTAGGCTTTCATGTGTGGGGCAGCGTGCCCGAACCGTTCACGCTCTACCGCGAGATTCGCGCGTTGCCGGCGGGACACACCCAAGTGATCGACGAAGCCGGCCCCCGGGCGCCGCAGCCGTTCGCACTCGTCTCCGACATGCTGGGCATGGCTTCGCCCCGCCCGCTCGCAATCGACGAAATGCGCGATTGCCTGCGCACCGCACTGGGCGAAAGCGTCAAGGCGCACCTTCTCGCCGATGTCGAAGTTGGGCTGTTCCTTTCCGCCGGCGTCGACAGTGGCGCGCTGCTCGGCCTGATGCGCGATGCCGGGCAGCAGAAGATCCGCACCATCACGCTCAGCTTTTCCGAGTACCAGGGAACAAGCGACAACGAAACGCCGCTCGCCTCGCTGGTTGCCCGGCAATATGGTGCCGAGCATCAGGTCCGGACGGTCGACGAGGCCGAATTTCAACGTGACTTGCCCGCGATCCTCGCGGCAATGGACCAGCCCACGATCGACGGGATCAACTCGTGGTTCGTGTCCAAGGCGGCGAGCGAGGCGGGGCTCAAGGTTGCACTTTCCGGCCTGGGTGGCGACGAGCTTCTGGGCGGATACCCCAGCTTCCGCGACATTCCTCGCTGGGTCGGCATGTTCAAGGTGCCTGCCGCCGTGCCGGGCCTGGCGTGGCTGGCACGTTCGGTGATGCGCCATTCCGCGCTTGGCCGAAATAACCCCAAGGCGCGGGGCATGGTCAAATATGGCGGCAGTTACGCCGGCGCGTACTTGCTGCGCCGCGGATTGTTCCTGCCGTTCGAACTGGACACGATCCTCGATCCCGAACTGGTTCGCGATGGGCTCGAACGGCTGCAATTGCTGCCGACCGTCGATAGCACGATGCCGCCGGGTGCCCGTTCTTCGACGGCGCGCGTGGCAGCGCTGGAAAGCGCCAATTACATGCGCAACCAATTGCTGCGCGATACCGACTGGACCAGCATGGCGCACAGCATCGAAGTGCGCACGCCGCTGGTCGATGTGGCGCTGTTGCAAAGTGTGGGGCCGATGATCCCGCAACTGACGGGGGCATTGGGAAAACAGCTATTGGCGCAAGCTCCATCGGTGCCCCTGCCCGATGCCGTCGTCAACCGTCCGAAGACCGGGTTCAATGTGCCCGTGGGCAGTTGGCTTGACCGCAAGCCCGATTTCGATACGGCGTTGCGTGGTCATGTTTCAAGACATCGCGCGCTCGATCTCATGCGGACGTTTGCAACCGGCGCTCCTGCGCTGGCTGGCTGACGGATCTCACTGTCCGCGGCGTTCGTACCGCCGGACCGTGCATGTCAGATTTTCGAGCCTGAATTCAATATCGTGAATTTCCCAGTCCGTCCCGTCTCGTCACCTTTGCGCCAACCGGCGCCCGGATTCGATTGTCAAGACGATCTTTCCGGCGGGATGCTTGCGCTGATGACCGATGCATTCGGCGGCTATGGCGGCATAGCGCAATACAATCGCGACTTTCTGTCGGCGGCGGCGGGCGGTTGCTTTCCGGGCCCGATCACCGTCCTGGCGCGTATGGCCAATGACGAAGTGGGACCGCTGCCCACCGGCGTGGAGCAGAAATCGCCCACGATGAACAAGTTTGCCTATGCTGCGCGCGCCACTGTGCTGGCGCTACGCCAACGGCCAAAGGTCATCTACAATGCCCATCTTTACCACGGTCCTCTTTCGATGCGACTGGCGCGGCTGACCGGAGCGAAGCTGGTCAGCCAACTCCACGGCACCGAAATCTGGGACGATGTTCCCGCAGGCTGCCTGGCCGCGCTCGAAGCCTCGGACCTCGTGCTGACCGTCAGCCGCGACACGTGCGCCAGAACGCTCGCCAAGGCGCGGATTGCGCCGGAAAAGGTGGCCGTCATCAACAACACCGTCGGCGCGCGGTTCACCCCCGGCGATCGTGATGCGGCGCGGCGCAAGTTTGCGGTAGCCGGAGAAATCGTCATCCTCACCGTCGCCCGGCTCGATGGCCGCGAGGGATACAAGGGGCATGACCGTGTTATCCCGCTTATCCCCAAGCTGCGCGGCATGGGTGTCGATGCGGTCTACATGATTGCGGGCGAAGGCCCCGACCGTGATCGGCTTGAGGCCCTCGCGCAAAGCCGTGGCGTCGAGCATCACGTGCGCTTTCTCGGCAAGATTCCGGTCGATGACCTGCCCGATCTCTATCGTGCGGCAGACCTGTTCGCGCTGCCGTCGGTGGGGGAAGGTTTCGGCATTTCGTTCGTCGAAGCCATGGCATGCGGCACGCCGGCCATCGGCCTTGGCATCGGCGGTTCTCCCGATGCGCTGGTCGATGGTACGCTGGGTACTTGCGTGGCGCCCGAACACTTTGCGGATGCGCTGATCGATCTCATCATCAATCACCCCGGACGTCCTTCCGATCTGGCGACACGCACCCGGCACCACTTCGACTATCCGATCTTTGCCAGTCAGATACGGACGCAGTTGCAAAAGGTTTGGTAATTGCCAATCCCTACACGTCCCACAGAGTTGCCCCGAACCATGAACACCACCCCATCGAGCCCGCCGCAGCGGCTTGCCACTGGCGAGCCCGCAACTGCGGCAATCGCAGCCCCGGGCGAAGTCACCTTCATCCTCGAAGCGGGCCGGGCAGATCGCAATTATTGGGCAGACTTGTGGCGCTTCCGCGAACTGTTCGCGATCCTGGCCTGGCGCGACGTGGCGGTGCAGTACAAGCAGACCGTAATCGGCATTGCCTGGGCGCTCGTCCGCCCGCTGCTGACAACGCTGATCTTCACCGGGCTGTTCAGCCGGATTGCGCGGTTGCCGTCGGAAGGCGATACCCCCTACCCGCTCATGGTGATGGCGGGTATGCTGCCGTGGTTCCTGTTTTCGACCATCCTGACCAGCGCTTCGGGCAGCCTCACTTCGAACAGCAACCTTATCAGCAAAGTCTATTTCCCGCGGCTGATCGTGCCCGCAGCGTCGGCCGCCGTGGCGATGGTCGATTTCATGATCACTCTCGTGATCCTGTTCGCACTGATGGCGACCTACAGCTTTGCCCCAAGCTGGCACCTCATCGCGCTGCCGCTGTTCATCGTGTTCGTGATCCTGGCGGCGTTGGGTCCGGCGTTCATGATGGCCGCGCTCAGCGTCAGCTATCGGGATTTCCGGTTCATCGTCCCGTTCTTCGTCCAGTTCGGGCTTTACGTGTCACCGGTCGGTTTTTCATCGAAAGTGGTTCCAGAAAGCTGGCGGACGATCTACGCGCTCAATCCGATGGTGGGGATCATCGACGGGTTTCGCTGGTGCCTGCTTGGTGGCAATGCGCAGCTTGATTTTGTGAATCTGGCCATCGGGTTGGCGGTAACCCTGGCCTTCCTCTGGCTGGGCATAAGGACATTCCGGGCGACCGAAAAAACCTTCGCGGATCTGGTATGATGGGCTCCAACGTCGCCCCCAATATCGCCATCGCTGCCGAAGGGCTTGGCAAGAAGTACCTGATCGGGCACGAATCCGCCGATCAGTCGCGCACCCTTCGCGATGCCGTTTCGGGCGCCGCGCGCAAGTTCGGCCGCTCCGCCGTGAACATGATGCGTGGGCAGGCGATCATCGCGGGCGAACAAATCGAAGAATTCTGGGCGCTGCGCAATCTCGATTTCACCATCGAGCAGGGCGACGTGATCGGCGTGATCGGGCGCAACGGAGCGGGCAAATCCACGCTGCTCAAGGTACTGTCGCGCATCACCGAGCCGAGCGAAGGCCGCGTGACCATCCGGGGGCGGGTGGCCAGCCTGCTCGAAGTTGGCACCGGTTTTCATCCCGAATTGAGCGGGCGCGAGAACATCTTCCTCAATGGCGCCATCCTGGGCATGACCCGTGGCGAAATCCGGCGCAAGTTCGATGAAATCGTCGACTTCGCCGAAGTGGAGCGGTTCCTCGATACCCCGGTCAAGCGCTACTCCAGCGGCATGTATGTGCGGCTGGCGTTTGCCGTGGCCGCGCACCTCGAACCCGAAATCCTGATCGTCGACGAAGTGCTCGCGGTCGGCGATGCCGAATTCCAGAAGAAGTGCCTGGGCAAGATGCACGACGTGGCAGAACACGGCCGCACCATCATTTTCGTCAGCCACAACATGACCGCGGTGAAGTCGTTGTGCACCAAGGGCATCATGCTCGAAGGCGGCATGATCCGCACGACCGGTTCGATCGTCGACGTGGCCAACGAATACGAAAAGAAGGGCGTGCAAACGAGCACTTACGAGGCATCCGGCAGTTCGAAAAAGCCAACGTGCTTCCGGCGTATTTCGACGGAATTCCACGATGGAGCACTCCACACCGCGATCGACATCGCCAGCGCGTCGAAGGATCGGATGATCGTCAACCTACGCCTGCGCGACTACCTCGGATCACCGATCGGAATGGCCAGCCTGGGTGGCTATGACCCTGAACTGATGGTCGAACTTCACCCGGGCGACAATCGCTTCGTGATTACCATGCCCTGCCCGACCATGGCGAATGGACGCTATTTCCTCGATCTGGACCTTGAACGACCCTACAACCACATGGTCGATCAGGTCGTTGATAACCTGTCGTTCGAAGTATCGCGCGTGCCCGCAGCCCACGCCCGCTTGCTGCAAAGCGGCTGGGGCGCCGGTTCGGTCGAACTGTCCGCGCAAATGGTCCGCAGCAACGAACCGACCGCATCGATCGCCAGCCGCGCCCTTACGGCGCCATCTGTTTAGCGATCCGGAAAAAACCGGTGCGGATTGCCTTTGTTTCCAGAGAATACGCCGGCGTGGGTAGTGGCGGCGGCATCGGCACCTACGTTCGCAATGCGGCCCGAATGCTGGCGACTCGCGGACACGACGTCGAGGTCTTCACCGAAGGCCAGCCCGCAGGCATGCGGGCCGAGTCCGGCATCAGGATCAACATCGCGAACTGCCGGGCGACAGATTTTGCCGAAGCCATCGTCCCGCCGTTCGAAGCCGCGCACCAAGCGAACCCGTTCGACGTGGTCGAGAGCGCCGAATACGGTGCCGACGCCGCGATCGTGTTCGAACGGTTTCCCGAAGTCGCGCGCATCGTGAAGCTGCACACCGCGAATTTCCAGATCGGCGCCATGAACGAGGCCTACCTGACGCTGGGAATGAAGGCGCGTTTCGTGGCGGGCGCGCTGCGCCGTGGGCGGATGCCGAAACCGTTCTGGAACAAATATGAACCGGAATGTGATCGCGAACTTGCCCTAACCTTGCTCGCCGACGAGATCACCTCGCCATCAAAGGCCATGCTCGACTGGACCAGCGATGCCTGGCCCATTTCGGCCATGGCAAGGGCTGTCATTCCAAACGTCTTCGTCCCGCCCGCCGAATTGCTTGCGTGCGTGCCGGCCGGGCGACCCAAGCTGGTAACATTCGTGGGCAAGCTCGAAGTGCGCAAGGGGGTGCTCGAACTCGCAGCCGCCATCCCGCAAATTCTCAAAGCGCACCCCGATGCACGCTTTCGCTTTGTCGGACGGGCACTTCTACACCCGGCCACGCGCCGGCCGCTCGATGAAACGATCCGGCATCTGGCCGGTTCGGCCGCCTCCAAGTCGATCGAATTCACCGGGGCATTGGATTACGCTGATGTTGCCAGCCACCTGGCTGAATCCGCGATCGCGGTGTTTCCAAGCTACTGGGAGAACCACCCTTATGTCTGCCTCGAAGCGATGGCGGCAGGCTGCGCGGTTGTCGGGTCGAATGCGGGCGGGATGGCCGAGATGATCGAGCATGGCCGCACCGGCATGCTCGTCGCGCCCGAAGATCCCGCTGCAATCGCGCAGGCCGTGATCGAACTGCTGCGCGATGACGAGCGGCGCGCGTCGATGGGCGCAGCAGCGCGCGCGCACGTGCTCTCGGCCTATTCGACCGAAGCGATCGCGCCCCTCCAGGAAGCGTCATACAAGCGGGCAATCGCCAAACGACAACGTCTTGCAGAAGCCGTCCGGTGAGCTTGCAACCTGCCCCTGCCCTCACCGTCATCATCTGCACGCACAATCCGCGCGCGGATTGCTTTGGCGAAACGCTCGATTCGCTCCGCACACTTGCCGCGCCTGCGGACGGATCGTCGTGGGAACTGATCGTTGTCGACAACGCCAGCCGCGAGCCCCTGGTCGACCGTCTGGACTTGTCGTGGCACCCCGATGCGCGGGTGGTGCGCGAGGATCGACTCGGGCTGAGCCATGCCCGCGTGCGCAGCTTCCGCGAAGCACGCAGCGAAATTCTGCTCTACGTAGATGATGACAATATTCTTGACTCCCAGTACCTTGCGGAGGTGATTGCGGCGTTCGCAGCCAATCCCAAACTCGGTGCGCTGGGCGGCCGCGTGTTGCCGCGATACGAAGCCGAGCCCCCCGCCTGGTTCTCTGAAGGCGGCTTTTCGCTGGCCTGCCGCGATCTCGGTGACGAGCCCATTGTGGCGCGGTGGGACGAAACGTCGAACCGCACCTATCCCGAATGCTCGCCGATCGGCGCCGGAATGGCGCTGCGCCGCGAAGCGTATGGCGCTTATGTCGACGCGGCGTCGTGCGATCCGATGCGACTGGCGCTTGGCCGCAAGGGCACAGATCTGGCGTCTGGCGAAGACAACGACATGATCCTGACGATCCTGGGCAAAGGCTGGGACGTGGCCTACCTGCCGCAATTGCACATCGATCACATCATCCCGGCGTCGCGGCTGACCGAGGCCTACATGACCCGATACGCCGCAAGCTCGAACCGCACCTGGGTGATCGTACTGGGCCTGCACGGCATCTGCCCGTGGAAGCCGATTGCACGCTGGACGCTGCCGGCACGCAAGGCACGTGCATGGCTGGTGCAGCGTGCCTGGCGCGGACCGCTCGACCGCATCGCCTGGGCCGGCTCGTGCGGCCTGTTCGATGGACAGGCCGCGCTGGCCGGGATGGCTGCGCCATGAGCCTCGGCCGCCTTGCCTATAAGTTGTACCACGAACCGATCGGCAAGATCCGCGCGTCGTTGCGCGAAGGCGGGCCGATCGAGCAGCGCCGGACTCGTGCCGGCCACAAGGCGATGCGCGCAGCCGCTACAACGCTGCCCACATTGCGCGAGCCATCCGCCGGCCCACGCGCGGAAATCGCGTTCCTGAGCGGGGCAAGGTTCTGGGACCAGACGCTGTTCTGCATCGTGTCGCTGCAACTGGCGTGCCCGTTCCGGATCGATCCGGTGGTGTACGACGATGGCACGCTAGATGCCTCGGTGCAGGCGGCGATACGGCGGGTCGTCCCGTGGATACGGTTCGTGACATCGTCGGAAATCCAGCATCGGCTCGACACGCATTTGCCGGTGCACGAATTCCCGGCATTGCGTGCGCGCCGGCTGGTCTATCCGCACTTGCGCAAGCTGACCGATATCCACGCCGCTGCGGACAGCTTCACGCTGGTCGCGGATTCGGACATGTTGTTTTTCCACGAACCTGCCGAACTGATCGCGTGGTTCAGCCAGCCGCAGCCG
>NZ_JANXWG010000075.1 GCF_025351285.1 Novosphingobium sp.
GGCAGCGATCTTCCAGTACATCAACGGGTTCTACAACACGCGGCGGCGTCACTCATATCTGGCCGGGATCAGCCCGCTCGCATTCGAGGCCAAGGTGGCATAATGAGATAGGTGACCGGCACGAAACCGTTACAAGTCCAGGGAGTTTCATCACGGCATTGATGCCGTCCTCGATCAGACGTTCCTCCTGCACCGAGATCGGTTTGCCGTCGGCGCGGACGAGCTGGCGGATGAAGATCGAGAGGAAGGTCTTGTCTTCGGCGCGATCGGTCAAGGCTTTGAGCGGTGAAAAGCCCGTGGCGATGCCGTTGTGCAAAGCCAGATAAGTACCGCCGCTGGCTTGGACGAAAATTTGCGCGCCGCGATCCTTGTCGATGAAGATCTGCCGCGCACCGGTCTTTTCGGCCTGCGCCATGAGGAAGTTGAGCAGCACGGTCTTACCGCCGCCCGACGGGCCGATAATCAGCGTATGGCCAAGGTCACCCTTGTGGAAATTGAAGAAATAGGGGCTGCGGGCATTGGTCTTGAGCAAGGCCACCGCATCGCCCCAGTGATTGCCGGTCGCGCTGCCCGCCGGGAATGTATGGAACGGCGCGAAGGCCGCGAAATTGAGCGAAGTGATTGGCGCGGGCCGTGCGCGCCATGCGAAATTGCCGACGAGTTGCGACCAGTAGGCCGCTTCGAGCGCAGCGCCTTCGCGCGCCGCGACCATGCCGGTGTCGGCAAGCGCGGCGCGCGCGACCGACAGATGGTCTCGAAGCGCCTTCATCGAATGGGCATAGACCGCGAGGGTGAAGTGATGATCGCCCAGCACGAAGCGGTTCGACATCAGGTCATCGCCTGCATCGATCAGCGCATCGGCTTGGCTGATAGCTCGGTCGCCCGCGTTTTCCATCTGCGTCATCCTCAGCCGGAACTTCTCCGTTGCCGCCGCGCGCCCAAGGAAGGTGAAGGACTGCGTCAGCACGAACCCGAAATCGACGGACAGCAGAGCCTCGAACTGGCGCGGGGTAGTTTGAGCGGGATATTCGCGAATGCCGAAGATGCCGCCGAATGCCGACGCATCGGCGTCGCGGACTTCGATAGTTTCCGCCCCGAAGATCGTGCGCGAACGGTAGAGCGCGCCGCCTAGATGACCGCGAACGACGGGAACGCGGCGGTGGCGTCCGGTCATCACCATGTCGGCAACTTCCATCGTTTCGGAGAACATCAGGCCGCGATGTTCGTAGATCACGCAGCGCCGTGGCTCGCAGCGTGCCATCAGTTTTTCGAAATCGCAGGCCTTGTCGTCGAGCAGCTCGATCAGCGACTCGTCGATCATCGGGCCTTGCCTGGTTTCACCCGACACCTTGCGCTTGAATAGCTGGATGATCTTGTCGCCGCCCGTGGCGGCTGGACGGATCACCAGCGTCGCAAAGAAGCGGTTGATGAACATCCGTTCGCGGTTGATCCGTCCGAAATAAGCGCGGTCGAGATCGGCGGCGAATCCCGATTTGAAGGCACCGCCGGGATATTGATCGACCCGCATTCTGATCAGATGTGTCCAGATCGACAGCCGTTCGTCATGGAGGTTGCGGAGCATGCCGTTGAGCTTGGTGTGCCAGTCATTGAGATCGCGAATATCGGCGGTCTCAAAGGCGCGGCCTTGCAGCTCGAACGTCAGCATGATGTCGCCGGAATCGAGCGCGACCATCTCTTCGTTGACGTGGCGCGCATAGGGCAGGAATTTTTCCGGGCTCGCCTCGCGTTGTGCCACCTTGAGCGGCACCGCGTTACTGGGGGCGAGCAGCCTAGACATGACGCCCGAAGCCTTTGCGGCGCAGGCCCGAGAGCGGCAGCGGCGAATAGCTGCTGCCGCCCCAGAACGCCCGATTGCGATTTCCCGCCTTGGTCCGGCCCCACAGGAACAGCAGGCGGAAGGCATTGACGTCGTGCCGGACGATCAGCCGCGAGATCGAATAGCCGAACACGACGACCAGTGCCGCATAGATCGGACTGTTGCTCCAGATCAGCACCGACGCGCTCGAAATCAGCAGCAACACGGCTGCCTCGATCGGAATGCCCGCCCACAGTGCCGGACGTGTCACCGCGAGGAACAGCGTGTTCTTGGTCAGGGTTTCGGCGTCGTCGGTCATAGTTTTATCCCGCAATCGCGCCGACGATGGCGTCAGCCGAAAACACGATGGCAATGCCGATGATCACGGTGACGAGCACTGCCGTCGAAGCCCGTCCAGTGAACCAGAGCAAGCCAGTGACGATGACGGCGATGACGGCCAGAGTGCGGAGCAGAGTCGACGATAGCAGGGCACGTACCTTGCTGGCGAAGCTCTCCAGATTTTGTGCATAGGCGGGATCAGGGTTGGCGAGCGTCACGCCCATCGCCACCACCAGCGCAATGCTCCAGATGATCGTGCTTTGCCGGGTCGTGGGCAGGCGATTGAAATTCGCTGTGCATGCGGCGCGCCACGTTCCGATTCCGCGTCCAGCTCTCAGGATAACGTTCACGTGCTGGGCCTTTCGTTATGGGCAAGGGATCGGGTTTCGCGGTCGAAAGCGGCGCGTTCGAAGACGTTCCAGCTCGGCGGCGGTGCAGGGCGCGCCTGGACCGAGGGCGCTTCCGGCGTCGTGTTTTCCGCCATCAACACGGCGCGTTGATCGACCGAAGCCGATGCAGCGGTCGCGAAGAACAGCGGTGCGCTCGTCGCGGCGTTCTGCGCCACGCCGGCGTTACGCTCGACTTTGGCGACATAGCCATTGCGGAAGCCGCGCGTCAGGCTACCCGTATTATACATCGAGAGCGCGACGCGCAGGGCGGTTTGCGGATGGCGTCCGGCACTGACGGCGTTGTACTTGCTGGTGAGAACGCGGCCCAGGGCGGCAACATTGGTGCAGGGGTCGAACACCGTTTCCCATGTCAGACCGAGCCAGCGCATGTTGCGCGAGTTGATCTGGCCAAGGCCAAGATCGACCGAATAGCCTGCTGCGACATAGCGCCGTGCAGTTGTGGCAGCATCGGCGGCGTTTCCTTGGGGCGCGGGTTGTCTTCCGCCGTTGACGTTGAGTGCGAAGGGCTTGCCGCTGCTTTCGGTTTGAATGATCGCCAGCACCGTTTCGGGTGCGACGCTTGGCGCGCATTGCGACGCCAGTGAAAGCAAGGCCGCCGCAGAGTAGGCCATTATACGGCACCGCCCCTTGTGGCGGTATCTGAGCGCGGATGTGCTTGCCCGATCACTTTGAAATACTCCCAAAGCTCTGAGTTAGCGCAGTATTACGCTGCCCGACTATGCAACTATTGGTAGCTGATCAGAGATTGGCTCGACCATGGACTCGCAAAGGCGTTTCCGGTGTTTCGATGCGCCTATCGAAAGCCGTAACGGTCTTTCACCTTCAATCCTGATCCGTGCGGACTGTGTGGTCGTCGCCGGATGGGTTCACTGTCTGCCCGATTCATAGCCTGGCTTTAGATATCTAAGGCAAAAACGAGCATTCGCCTTCGCAATCTCAAGGCCTCGCCGGTGTCAACCAGCTAGGCCTGAGCAATGAATCGAAGCCGTTATGTTATCCGGCAAATCGACAAAACCGATCGAGCCATTATCTCGGCACTGTTCGAAAACGGTAGGATGACCCTCCGCGAACTTGCCGAAGTGATTGACCTGTCCAGCCCTAGCGTGACCGATCGGATCGAGAAGCTGAAAGATGCAGGGGCCATTCAGGGCTACACCGCGATCATCGATCCCAAGGCTTTCGGGCTCAACACCGCAGCCTATGTGCGAATGCGCGCCTTGCCAGGGCAGATAAAGCGGCTGGAGCAATTGCTGATCGACACCCCCGAGGTTGTTGAAGCCGACCATGTCACGGGCGAGGACTGTTTCGTGGTCAGAATGGTGGTGCGTGATGTTCAGGAACTTGAGGCAGTAGTGGGCCGCTTTGTGCTTCTTGCCTCGACGGACACTGCGATCGTGCAATCCACGCCGGTGGTTCGTCGCCTTCCTAAACTATAGGCTGTCCGCGCATTGCCGTGCGTTGAACTCCTATCCCACTGAACCGAGTTGCGCGCTCCTTACTCTATTTGACCGTTTTAATGGACATTAAAGCAATTAACGTCTAATGAAGCGGTCAAGGAGGTTGAGATGCGAACCACGCCACCAATGCCGTTGCCGGTAAAGCGCAGTCTTGCCAAGCTTGGCGCGGACATCAAGGCCGCGCGCCAGCGTCGCCGCATCACGATGGCGCTGATGGCGGAGCGCGCGTTCGTTTCGCGCAGTACGTTGCAAAAGGTCGAGCAGGGCGACCCCGGTGTATCGCTCGGCGTCTATGCCACAGTGCTGTTCATTCTCGGTTTGAGCGAACGGATTGCCGATCTTGCCGACGTAAGCACTGATATCCTCGGCTTACAGCTTGACGAAGAACGGCTGCCGCAGCGGGTGCGGGTCAGCAAGCGTCCAGGCCTGAGGCAACAGTGAGCGACCGCGAACTTCTGGTCTTTGTCGATCTGGCAGGGGTCGCACATTTTGTCGGGCGACTTTGGGCGCGCCGCACGCGCAACCGGGAAAGTGCAACTTTCGAATACGACGCTGGATGGCTCGCCAGTCCGGCGCGCTTCGCGCTCGAACCTGCCTTGATGCTTGGCGGCGGCCCGCTGCATACGCAGCAGGGCCGGGCTTTGTTCGGTGCTTTTGGCGATTCCGCGCCCGATCGCTGGGGCCGTAACCTGATCCAGCGCGCGGAGCGTCGCCGCGCTGCGACAGAGGCACGCGCGCCTCGCAGCTTGGGCGAAGTGGATTACCTCTTGGGGGTTGGTGACATAGCGCGCCAAGGCGCCTTGCGCTTCAAGGAAACGCCTGATGGTCCGTTCCTGGCAAGCGGGGAGGGCGTGAATGTCCCGCCGCTTATTCGTTTGGGCGAGTTGCTGAATGCGGCTATGCGCGTTGCCGCTGATGGTGATGACGAGAATGATCTGCGGCTCATTCTCGCGCCGGGTTCATCGCTAGGCGGCGCGCGCGCCAAAGCCTCTGTGCTGGATCTTCAGGGCCAGCTTTCCATCGCCAAGTTCCCGCAGGCCGACGACCCTTATCCCGTCATGCAATGGGAAGCGGTGTCACTCGACCTTGCGAACCGTGCAGGTATCGAGGTGCCGACGTGGCGGCTGGAGCAAGTCGTCGATCGCACCGCATTGCTGCTGCGCCGGTTCGACCGTGATGGCGAAGCCCGCGTTCCGTTTCTCTCCGCTATGTCGATGTTGGGTGCCGCTGACAACGAAGATCATAGCTATCTGGAGATCGTCGATGCGCTGCGTCAGTTTGGCTCCCAGCCCGAGCGGGACTGCGCGCAATTATGGCGGCGCATCGTCTTCAATATTCTGATTTCCAACACCGACGACCATCTCCGCAATCACGGCTTCCTGTTCGACGGCGCGGGCGGCTGGCGCTTGTCCCCGGCCTACGACATGAACCCGACGCCGCTTGACGTGAAAGCGCGGGTCTTGAGCCTTGCTATCGACGAGGCCGACGACACTGCCTCGCTCGATGTGGCCTTTGGGATGGCACGGCAGTGCGGATTGAAGCTGGCCGTCGCGAAGGAGATCGTCGCGGAGGTTCAGAGCGCGGTCTCGCAATGGCGCAATTGTGCAGCGACGCACGGATTGAACGCCCGTGATGTCACCCGCATGGCTTCGGCATTCGAGCTGTGAGCATCGTCCCGATGATCTCCAGAGTAGCCCATGAGCTAAAGGGTATGGATATTTATGGGTATGATTACGGATACGCCCATCGATATCATCACGCGTGCGACCGCGCCGGAATAAGATCACCGGAGTTTGGAGGGCATTGCGACTACGAATACGATAGGCGCTTCAGTCCAGTTTTTTCAGGCCTCCCTTGCACTAATCCTCGAAAATGCGGGATGATCGCCGTCTCCCCCGAGGCCTTTGCGCCAGCCGTTCCTATAATCGACTGCGTCTTGGTATCATTAGAATTGCGGTTCCTGATGCACGCACGCAGCAGCCTGTCTCAACCTCAAAGGTCGTTCAAGGGGACAAGAAGCAAGCCAAAGAGGGGAATGCCGAAGCGGCAAAAGGTAGACTAAAATGTCGCGTCTGATTAAGGTCGAGAGGAGCGTCAGCCACGTCCAATTATTTGTGGGAAAGCCTTACACATGTCTTACATACTTACACAAAACCTTACACAAAAATCCAATTTTTGAGATTTTATCGTTTAATATCAAACACTTAAGGTAGTCTCGACCTACTCAAAATCCACTTCCGTAAGGAGTGTGGGTTCGATCCCCACCGCCCGCACCATTTTTTTTTTGCGAATACCATTTATTGGGTTGACGGGCCGGCTCGATGGCGATGGATATCGTCGAAGCGTGCTCGATAATTGCGGGATGCGATGCTATCCGAGCCAAGCTGAGTAGATCAACGAACAGTCAGCGCGGTTTTAGTCAAACACTGACCAGCCCGTTTGGCGAACCAAGCTTTCGAGTGCGCGTGTTCCTAGGACGCTATTCCCGTGCTCGTTGAGCCCTGGAGACCATACCGCAATTGATGCACACGACGGTGCAATGGCCAGAATGCCGCCCCCCACACCCGACTTTCCGGGCAATCCCACGCGATAGGCGAACTCGCCCGATTGATTGTAATGCCCACATGTCATCATAAGCGCGTTGATTCGGCGTGCGCGCTTTGCGGGTACGACGCGCTTTTGTGTCCTTGGATCGCAGCCCTGTGCCATCAGGAAGCGCCCTGCGAGAGCAAGCTGACGACAAGTCATGGCGATGGCGCAATGATGCGCGTAAACACCAAGCAAATGGTCGACGGGATTGGTCAGGTTGCCAAATGCTCGAAGGTAATTGGCCAGCGCTGCGTTGCGATAGGCCGTCTCGAGCTCGGCCTGCGCCACCCGCTGATCGACGTAGATTGCGTCGCTCTCGGCCAAACTTCGCACGAACTGAAGTATTTCCCCAATTGCCTCACGTGGCCGACGGCCAGCTAGTATCACATCTGAGACCACCATCGCACCAGCGTTCACGAACGGATTGCGAGGCACGCCGCGGTCATTTTCAAGTTGGACAATCGAATTGAACGCCGCGCCTGATGGCTCACGGCCCACCCGGTTCCACAGCTGATCGCCGATGCGGCCGAGCGCAAGAGTGAGGGAAAAGACCTTGGAAATGCTTTGAATTGAAAATGAGACGTCAGCGTCGCCGCCAACATGGAGTGCGCCGTCCGCAGTGGCCACGGCGATTCCGAACCGTTGCGGATCAACGCGACCCAATGGAACGATATAGTCGGCAGGAACACCTCTGTCAGTCTGCTCTGAAATCTCTAAACAAACTTTCGTGACCACCGTTGCCATGTTCACGATTCAAACGGCCATTGATCGCGACGTCTTTGATCTTCGGCGCAACCAGAAGATGGCCAAACCAAGTGTGGTCCAAACAACAAACCGGATCCATGTATCGGCCGGGAGCGTCGCCATAAGACCAAGACAGCTAATCGTGCCGAGGATTGGGAAGGCATCCCCCCACGGCACACGAAACGCGCGCGGCGCGTCAGGTTCGACACGACGCATGACGCTCACGCCGACACACACCGCGACAAACGCGGCGAGCGTTCCAATCGAGGCCAGTTCGCCGAGCAATTGAACAGGCATGAAGGCGGCCGCCAAGCCGACGAGCGCGGAAACAATCATTGTTCCATAGGCTGGCGTGCGCCGTTGCACACTGATGCGCCCGAGCGATGCGGGGAGAAGGCCGTCATGGGCCATCGCCATGAAGATTCGGGTCTGACCATACATCGACACGACGAGAGCGGACGCTAGGCCAGCAATCGCGGCCAAACCCACAAGAAGAGAAAGCTGTTGCAATCCGTCCCCGGCGCGGTTCAGCGCCAGCATGATAGGATTGGCCACATTGAGCTCCCGAAAAGGGACCAGGCCCGTCATAACGAGCGCCATCGCTACGTAGAGAACCGCACAAATTGCCAGTGTGGCAAGCAAACCGATTGGCAAATCGCGCTTAGGATCGCGTGACTCCTGCGCAGCCGTGGAGATCATGTCGAAGCCAACAAATGCGAAGAACACAACACCCGCGCCACGAAGCACGCCACTCAAGCCAAAATGGCCAAAGGTCCCTTGGTTTGGTGGAACGAAGGGGTGCCACAAAGTTGGACGCACGTGCGACGCAGCAAGGCCAATGACAAGCAAGATCACCAAGACCTTGACCATCGTAAGGCTCGCGTTCAGCCACGCCGATTCGCGGATCCCTCGCCAAAGCGTCAGCCCCACGATTGAAACAATGGCAATTGCGGGAAGATTAATCCCGACGCCCTTGATGCCGATCCCGTGTATCGGATCAAACACGATTGGAGCGCTTGAAAATTGCTCAGGCAGAGGCAGGCCAATCGCGTTTAGAACACCGCAAAAATAACCTGACCAGCCAACTGCGACAGTCGCCGCCGAGAACAAATATTCGAGTATCAGTGACCATCCAATCATCCAAGCCGGAAAAAGCCCTAGCGATCGATATACGTACAGATACGCGCTGCCGCCTTCGTCCGACATCGATGCAAATTCGCTGTAGCAAAGGGCAGCGCAACCGCAGGCAAGGGCGGCAAGCACATAAGATACGGCCACCGCAGGCCCGGCGTAGTTCGCGGCCACGGTTCCCGAAAGCACGAAAATGCCGGCACCGATTGTGCCACCCACGCCCATAAAGGTGAGGTGCCAAGGGCCGAGGTGGCGTCGCAAGGCGATGCGTCCAGGCTGTGGCGATGACAAGGGCTTGCGGCTGAAGAGGTTAGTCCGGTTCATCCCCACAACTCCTGATTCAGCGGGTTGGAGACGTGCCCATTTCGATATTCAAAGCCACCCGCAATGTCCGTTTGTTGGAGCAATGGTCCGTCCAGATCGACGAAGTCGCACAACTGGGCCAGCACCATCGCCGGCGCCATAGAAAGCGAAGAGCCGCCCATGCAGCCCACCATCAAGCCGAAGCCTTTCAACCTCGCCGCCCGTGCCAGAGCTAGGCCAGACGTCAGGCCACCGCACTTGTCCAGCTTGATGTTGATCACTGCAAACCGACCGGACGCCAGGGCGAGGTCATCAATGTCATCGACCAGTTCGTCAGCGCAAAGGGGGATCGGGCATCTCCAGCCGTCCAAGCCGTCCTCCGCGCCGACAGGTATGGGCTGTTCGATCAAAATCACGCCGTAATCTGCCAGGGCGGGCGCCCAAGACTTGAGCTTATCGATACTCCAGCTTTGATTCGGATCGACAATAATCTCGGCGGTCGGCGCACCGCGTCGCACTGCTGCTAGTGCTGCAAAAGGTTCTGATCCGTCGAGTTTGATCTTGAGAACAGGGTAATGACAAAGGCGCCTCGCCGTTGCTTCGTATTGGGCGAGCGAGCGGATTCCGATCGTACAAGCGGTTGTCACCGGCTCTGGCGACACGCCGGCCATCGTAAATGCATCCGTGTTGCCAGATTTCGCCTCAAGATCCCAAAGCGCGGCGTCCACCAAATGACGAGCGCCGCCGCTTGACAGTAGATCGGGCAAATCTTCGCGCCGCGCGCCATGCTGAATGTGCACCTGAGCCTGCGCGAGTTCGTCCTCCATTGCTTCAATGGTATCGCCTGAATAATAGACGCCACACGCCTCGCCACGACCCTTAAAGCCACCCATCCTGGACAGCGTCATCTGAAGGGCCGGCTGGCAGGTCTGGGTTCCACGTGAGACGGTAAAGGGTTCGGCAAGGGGCCAGTCGACGCGCGACACACTTGCAGCGATCATATCGTCAACAACTCATCCAGAAGCGCATCGAGACCAAAGCGTAACGGATCGCAAACGGGCAGGCCGAGCGGAGCAAGCGCGTGAGCTGCGGCGCTTGCATCTCGCTCGTTCATGCCGTGCGTGTTGAGACTGATGCCGACAAAACGGGCAGCAGGATTGGTCCGGCGTGCCAAAGGCAGATAGCCCGCAATCGCGTCCGGAACCGAAGGAAGCGGGTAATCAGGATACCAATTAGTGACGGAGCGCCGGGGATCGTGACATAAGACGAGCGCGTCAGGTTGACTTCCGTGAAGTAACCCTAGGGTTACGCCAGCGTAAGCGGGATGCCAAAGCGCACCTTGACCTTCAATGACGTCCCAGTGATGCGGCGACGCATCGGGCGACAGTGCTTCCGCTGCACCGGCGACAAAGTCCGCGACGACCGCATCGATCGCAATACCGTCACCGGCAATCATGATGCCTGTTTGTCCGGTAGCCCGAAAGGTCGCATCCACGCTTCGTTCCTGAAGGCGGCGGGCAATCGCGAGGGCAGTGTATTTCTTGCCGAGAGCGCAGTCAGTGCCAACCATGATGACACGTTTGCCCGAACGTTTCCGGCCAGTTGCAATTTCAAATGAACGATCGGCATGACGCACATTGTGAAGTCGCCGACCGTGTTGTTTTGCGGCTTCAGCAATCACTGCTGTATCCTCCAGCCGAACATGCAGACCGCTGACCAGATCTAGTCCTGCCTCCAGTGCCGTTAAAAGAAATGGTATCCACGTTTGTTCAATCGCCCCGCCGACCGGAGAGACGCCTATCAGCAGGGATCGCGCACCCGCCGAAAAGGCTTCGTCGGGACCCATGTCGGGCAGGCCCAGCGTTATATGCGTCGCGTTTCGCCACTGCCCCACGCAATCGGCCTCGGCCCACTCCTTCACGCCTATACCCGTCTTGCATTCCGCAATATCCGCAGCGTTGCCCAGAAAGACGAGATATGGTTTTCTTATAGTTGCGATCGCCATGGTGTCCTCGTGAAATCAGGACCGCCATGTTCCACGGCACTCGACAGCAAGATTGAATGATTAGGCCGAACTTTTGTATGCTCGAGACTCTAATTCAGTTTCCGCAGTGCCCCGGGGGTTACGCCATATTCGCGCCCAAACATGCGAATGAAGTGCGCACAATCGGCAAAGCCGATCCGCAACGCAATCTCGGTCACACTTTCGGACGAATTTTGCAGCAACCATCGACCGTATCGTAGCCGTGCCTTTCGAATGAACTCTGCCGGCGCCAAGCCGAATTCGTCGTCAAACATGCGGGCGAGATGACGGCGGCTTACGTTTAATTCGTTCGCCAGCCACTGTAACGATATAGGTCGGACCAACGACTGTTCCACCAGAAAAACGGCACGACGTAGACGTGGATCGGCCACGTGCGTGTAGCCTAGTGCTTGCGAGACCGCGACGGGAGCCGCGTCTGCCTTGTTGGGAACGGACATCTGATGAATGACCTTCGTCGCGCGATCAGGGCCGCAATGGCGGCGGATCAGTTCGCTGGTCAGAGTGATGATTGAAATGCCGCCGGCACAAGTCAGGACGTCGCCGTCGTCGACATAATCGAGGTCGGCAAAGGCACGGACTTTTGGAAACCGCTCCTTGAATTCGGCTAGATGGTAAGAATGAAGGCATGCGCGTCGTCCGTCGAGCAGGCTTTCCTCAGCGAGTATGAAGCTTCCCGTACAGATACCGATCAGCGGAATTTTGGCTTCACGCGCTCGCCGCAAATAGGCGCGGCCCTGGGCGGGACCGGATGCGAGACTACGGACAAGGCCACCAATCACGGCAACATAATCGAATTGCCCGGGATCTCGATATTCTTCGTCGGGGCGAACGTTGACCCCCGCGCTCGAAAGGATCGAAAGGCGCGGGTCAGGCGCCATGATTGACCAGTTACACCGCAACTTCTGGCTGTTGTCGCCGACATCGGCCGCGTGCCGCAAGGCATCGACCAACCCCGAAAGCGACAACAAAGGAAATTCAGGCCATAATAGAAGCCCAATGTTGAGGTCAGGCCGATGCTGACCGCTCGCGGGAAGGCGATCGATCTGTTCAATAAGGGGGCGGCCAGCTGTCATCGCACAAGCCCCTCGCGCCATTCCCTTGATGTGAGGACGGCGCGGATCAGCCCTATCCGGCAAGGTTCAACGAAGTCAGTCGTCAGCCGTTTGATCGCCCCGTGCTCCCGATGTCACTGTAGCTGAGGGGTGCCAGCCTAGCAGGGTCGTGGACGCTACGCATCGCGCAAACAGAGCGAAGACACGCATGTTATGCAATCTGACCAATTTGTTCAATCGTGCCGGCCGGTTTTGGCATCTTTTACAAGCTCGGGACCGGCCAAGCTGCAACGCCTTATCGGCGAACTGGTCCCCCCACGAAAAAAATTCCAGACAGGGGGTTCTCATGACGACAACGAAAAAAGATTGGTCAACCGCCACGTCGGTGCGATCGTCCGGCGTTCTCAATCGGCGCAGTATCGCGCTTGCCACAACTGCCACTGCAACTGCTATGTCCGTTCTTCTTGCCACACCGTCGTTTGCTCAGGACGCTGCGTCAGAAGGGGCCAAAAGCGATAGCGGCGATATTCTCGTGATCGGCACACGCCGAACTGACCGGTCGTCGACGAACTCTGCATCACCTGTTGATGTCATCGGGACACAAGAGCTTTCTACGCAAGCGGCATCGAACCTGCTGGACGTGATCAAAAATATTGTGCCGTCGCTTTACGTGCCCGCGAATGCAATCTCGGACGCTTCAAGCTTCGTGCGGTCACCCTCGCTGCGCGGTCTTCCAGCCGATAATGTGCTAGTTATGATCGGTGGCAAGCGGCTCAACCGTTCCGCCCTGGTTCAGGTCTATTCCGGTGGCGACACTGGCCTCGGCTATGGTTCGCAAGGCGCTGACATTAGTTCGATCCCGTCGATCGCAATCAACAACCTACAGGTTTTGCGCGATGGTGCGACCGCCCAATACGGTTCGGACGCCATTGCGGGCGTTATGAACTATGGTATCCGCAGCGAGAACCATGGGATCGAAGTCCAGGGTCGCTATGGCCAGTATTTCCGCTATGGAGACGGCAAGAGTTACCAGATCGCCGCCAACGCCGGGTTTGGCTTGGGCGAACGCGCGTTTATCAACGTTTCGGGCGAATTTTATGACGACGGCCAAACCAGCCGCGGCGTAACTCGGCCGACTGCGGTTGCGTATGAAAAAAACAACCCGTCAAGCGCTGCGCAGTTGCCCTTTTATCCGCTGCCTGCACAGATTTGGGGTAATTCGCCCAGCCGTGGCTGGAAAATCCTGTTCAATAGCGAACTGGAGCTTTCGGACACGGCCAAATTCTATGTGATCGGCAACGCCGCGCGCAGCAAAACCAGCGAGAGCTTCAATTATCGCGCTTCCGCCACAGCGTTTCTCGACCCGTCCGGGACGACGTTGCACGCCACGCGCCAACCGGGTGATATCGTGCTGTGCCCGCGTTCATTCCTGAATTACAACCCGGTTGCCGGTGCCGACGTCAATGGCTGCGCAACGATCCAGGACCCGTATTTTCTCAGTCTTTATCCGGCAGGGTTCACGCCGATCTTTGTCGGGGTCGTCACCCAGCTTTGGGGCGTGGCCGGCATAAAGGGCGCCTTCGGCGAACTGACATACGATCTTTCGGTATCGAGCAGCCGCAACACGCTTGATCTCAGCATGTATAATTCGCTTACGACGGCGTTCAGCCCGAACAACCCGGCGTCCGCAGCGCCCTATAACGGGCCGAGTCAGACCCGCTTCGATTTCGGTCGGCAGGCGCAAAAGGAAACCAATGCCAGTCTCGACCTCACTTATCCGGTAGAAGTGGGCTTCGCCAAGCCCGTGACGCTGTCGGCAGGCTTTGAGTATCGCAAAGAAACCTATCAGCTGACCGTCTCGGATTTCCAAGCCTACGCTCAGGGCGGCGCCTCTGGCTATGGCGGAGTCAGTCCTGCTCAGGCCGGGACCTGGAGCCAAAATAACGTTGCCGTCTACGCGGGTGCCGAAACTGACATCCTGCCGAACTGGACGGTTGGCATTGCGGGCCGGTATGAGCACTATAACACCTTCGGCGCTGCGACCGTCGGCAAAATCAACACCCGCTTTGAATTTATCCCGGGCTATGCCATCCGCGCCACGTTCGGGACAGGCTTCCACGCGCCTTCGCCGGGCCAGCAGCATAATTCGACCCTGACCACCAATTTCATTGCCGGTCAGGCGATCCAGACCGGAACCTTCCCCGTCGATAGCCCAATTTCGCGGCTCTACGGTGCCAAGCCGCTCACTCCTGAAAAATCGACCAACTTCGGGGTCGGCTTTACGGCCGAGCCGGCGCGAGGGTTGACCTTCACCATCGACTATTACAACATCAAGGTGCGCGACAAAATCTTCATTTCCCAAGCGTTTCCGGTTGCTGATGCGCTGCACCCGGATGGCACGATTACCGCCGCGGACATTCTTGCTAACCCAGTTTTATCCGCCGTCGGCGTCGGCGGCCAAGTCGGCTATTTCACTAATGGCTTGTCCACGCGTACCCAAGGTGTCGACGTGGTCGCAACTTACGCCACGAACGCCCTCGGCGGTAAGCTGAACCTCTCGCTTGCCTACAACCACACCAATAACAAAGTGATCAAGGCGAATGCCAATGTGATCAGCGGCGCTCAGATCACCAATATCGATAATCTGGCGCCGCACGACGTCGTACATTTAACAGCGAGCTATTCGAACGGCCCATTCAGTCTAACTGCTCGAGAGAATTATTATGGCTCTTGGGTCAACGCGACCGACTACGGCAACACGGCCGGCAATGCAGGAGCGAACGGCGGGCCGCTGCAACACTTCGGTGACAAAGCTACCACCGATCTTGACCTGACCTACAAAGTATCCGACCAAATGGCGATCACCGTGGGGGCGAACAATCTGTTCAACACTTTCCCTGACAGGTTGAATAAGAACTCGACTCCGATATTCCCAGTGGTCGGCGGGAGCGCCGACGGCCAGGTCTTTCCGCGTAACGGCGGGCCGTTCGGCCTCAGCGGTGGGCTCTGGTATGCCCGTATCAAGATTAACTACTGATCGCGGGTCAACGACCTCTGAATTGACAACCGGGCGGGCAAGCTAGTGGCTTGCCCGCCTTTTTGCGTCGATGGGCCAAAGCGATTTCCGCACAAAACAGGCTTGGCGCGAGCACGGAACGTTATCCAGACAAGCTTCGACGCCAGACCGCGATCGCCGTTTCTAGCGGGCAGGGGCCCGCAACCCCGCGGACGATGGACGAGAAGTTACACAAACACTTACACAGTTTTAACTTGCCAGAGAAATAGTAATGTGTTATCAACAAATTACGGTTGTCTCGTCCCACTCAAAATCGAATTTCGCAAGAAGTGCCCGTTCGAGTCGGGCCAGGGGCACCATTTCCAAAGTCGACTTGCCAATCGCCCGATCGCACCGATCGGGCGGTATTGATCGACCAATCCGATGACCGGTTGCGAAAATTTCCGGTGGCTATCGCGCGACCGACCGCGCAAAGTCTGCTCTCAAGAACTGCTTCACGAGAGAGGAGTACGCAACATGGAACTCAAGGGCTCGAAGACCGAGGAAAACCTCAAGGCCGCGTTTGCCGGCGAAAGCCAGGCCAACCGTCGCTACCTCTATTTCGCACAGAAGGCCGACATCGAAGGCCACAACGACGTCGCCGCGGTGTTCCGCTCGACCGCAGAGGGTGAAACCGGCCACGCGCACGGCCATCTCGAATACCTGGAGGAAAGCGGCGATCCGGCCACCGGCCTGCCGATCGGCGATACCGTTGCAAACCTCAAGGCATCGATCGCGGGCGAAACCCACGAATATACCGACATGTACCCCGGCATGGCCAAGTCGGCGCGCGAAGAAGGTTTCGACGAAATCGCCGACTGGTTCGAAACGCTTGCCAAGGCCGAAAAAAGCCACGCCGGCAAGTTCCAGAAGACGCTCGACACGGTGCTGGCTGACGCCTGACTCAGTCAACGACGGCGGTTTATCCCGTTCGTCCTGAGCTTGTCGAAGGACTGCTTTTTCTTTGGGCCACAGTTCGGGTTCGAAAAAGCACAGCCCTTCGACAGGCTCAGGGCGAACGGAGTTTTGGGATAGCTTGTAGATGGAAGGCAGCCTCGAAGCCCCGACCCGCCATGTAATCCCGTGGCGCGAGGAATCGTGGTATGACGAACCCGCGCTAGAGGCTGAATTGCGCCGGGTGTTCGATGTGTGCCACGGCTGCCGGCGCTGCTTCAACTTGTGCGACAGCTTCCCGATCCTGTTCGACGCGATCGATGAAAGCCCGAACGAAGAGGTCGACGACCTGACGCCGGTGCAGTTGAAGGCGGTCGTCGACGCCTGCACGCTGTGCGACATGTGCTTCATGACGAAGTGCCCTTACGTGCCTCCGCATGCCTTCGATCTCGATTTCCCGCACCTGATACTGCGCCACCGCGCGGTTGGCCATCGCAAGGGCGAAACGTCGCTGGCCGATAGTCAACTGGCGAAGATGGACCGCAACGGTGCGCTCGGTACAGTCGGTTCGGGACTGGCCAACTGGGCGAGCGGACAGGGCAATGCGCTGACCCGCCCGCTGCTCCAGGCCACGCTCGGCATCGACAAGCGCGCGCATTTGCCCGCCTTCGCCGCCACGCCGCTGACCAGACGCGCGCCGGTGATCGTGCCTGCCGCCAATCCCGACGCGCCCGCATTCGGCCGCAAGGTCCTGCTCTATGCCGGCTGCCACGATGAATTCAACGATGCCACGCCGGGCGAAGCGGCGATGAAAGTGCTCGCGCACAACGGCGTCACCGTGCGGATCGAGCATCCCGATTGCTGCGCGATGCCCAGCCTGGAAAACGGCGACATGGCGGCGGTTGCCTCGGCGGCGCAACGTATCTCCGCGTTCTTCGCGCCGCTGATTGCCGATGGCTGGGACATCGTTCCCTTGACCACGAGTTGCGCGCTGATGCTCAAGTTCGAATGGCCGCTGATCGAGCCCGACAACGCCGATGTCGCCACGCTCTCGCGCCACAGCTTCGACGTGGCCGAATACATCGTCGCGTTGGCGAAATCGCCGGGGCTGTTGCCGGTCGAAGCAATGCCGGCCACCATCGGCGTCCACTTCGCTTGCCATGCCCGCGCGCAGAACATGGGGCCCAAGGCGCTCGAAATGCTGCGGCTGATCCCGCAAGCCAAGCCGATGCTGACCGAACGCTGTTCGGGCCATGGCGGCAAGTGGGGCATCTTTGCCGAGAATTTCGACCGTGCGGTCAAGATCGGCAAGCCGACCGCGCGCGCGATCGCCAAGAATAAACCCGATATCATCGTATCCGAATGCCCGCTCGCCGGCCCGCATTTGCGCCAGGTTATCGCCGCCAATGGCGACACCCCGCCCGACCGGATCGGCCACCCGGTCGAAGTGGTGGCCCGCGCTTACGGACTTTGACTCCGCAGAACTTTCGAAAGATCCCGATGCCCCGCGACCAGCGCACGATCACCGCAGCCGACATTCTTACGCTCGATCAGTACAATCTGATCCGCGCCGACAAACGCCAGGAATCGCTGTTGCGCAAGACGCTGACCCGCGTCCACGTTGGCCCCAATGCCACCGCGATCTTCGAGACCTGGGACAGCATGTGGTTGCAGATCCAGGAAATGCTGCGGATCGAGAAGGGCGGGGCCGCGCAATTGGTCGATGAAATCGCGGCTTACGATCCGATGATCCCCAAGGGCGCCGAGCTGACCGCAACGCTGCTGTTCGAAGTCGAGGACGCGGTCCGCCGCGATGCGTTTCTGCGCAAGATCGGTGGAGTCGAACACCACATCGCCATCCAGTTGGGTTCCGAACGGATCGCCGCGCGCGCCGAGGGCGATGTCCAGCGCACCCGCGAAAGCGATGGCAAGGCCAGCGCAGTGCACTTCTTCCATTTCGACTTCACGCCTGCGCAGATCGCCGCGTGGCAAAGCGGTGACGGCCAGGCGATGCTCGTGATCGATCATCCCGAATATGGCCATGCAGCGCTGTTTTCGGCCGATACGCGAGCATTTCTGGCGCGTCAGTGCTTCGCATGATCCGACCGTGTTTGCGATCTTGCGTCTGAGATATGTCGCCTCCGCGACGGGAAAGCTCAGTCGCCTCCGCGACGGGTGAAATCAGTCGCTTCCGCCCGACCGCGCACGGGATGCAGAAACAAGGCGGTTCATCTGGCCCTGCGTCGGCGCCCCAGGACCGGGGCTGCCACTTGTTCCGCCGCCTTGGCCCATCTGCGGTGATTGGCCCTGCTGCGCCAGTGCCGCCAGATAGCCGGCGCGTTGCGCGGGGGTCATTCGCGCCAGCAAGGCTGGGTCGACTCGCGGCAACGGCCGACGATAATTGAAGGTATTGCTCCTGATGGCGAACCGTCCGTCGTCGGCCGACACCGGATCGATCGGGCCTTCATCGATGCTTGGTGGAGGCGGCGGTGGTGGTGCTCCGCCCGCTCTCACCGGCGATGGGTCTTCGGGCGTACCGTTGAGCACATCCATCTCCGACCGCGGCGCGTGATTCTTTTTGTCCTGCTTCACGGGTTTTGCCGTCATGCCGCCAACCAGTTCACGGTTTTGTTCGCCATTGGCAATGAACGCGATGCTGAGCGAGATGACCAGCGTGAGCGCCGCAAAATGACGGTACATCTTCGGATGGATGCCGAGTACGTGCGAGGAAGGCGCTGCCATGCCCGTTGTCTTGCCGAAACAGGTGTTAAGGATTTGTGAGAACTACAAGCATCGCCGGCGTGGGTTTCAAGCAAAATGGACCCGAACCGCGCTTGTGTTCGGGATATGTTCCGGGTAATCGGCGGGCATGGCCAAGCCCAAACGCCGATATGTCTGCCAGGCCTGCGGGAGCGTGGCGCAACGCTGGCAAGGCCAGTGCGCCGATTGCAGCGAATGGAACACCTTGGTCGAGGACGTGCCGCAAACGGCGTTCGCAGCGCGCCATGATTTGTCGGGCGGCGGACGCCAGGTGGTGTTTGCAGCGCTCGACACACCGGTCGAACTGCCCAAACGGCGCCCGACCGGGCTCGCCGAATTCGACCGCGCGCTGGGTGGTGGCCTGGTTCCGGGGTCCGCGATCCTGATGGGCGGTGATCCGGGCATCGGCAAGTCCACGCTGCTGCTCCAGGCGGTGGCGCGGATCGCGCAAGCCGGGGGGGATGCGGTTTATATCAGCGGGGAGGAAGCCGCCGATCAGGTCCGTTTGCGCGCGGGTAGGTTGGGACTGGGGAACGCGCCGATCCGGCTCGCTGCGGCCACATCGGTGCGCGATATCCTGACCACGCTCGGCACGATGAGCCCGCCCGCGATCGTGGTGATCGATTCGATCCAGACCATGCACTCGGACCAGATCGAAGGCGCGCCGGGCACGGTCAGCCAGGTGCGCGGCTGCGCGTTCGAACTGATCCGCTACGCCAAGGAAAGCGGCGCGGTTGTGGTGCTGGTCGGGCACGTCACCAAGGACGGCACGATCGCCGGCCCGCGCGTGCTCGAACACATGGTCGACGTGGTCATGGCGTTCGAGGGCGAACGCAGCCACCAGTACCGCATCCTGCGCGCGCTCAAGAACCGCTTCGGCGCGGTCGATGAAATCGGCGTGTTCGCGATGGCGGCGGAAGGACTGCAGGAAGTCAGCAACCCATCGATGCTGTTCCTTTCGGGGCGCGACGATCCGGTGCCGGGAAGCGCGGTGTTCCCGGCATTGGAAGGCACGCGGCCGGTGTTGATCGAAATCCAGGCACTGACGGTGCGGTTGCCCAGTGGCGCCACGCCGCGCCGGGCGGTGGTGGGCTGGGACAGCGGGCGGCTGGCGATGCTGCTGGCGGTGCTGGAAGCGCGCTGCGGGCTGAATTTCGCGACGGCCGAAGTCTATCTCAACGTAGCGGGCGGCTACCGCTTGTCCGATCCGGCGGCCGATCTTGCGGTGGCGGCGGCGCTGGTATCGGCGCTGGCCGACAAGCCACTGCCGCAACGCTCGGTGTGGTTCGGAGAAGTGTCGCTGGCGGGCGAGGTGCGGCCGGTCGCTCACGCACCGCTGCGGTTGAAGGAAGCCGCCAAACTGGGTTTCACATCGGCCTGCGGTCCCGATCCGGCGGGTGAAGCCGTGCCTGGTTTGCGCTATTCTGCGCTGCGGTTGTTGCCAAATCTCGTTGACCGCGTGATCGGCCAGACGTAGCGCAACAAGCCATGACCGGCTTTGACTATGTTGTCCTGATCATCATCGGCGTCGGCGCGATCGGCGGGTTTTTTCGCGGGTTCGTCGCCGAAATGCTCGCGCTCGCCGCATGGGGTCTGGCGCTGCTGGCGATCCACTGGTTCCACGAACCGCTGACCGCGCAACTCAGCCTTTATCTGCCGACCGATACCGGCGCGGGCATCCTGGCTTTCGCACTGCTGATGCTGGTGCCTTACGCTGCAACCAAGCTGATCACCGCGCAAGTGGGTTCGGCAACGCGCAATTCGCTGCTGGGCCCGGTCGATCGGCTGCTGGGCTTCGGGTTCGGCGGGGTAAAGGGCATGATCGTGACGGTGCTGGGCTTTTCGGTCATGGTGTTCGGGTATGACGTCGTGTGGGGTGCAGCCGGCCGGCCGTCGTGGATCTCGCAGGCGCGGGTCTACCCCGTACTCAACGCTGCCAGCGAAGAAGCAGTTGCGCTGATCGCGGAGCGTCGCAGCGCCGCGAAGGCCGCCACCAAAGCGCCCAAGGGCACCCGTTCCGAAACCGCAGACCGCACCCCATGACCGAGACAAGACCGGTGCGGACTCTGTATACCCCCGAAATGCTCGCACTGGCGACGCAGCTGGGCGAATTCCGCTGGGACGATACGCTGCCATTGCGCGGCGAGGCGCGGTCGCGCAGTTGTGGCAGCCGCATCGAACTGGCCTTGGCAATAGACCGTGATGGCCGGATTTCCGCGCTGGGGCTGCGTCCGCACGCTTGCGCGGTCGGCCAGGCGGCGGCGTCGCTGTTCGCGCAATCGGCTCAGGGGAGAACCGCTGCCGAACTGGCCGAAGGCTGCGTTGCGCTCACCGCCTGGCTGAACAACGAAGGCGAAGTTCCGGACTGGCCGGGCATTGCGGTGCTGGAACCAGCGCGTGCCTTTCCGGCGCGCCACGCCGCTATCCTGCTTGCCTGGGAAGCCGCGCTGGTCGCATTGGCCTGAATCCGCAGCTTCGCGGCCCTTTCGCCCCGCCAATGTCTTCGCTAGAGCGGCCCCAGCATTGCGTTGTGCCCCCACAAAGGCCGGCGCCGGGGAGAAGCATGGGCAACGCGCAACCAATCATCGTCCCGAAGGCTGCCGCAGCTATCAGCACGAGCGACATTCGTCTGGTGATCGCCGCGAGTTCGGCCGGCACGATCTTCGAATGGTACGATTTCTTCATCTACGGCACGCTTGCCGCGATCATCGGCAAGGCGTTCTTTCCCGCCGATAACGCCACGCTGCAGGTGCTGTTGGTGTGGGCCGGGTTTGCCGTCGGCTTCGGCTTTCGCCCGCTCGGCGCGATCCTGTTCGGCTATCTGGGCGACAAGCTCGGGCGCAAATATACCTTCCTGGTCACGGTCACGCTGATGGGCATCGCCACCGCCGGGGTGGGGCTGGTGCCCTCGGCGAGCTCGATCGGGCTTGCCGCGCCCGCGCTCGTGCTGTTGCTGCGGATCGCGCAAGGCCTGGCGCTGGGTGGTGAATATGGCGGCGCCGCGATCTACGTGGCGGAACACGCGCCACCGGGCCGGCGCGGCTATCTTACCAGCTATATCCAGGCGAGCGTGGTCGGCGGGTTCGTGCTCAGCCTGATCGTGGTGCTGAGTTGCAAGGCGCTGCTCAGCGCCGAGGCCTGGGCCGCGTGGGGCTGGCGCATCCCGTTCCTTCTCAGCCTGGCGCTGCTGGCGGTATCGCTGTGGATGCGGCTGAAACTGTCCGAAAGCCCGGTATTCCGTGCGATGAAGGAAGAAGGCGAGCTTTCGGGCAATCCCTTCATCGAAAGCTTCACATATCCCGGCAACAAGCGGCGCATAGTCATCGCGCTGTTCGGCATTGCGGCCGGGCTGACGGTGATCTGGTACACCGCGATGTTCTCGGGGTTGAGCTTCCTCAAATCGGCGATGCGGCTCGACGATACTGCGGCAGAGATCATCGTCGGGCTGGGGGCAGGGCTGGGATGCCTGTTCTTCATCCTGTTCGGCCACATTTCGGATCGGATCGGGCGCAAGAAGCCGATCGTGATCGGCTATGCGCTTACGCTGCTGCTGCTGTTCCCGATCTTCTGGGCAATCGGCGCCGTGGCCAATCCCGGGCTGGCGGCAGCGGCGGCCAAGAACCCCGTCGTCGTTTCGGGCCCGGAATGTTCCTACAGTCCGCTGTCGAGCGAGCAGCCGACGCAGTGTGGCAAATTGCTCGGCGATCTTGCCGCTTCGGGGGTGAGCTATCGCCTGGTTTCCGCACCCACGCTGATGCTGGCGGTGGGCGGTGCACAAGTCGATTTTGGCGGTTATCCGTGGGCGGACAAAGCCGCGCGGGCCAAGCATTTGCAGGCGACGCTGACCGAGTTCGGCTATGATTTTGCCAAAGTGAAGCCATCGTTCGGGCAGTCCATCGCGATCATCGCGGGGCTGCTGTGCCTGATGGCGCTGTCGGGCGCGACATATGGGCCAGTGGCGGCTTTGCTGTCCGAAATGTTCCCACCGCGCATTCGCTACAGTTCGATGTCGATCCCGTACCACCTCGGCACGGGCTACTTCGGCGGTTTCCTGCCGCTGATTTCGAGTTACATCGTTGCCAAGACCGGAAATCCCTATTCCGGATTGTGGTACACCTGGGCAGTCGTGCTGGTGGCATTGCTGGTCGCGATCTGGGGCTTGCGGGGTGGATTGCCGACCGACTTTGCCGATGACGCCTGATGATGACGCCTGATGATGACGCCTGATCTTGGCGAACCGCCCGCAGCGCCCCCGGCAGCGCTGCGGCTGCGGATCGATCGCAAGGCGCTGGCGGCCAACTGGCGCGCGCTCGATGCGATGTCGGCGGGAACGGTCCACACCGGCGCTGCGGTCAAGGCCGATGGCTATGGCCTGGGTGCGGCGCAAGTCGTGCCGACGCTTGAAGCCGCCGGTTGCCGCGATTGGTTCGTTGCGCACTGGGGCGAGGTCGCAGCGCTGTTACCCTTGGTTCCAGCGGCCTCGATTGCGGTTCTGCACGGGCCCATGAATACGGCCGACGTGGCTTACGCGCGGGCAACGGGGGTTCGGCCGGTGCTCAACAGCCGGCAGCAGATCGCGCTATGGCTGGAAGCAGGCGGGGGGCCGTGCGACGTGATGGTTGATACCGGGATCAACCGGCTGGGGCTGGAACTGGCTGATCTGGGTGATGCGATGATCGCGCGGCTCGATATCGACTGCTGCCACAGCCATCTTGCTTGCGCGGACGAGGATTCGCCGCGCAACGCGATGCAATTGCAACGGTTTGCGCTGGCCCGCCAGCAGCTAACGGCCCGGCGGTACAGCCTGGCCAACAGCGCGGGCATTGCGCTCGGTGCGGCATTCCACGCAGATCTGACCAGGCCGGGCCTGGCGCTTTATGGCGGGCTAGCGCGGCCGGAAATGGCCGGGAAGATTGCGCAAGTCGCGCGGCCCGAAGCGGCGGTGATCCAGGTGCGAACGTTGTCGGCGGGTGACGCCGTCGGCTACAACGGCACGTTTACCGCGGCCGGTGCCATGCGCATCGGCGTGGTCGCGCTGGGCTATGCCGATGGATACTTGCGCTGCTGGTCGGGCCAGGGCGCATTCCACTGGCGCGGCCGCCGGCTGCCCGTGCTCGGCCGCATTTCGATGGACATGACCGCGGTCGATCTGAGCGCGGTGCCCGATGTGTGCGAAGGCGATTGGCTGGCGCTCGATTACGACTTGGCCAGTGCAGCAAAAATCTCCGGCCTTGCCCCGTATGAACTGCTCACTTTGCTCGGCCAACGCTTTGCGCGTGAATAATTTTCCGGTCTTGTTGCGCTGCACTTGCTGCGTCTGCTAAGTGAATGCAGCATTACCGCCTTGGAGAGGGCACGGCTCATGGCCAAGATTCACAAGACCGACGATATCGTCATCATCAAGAAGTACGCCAATCGGCGGCTCTACAACACCCATTCATCGAGCTACATCACGCTCGAACACCTGGCGCAGATGGTGAAGGACAACGTCGAGTTCAAAGTGCTCGACGCCAAGACCGGCGCCGACCTGACGCACACGATCCTCACGCAGATCATCATGGAAGAAGAATCGACCGGCGAGCAGATGCTGCCCACCAACTTCCTGCGCCAGTTGATCGGGATGTACGGCAATTCGATGCAGGCCATGCTGCCAAGCTATCTCGAAGCCTCGATGGAACATTTCCGCGAAAACCAGGCCAAGCTGCGCAAGGCAATCGAAGATTCGATCGGCGCCAACCCGCTTGCGCAACTGGCCCAGCGCAACCTTGAAATGTTCAAGGCTGCGGCCACCGCATTCGTGCCCGGCGCCGCCGGAAAAGCCGCGCCCGCGGGCGCACCCGTTGCTCCTGCGGCGGAACGTGCAGCGGGTGGTGACGATGAAATCGCGCTGTTGCGCCAGCAGATGGCCGCGATGCAGAAGAAGCTCGACGAACTGGCAAACTAGCGCTGCGATAATCTGGGGCTGCGATAATCTGGGGCTGCGATTCAGGCGGCGCGGGATTCGCAATTGCGGCCCGCCCGCTGCGGCTGTAGGCGGCAGGCATGAACCAGCCAGCCAAGAAATCGATCAAGCACGCGCTTCCCGTCACCCGCGAAGCCGACTTCGCCGCCTGGTACCAAGCGGTGATCGCCGAAGCCGAACTCGCCGAGGAATCGGGGGTGCGCGGCTGCATGGTTATCCGCCCGTGGGGCTATGGCATCTGGGAACGCATCCAGACGCTGATGGATGCCCAGATCAAGGCCGCCGGCGTTCAGAACTGCTATTTCCCGCTGTTCATCCCGCTGTCGTTTTTTGAAAAAGAAGCCGCACACGTCGAAGGCTTCGCCAAGGAAATGGCGGTGGTCACGCACCATCGGCTGATCGGTGATGGCAAGGGCGGGCTGGTGCCCGATCCCGAGGCCAAGCTCGAAGAACCGCTAGTGGTGCGCCCCACGTCCGAAACCGTGATCGGTGCGGCGATGAGCCGGTGGATCCAGTCGTGGCGCGATCTGCCGATGCTGACCAACCAGTGGGCCAATGTGGTGCGCTGGGAAATGCGCACGCGGATGTTTTTGCGCACCAGCGAATTCCTCTGGCAGGAAGGCCATACCGCGCACGCCGACCGGACGGACGCGATGGAAGAGACGCTGCGCGCGCTCGAAATGTACCGCGCCTTCGCCGAAGGACCGCTGGCGATGCCGGTGGTTGCTGGCGAAAAACCGGAAAATGAGCGGTTCCCGGGTGCGGTCGCAACATACAGCATCGAAGCGATGATGCAGGACGGCAAGGCGCTGCAAGCGGGCACGTCGCATTATCTGGGCACCGGCTTCGCCGAGGCTTCGGGCATCCGTTACCAGGATCGCGAGGGCACCCAGCAGTTGTGCCACACCACCAGTTGGGGCGTGTCCACGCGGCTGATCGGCGGCCTCATCATGACGCACGGCGATGACGATGGCTTGCGCGTGCCGCCGCAAGTCGCGCCGTTCCAGGTGGTGATCCTGCCGATGCTGCGCGACGGGCCAGACGATGATGCCGTGCTCGACGCAGCGGGTGCGCTGGCGAAGGAACTGGGCGCACAGATGGCGTTCGGCGAGCCGGTGCGGGTCAAGCTCGATCTCGGCGCGATCAAGGCTTCGACCAAGCGCTGGAACTGGGTCAAGAAGGGTGCGCCCTTGATCATCGAACTCGGGCCGCGCGACGTGGCGGCGGGCGTTGTTCCGCTGGTGCGGCGCGACCGGCTCTATACGGCGGAAGGCAAGCTTTCGGCAGCGTCGGTCGAGCGCGCTGCGATTGCCGATGCGGTCGTGGCCGCGCTGGAGGACGTGCAGAATAGCCTCTACGCCGAAGCGCGCGAACGGCGCGACGCCGCGATCCGGCCGATGACCCATTGGTCAGAAGTCGAAACCTATTTTGCCGGTGACGAGGTCGCGGTGAAGGGCTGGGCGCGGGTTTGCTGGAGCAGGCCGACAGGTGCGCTGCTGGACGATGTGGTGGCACGGCTCAAGGCGTTGAAGCTGACGATCCGTAACACGCCGATCGATGCGCCGGCGCCTTCCGGAGCCTGCATCTTCACCGGAGCCCCCGCTCTGGAGACGATCTATCTTGCGCGGTCCTACTAAGGTGCGCCGGCTTTGCATGGGCATTGCAGTCGCGTTGTGCAGCGTTTCGGGCACTGCAATCGCTGCCGACAAACCCGAGGTCTCGCCGGATCGGCTCCGCGCCGATGTGGCGAAGCTGGTCTCGTTCGGCACGCGGCACACGCTGTCGCCGCAGACAGATCCCGTGCGCGGAATCGGCGCGGCGCGGACCTGGGCCGAAGCGGAATTTCGCAAGATTTCTGCGGCTTGCGGCGGGTGCCTGACGGTCTCTTTGCCCGAACGCATGGTCAGCGGCCCGCGGATCACCACGCCGGTGCGGCTGGTCGACGTTGTGGCGATCCAGAATGGCACCGAACGGCCCGACGAGGTCGTGATCGTCGAAGGCCACATCGACAGCCGCGTTTCGGACGTGATGGATTTCACCAGGGACGCACCCGGTGCCAACGATGACGGGTCGGGCACAGCGCTCGTGCTCGAAGCTGCCCGCGTCCTTTCGAAACAGCGGTTTGCGGGCACAATCGTCTATGCCATCGTCTCGGGCGAGGAGCAGGGGCTGTTCGGCGGCAAGCTGCTGGCCGATACCGCAAAGGCCAATAGCTGGCGCATCAAGGCGGTGCTCAACAACGATATCGTCGGAAACACGCGCGGCTCGGACGGGCTGGTCGATGATACCCACGTCCGCGTGTTTTCCGAAGGCCTGCGCGCCGATGCCGATGACAAGCTGCGCGCCGCGATCCGCCGCGATGGTGGCGAAAACGATAGCCCCAGCCGCAACCTTTCACGCTGGATCGCCGGGCTGGCGAGCGGCGATCTCGCGGTGCGCCAGGTGTGGCGCGCCGATCGCATGGGCCGTGGCGGCGATCACCTGCCGTTCGAGGAACTGGGCTATCCGGCGGTGCGCTTTTCGGTCGCGGTCGAGAATTACGAGCACCAGCACCAGGACCTGCGGGTCGAAAACGGCGTGCGCTATGGCGACACGATCGAGCACATGGATTTTGCCTATCTGGCCAAAGTGACGCGGCTCAACGTCCGCGCGCTGGCCGCGCTGGCGCGCGCTCCGATGGCGCCGACCGCGACGACGCAAGCCGCGGTGCAGACTTTCACCGACGTGGCGTGGACCGCCGTGCCCGGCGCGGTCGGCTACAAGGTCTGGCGCCGCCGCACCGACGCGGCGGCGTGGGAACGCGCACCAATCGCGCAGACCGCCGAAACCCGCGCTCACTTGCCCGACCTGCGCGGCGACGACTGGTTCCTTGGCGTCAGCACGGTTGCGGCCGATGGCAGCGAAAGCCCGATCGCCTCGGCCGTGCCCGGGGGCGGGTTCGAACACGGTGCAGCCGCCGCTCACTAAGGCTGCATCGTCTCGCCAAAGATTGCCAAGTCGTGGCGTTGGGGCCACAGCACGCGACATGTCGCACCACAAAGCGCCCGATCCGGGTCTCCCCAGCCGCCAGCAGGTCCTCGATTTTATCGCCCAATCGCCCGATGATGCGGGCAAGCGCGAACTCGCGCGCGCCTTCGGGCTGAAGGGGCAGGAAAAGATCAAGCTCAAGGCCTTGCTCAAGGACATGGCCGACGAGGGGCTGATCGACGGCAGCAAGCGCGCGTTCCACCGCATGGGCGGCATCCCGCGCGTGACCGTGTTGCGCGTGGTGACGATCGAGGACGGCGAGGCGATTGCGGTGCCCGACAATTGGGAAGCCGAAGGCGGCATGGCACCGCCGAAAGTGCGATTGGTAGAACGCGGCAAGGGGATGTCTGCCACCAAGGTCGGTGACCGTGTGCTGGCACGGACCGAGGAATCGGGCAGCGGCTGGCGCGCGCATCCGATGAAGAAGCTGGCGGTGCGTGCCGATCAGGTGCTCGGCGTGATCGAGATCGACGCCAGCGGCCAGGCCTGGCTGGCGCCGGTCGACAAACGCATTCGCACTGCAACGAAAGTGGCCGACGTGGGCGAGGCGGCTTCGGGCAACCTGGTGCTGGCAGAACCGATCGGGCGCAGCGAACGCGCGGGTGTGAAGGTGACGCAAGTACTCGGCGATCCGCTGGCGCCGCGCGCGTTCAGCCTGATTGCGATCCAAAAGCACGGCATTCCGTTCGCTTTCTCCCCCGAAGCCGTGGCCGAGGCACAAGCGGCATCGAAATTGCCCGTGCTGCCAGAAAGCCGCGAGGACCTGACGCACCTTCCGATCGTTGCGATCGATCCGGCCGATGCACGCGATCACGACGATGCGATCTGGGCCGAGCCCGATTCCGATCCGGCCAACCCCGGCGGGTTCCGCGCGGTGGTGGCAATCGCCGATGTCAGTTATTATGTGCGGCCCGGCGGCAAGCTCGACCGCGAGGCGCGGACGCGCGGCAATTCGGTCTATTTCCCCGACCGCGTGGTGCCCATGCTGCCCGAAGTGCTGAGCGCCGAAGTCTGCTCGCTCAAAGCCGGCCAGGCGCGTGCTGCGATGGCCTGCCACATGACGATCGATGCCCAGGGCCGGCTGCGCGACTGGCGCTTTACTCGCGCGCAGGTGCAGATTGCCGAGGTGATCGCTTACGAGGAAGCGCAACGGCGGATCGATGCGGGGGAGGCGGCGCCTTATCTCAACGACTTGTGGGCGGCTTGGAAGCTGCTCGATGCGGCGCGCGCGGCGCGCGAACCGCTGGCGCTCGAATTGCCCGAACGGCGGGTGACGCTGGACGAGATGGGGCGGATCACCGAGGTGGCATTGCGCGAACGGCTCGATGCGCACCGCGTGGTCGAGGAGTTCATGATCGCGGCCAACGTGGCGGCGGCCAAGGCGTTGGAGGCCAAGGCCGCGCCGGTGGTCTATCGTATCCACGAAGCGCCGAGCCGCGAGAAGCTGGTCGCGCTCAAGGACTACATGGCGACGTTCGGGCGCAAGTTGGCGCTGGGGCAGGTGGTGACGCCGGGGCTGTTCAACCGGATGCTCAAGGACATTTCAGACGATGCCGAGCGGATGCTGGTGATGGAAGCGGTTCTGCGCAGCCAGACCCAAGCCTATTACGGGCCGCGCAATGCCGGGCATTTCGGGCTGTCGCTGGGCAGTTACGCGCACTTCACCAGCCCGATCCGTCGCTATTCGGACTTGCTGGTGCACCGTGCGCTGGTAGATGCGTATCATCTGGAGCAGCCGCGCCCCGAGGACCGCTCGATCCTGGCGGCATCGGGCTTGTCAGAGCAGGACCGCGCTGATCTTGGCAAAGTCTCCGACGCGATCAGCCAGACCGAGCGCCGCGCGATGGAGGCCGAGCGCGATACGATGGACCGCTACGTTGCCGCCTGGTTGTCGGTAAGGGTGGGCGAGGTGTTCGACACGCGCGTGATCGGGATCCAGAAATTCGGACTGTTTGCCACCATCATCGGGTTGGGCGGCGATGGGCTGGTGCCGATTTCCACGCTGGGTGAGGAATATTTCACCCATGACGAGAAAGCCCAGGCACTGGTGGGCGAGAAGACCGGCACGCGCTTCGAACGCGGGCAGTTGCTCAAGCTGCGACTGGCCGAGGCCAATCCGCTGACCGGTGCGCTCAAGTTCGAGCCGGTGGATGCCGAACCCGGCGCGGGCAGGGTGGAACGGCGCGGGGATCGGCCGGCGCCCAAGTTTGCGCGCCAGAACAAGCGCGGGCGGCCGGCGAACATCAAGCATCAAGGGCGGAAACGCTAATACCAACCTGCCGTGAGGCTGACTCACGGGGGGGATTCCCAAACTGGCGAAATTCTGAATCAATGGCGCCCTGCAATTGGAGGGCGTGACCATGGGATCAGCGATCAGCTTGAGGGAAGATTTTGACAGCACAGCGT
>NZ_JANXWG010000136.1 GCF_025351285.1 Novosphingobium sp.
ATGGAATCGGCCACCATTGCCGCGCAAGGCTACCGCTTCCGCGTTCCCTACGGCACGCTGCTGTGCGTGTCGGACAAGCCGCTCCATGGCGAAATCAAGCTGCCAGGCCAGGCGAACCGCTTCTACGAGGAAGCGATCGAATCGCACCTCGCCATCGGCACCACCGCCTGCGAGCTGCTTCGCGCCGAGGGCCCCAGACTGCACAGCCGCAAACTGCGCGCCTTCAACGAACCGCCGTTCCGGTGAGGTTTTTGGAAGCGATCAGAACAAATTCATCAAATGGGAGAGCCAAACATGTCGGTAAAAGTCATCGCATTCGTACCCGTGAAGCCCGGCCAGGAGCAGGCCTTCGAAGCCGCCGCCGCCGTGTGCGCCGCCGCATCGCGCGCCGAACCGGGCGTGCTGCATTACGACTTGTGGCGCGAAGCCGAGGGCGATCGGCGCTACGTGTTCAACGAACTCTATGTCGACCAGGCCGCGGTTGCGGCGCACATGGCATCGGACCACTTCAAAGCCTTCGGCCTCGCCGCGCGCGATTTTGCAGCCGGCCGCCCCGAGATCATCGCCACCACCCCGATCGACGTTGCGGGGTGAAGGCTGGCTGGCGCTGTTTGGCTTGGCGCTGGATTGCAAGCAGGCGGCTGATGGCGAGCGGCGGGCTCACCTCCTGACAGGGTCGGGCCCGCCGAATGTCATGCTGCAAAAGATCGTCTCGTAGTCCGCGCGCGGGTCGGTGATGGGATAGCTCCACACGACATTGGCTTTCCACTGGCCGCCCCGGTCGATCAGGAAAACCACATCGCCATGGCTGTCGCTGACAACGGGCGTGCCGTGCGTCGCGCCCTCGCCAAGGCGTTCGAGCACGACGCTGGCGCCGGGCAGCGGGGCGCCGTGGAACCAGATGCGCAGCCGCAGCGGTTCGCCGGGTTTGAGCGCATAAGGATTGCGCGCGGGGACGATCTCCAGTGTCTGGCCGATCGGCCTCGTGACGCGGGAAGTGGCAACGCGCCCGACCTGGACCAGCACTTTCGCCCGGCGCGAATACAATTCGCGCCCATTCGCTGCGGTCGTCCCGTCGGCCATGCGTTTGGCAAGGGGCAACGCCAGCCCTTCGTGTGCGACGTAAGGGTTGAATTGCGCCGCCGGCAAGTCGCTGAGCGTCTGGTTGCTGGTGAAGGCCAGCATGTGCGTGCCCGGCGCGTGCAGCCTGACCACGGCATCCTGGCGGTCGATCGAAGGCTTGGCGCCGTTCAGCGGCACAATCGTGGCGAGTTGGTCGGTCACGGTATCGGGCCCGAAATCCTGGAACGAGACGATCTTGCGCCATTCGGTCTCCCAGTGTTCGACCGCCGCAGGATCACCGATCAGAATCCTGAGCGGAACGGGCTGCCCCGGCTTTACATGAAACACGGCCGGCTGAAGCCAGAAGTCATGCGCCAGGGCCGGTGTGGCCTGCGCAAGGAAGCCTGCCAGTGCCACGATCAGATTTCGGCGCGCGCTTGCCATTCGAGTCTCCTTTCGATCGGCGGAGGACGCGAACACACGCGCCCTGTCGCCGGGTGCATGCCTACCCCAATTCAGCGCTTCAGGAACCCCGCCAACCAGCGATGAATGTGCCGTGGAAGCTGACGGGAAGCGCCACGTCGGCGCGCCAGGTGCAGACCGGACCTTGTGCGATGTGGCTGGCATCGAAAACATGGAGTTCGGTGGCGCGCGCGATCAGGTTCACGGTGCTGCCGATCAGCCAGGTGCGGCGCGAATCGTGGCGATCGGCGGCCGGCACGAATTCCTCGACAAGGTGGTTCGCGCCGAAGTGGAAGGCATCTTCCTTGCCGGTTTTCCAATCCCACCGGCCCACGCTTTGTGCGAATGGACGCGTGCCGGAATAGCCGCCGACGTGGACGGTCTGCGTGCGCGGCAGGCCGGCAAGGCGCGGGTCGGAGCGCGGAAATTCGGCGGCGATGCCGCTGCTGGTCAGCGACGCTTTGCCATCTGGATGAAGCGCCACCATGTTGAGGATGGGCATCGGACCCGCCTCGAAACGACCTGCGATCAGTTCGCGCGCGGCGCGCTGGCCGAATGCGGGGTCGGATTCGAAACAGCCATCGAAGCGGATCGTGCCATCGCGTTCTTCCCATGCGTCGCCCAGATGGAAGAACGAAAAGGTCGGCAATTCGTAGATCCGCCGCTTCGTCAGATCGGCCTTGCCGATCACCAGCACCTGGGTCCCGAGATCGGGGCGCCAGCTCAGGCTGTCGACGAACGGCAGCGTGAACTTGTCCTGGATCCACGGTTGCAGCACGATCACCAGGTGGCGCGCGGTGGCGGTGAAATCGTGCAGGTAACTTGCGCGCGGCAACGGCACAATCTGTGCGGCTTCGAAATCGCCGCTGGCCGATAACCGCCACACGACGGCCGATCCCCCGTTCAGGCCCAAGTTCCAGATGCGGCCGTCGGGTTCGATCCGCGGATGGGCCAGGAAGGGCATATGCGCCAGATCGGGCTTGAACGTGCGAAATCCCCGCGTGGCCAGCGTATCGGGGTCCATCGCCACGGGCGAGCCCGCCTCCCACAGCGCAAGCAGATCGTTGCCGGCCTTGATCACGCTGGTGTTGGCGGCATTGGTATCGTCATTGCTGGCGATGGCCGCGCCTTCGCCGCCGGGAGTTCCAAAGCCCGGCATGACCATCTTGCCCAGCCTGCTTTCGAGCCGCCGCTTGGGCGTATCGACGAACCGCGCCGCCAGTCGGGTTTCGCTATCGCCGATATGCCAGGCGCGCACCAGGCCATCGCCGTCGAACCAGTGGCCGTTGGCGGTTCCGGCACGGCGGAAGCGGGCGGGGCCGTTGCGGTACAACGTGCCGCGCAGGCCGGCCGGCACTTTGCCGTGGATCGGGCGCAACTGGCGCCGAGCGATGTCATCGAACACATCGGCCACGCCCAGCATCCAGTCTGCGGGCGCCGGCCCGCTTGCGGCGGCGCCTGCGGTGGCGGGGGCGGAGATCAGGCCTGCGGCGGCGGCAGCGAGCCCGCCAACCAGGATTGCGCGTCGATCGAGTGGTTGGGTCATGGCAATTGCCTCCGATGTTGGTTCAGCGACCAGATTCAGCGAATGGCGATGCTGTGGCGATTGGCCCCGGCGGTGACGGTGAAGGCCGCGGCGGCCCATTTTGCGGGCCCGCGGTTGCCCACCGCGTCGTTCGAAAAGGCGAAGGGTTCGGTGGGCATGCCGAACGGGTTGACCGCCATTTTCATATCGCCGTCGATATCGTGAAAGGCCTTGATCGCGTAGCGCCCGGCGGGAAGCCCGGCGAGCGCGGTCTCGACGCTGGTGCCCGTGGCCGGGACCATGGCTGTGCGGACCGGCTTGCCGCCGCCATCGAACGTGGCTTCGCTGTCATAAACCGAAAGCAAGATCGCGCCGGTGGGCGTGGCGATGCCTGTGAAAGCGATTGTGAGCTGGGCCGTGAGCTGGGCCTGGGCAGGTGCGGTTGCAGCCACGGGCGCAGCTTCGGCGCGAACGCATGCTGTCGAGGCAACGAATGCGGCGAGCGCGGCGGTGGCGGCAAGGATCGGGTTCATCGGGCGTTTGCTTTCGGATTGGCGGGGTTGCGATTGCCGCTGTCGCCCTGCTAGGTTCGGTTGTCGCGGGGGATTACGCAGGATGTCCGGTATGCTGCGCGAAGTGCAGGGCAATGCAGTTCACGCTTCGCCAACGGCAGGGCCGGTAGCAGAGCTGACGCAAAAGCCGGCGCCAAGACCGGCAGGCACCAATCCCCGGCGCGGACTGGTCATCGCCACGGTCGCCGGTCTGTTCATGACATTTGTCGGCGCGCTGGGCACCGGCGAAGCACCGTTCTGGACCCGGCTCGGATACTGGATGCTGGTGATGGAAACCGGCGCGCTGATCGGCCTGGGCGCCTCGCTCGGTATCCAGCATTGGGGCCGCTTGCGCGAACGCCCGATGATCGAAGGGGGGCTGATCGCGTTCCTGATCGCCGTGCCGCTGTCGATCGTCGTGGTATCGTCGAACGCGCTGTTCTTTGAAACCAGGTCGGCAGGGATCCTCGATTTCGCGTTCGTGGCGGGCGTCGTGTTCGTGGTGTCGAGTCTGATCACGGCGATCAACTACGCGACAAATCCGGCGGCACCGATCGTCATGGTCGAGTCCGCCACCCGGACCGCAGCCGCTTCGCCATCCGATACCCCGGTGCGCATCATGGCGCGATTGCCCATGCGCTTGCGCCACGCGCGCCTGATCGCGCTCGAAGCCGAAGACCACTATCTGCGGGTGCACACCGATGCCGGGTCCGAACTGATCCTGATGCGTCTGGGGGACGCCATCGCCGAACTCGACGGGCTGGAGGGCAGCCGTACGCATCGTTCATGGTGGGTTGCGCGTGCGGCGGTGACCGATGTGGTGATGGTGGCGGGACGGGTCAGCCTGATCCTGAACGGCGGGCTGACCGCACCGGTCAGCCGGGCCAGCAAGCCGGTTCTGGCCCAGGCGGGCTGGCTGGATTGAGGCCGCGGGCTTTCCATCCACGGCCTCTCGTTGCGCTCACCCCGCCAGGAATTCCACCAGCGCCGCGCCCAGTTCGGGCTTGGTGACCGAGCTCATGTGCGTGCCGGGGATCGTGGCGCGACTGGCACTGGGGAGCGCTTCGGCCAAGCGATCGGCGCTGCCGTTGTCGTTGTCATCGGCACCGCACAGGATCAGCGTGGGCATGGTGATCGCAGCTAGGGCGGCGGGCTGCGTGTCGGCCATCGTGCCCAGCAGCAGGCGGCTGGCGACGGGGTCGGTGCGCATGGTCTTCATGAATTGCTGGCTGAGGTAGGCGGGATCGCCGGGGCGGATCGTGCCAAAGCGGTCGATCACGTCGCGGAAGAACGCGTTGCGCTTCTGCCAGCCGGCCAGCCCTTCGAGGCCCATGCCAGCAAGGACCAGCCGGCGTGGCCTCAGCCCCGCCAGCACCCCGCGCGCGGCGGTGCGCGAACCGAGCGAGAAGCCGACGAGATCGTAGTCGGTGAGTTTCAAGTGCGCGACCAGCGCCTCAAGGTCGCGCACCAGCACGTCGGGCGGGTAGGCGGCCGGATCGTGCGGCGCGGCGCTGGCACCATGCGCGCGCAGATCGGGCATCAGGCATTCGAAGCCGGCAGCGGCCAGTTGCGCAGCGGTGCCGAACTTGATCCAGTTCATCTCGGTCGAGGAAAACAGCCCGTGGAGGAGGATGACAGGGCGGCCTTCACCGATGCGATGCAGCGCAAGCTGTGCGCCTCCAAAACCGGAATATGTCTCCCCGCCCGCTTGCGGGGAGCCGGAGGCGTTCGGCAGGAACAGCGGCCGGGGGGTGGGCTCTTTATCTTTTGACGTCATTGCCGGACCATGCCCACCCCCAACCCCTCCCGCAAGCGGGCGGGGAGATTCACGGCACGTCTTTCCCCACCGCGCTCCAGTGCGCGATCGAGGATTTGCTATCGGTCGTACGCTGGCGCGGCAGCTTGCGGGTGTCGATCCAGGCTTCGTGCAGGCTTTCCACCCCGCCGTGCGCGACGGGCACGAACACCGAAGGATCGTCGAAGCTGCCGACGGTGAGGTCCAGCCCTGTGCCATCGTTGTAGCGAAACCCCAGCGGGGTGCCGCAAGTGGCGCAAAACGGGCGCTGTGCGATGGGGGAGCTGGTGTACCATTCGGGCTGGCCCTGCCACGTTACTGCGCCGTCGGACACGCCGACCATCGCCGCGGCCACGCCGCCGGTGGCGCGCTGGCACATCCGGCAGTGGCACAGGTACGCTTCGTTGCTGGCAAGCTGGGCGCTGTAGCGGACCTTGCCGCACTGGCAGCCGCCGCCGTGCATTGTCGTGTTGGTCGGGGTGGTGCTCATTCAGCTATCGCCCAGCAGGCTGCCGAAGATGCCGCCTACCGCTGCCGCCGCCGCGCCCGCGCCCAGGACCGATCCGCCGCTGAAGTTGCCGCTGCTGCCGCCTTCGCCGCGCGGCAGGTAGCGGCCGATTTCTTCGGCCAGGTTGAGGATCGGCATGGATTGCAACCAGACCTTGCCCGGCCCCTCCAGCGTCGCCAGGAACAGCCCCTCGCCACCGAACAGCACGTTGCGGAAGCCGCGCATCATGCGGATGTCGATCGAGACCGACGGTTCCTGCATGCCGATGTGCCCGGCGTGGACCAGCAACCGTTCACGCGGAGCCAGCACCTTTTCGACCACTTCGCCCGACAGGTCGAGGAACACCGTGCCCGGTCCGGTCACGCGTTGCATCACGAAACCCTCGCCCGCGAAGAACCCGGCGCCCAGCCGCTGCTGGAAAGCGATGTCGAGCGTGACCGACTTTTCGGCGACAAGGAACGTCTCCTTGCGGCAGATCAGTGACTGCCCGGCCGCCAGCGTGACGGGGATGATCTGCCCGGGAAAGCGCGAAGCAAAGGCGATATGCGCGTCGGCTTCGGCGGTGAACTCGGTCACGAACAGCCCACCGCCCGCGATTGCGCGCTTGAGCCCGGCGAACAGCCCGCCGCCGGTGTTGGTGTTCATCGCGACGTTTTCGGTCATCCAGGCCATGCTCGCGGTCTGGCTGTAAAGCGTTTCGCCGCGCGACAAGTCGATCGCCAGCGTCTGCATGGTGGTGCCGTGAAGTTCGTAGCGCATCGCGTTGCCTCCCTTTGAATGCACGCATCATAGCCAGCGCGACGGCGATGCGGAAGGCGCTAGAACGCGCCGAGCAGCTTGGCCCCCGATACCAAAAGCACCGCTGCCAGCGCCGGCCGCAAGTACTTGTCGGGCGCGCGGCTGGACAACAGGCTGCCGATGATCACGCCGGGGATCGATCCGACCAGCAGGTTTACCAGCAGCGATCCGTCCACGTCACCGATGAACCAGTGACCCGCGCCCGCCACCAGCAGCAGTGGCACGGCGTGCACGATATCGGTTCCGACGATCCGCGAGATCGGCAGCTTGGGGTAAAGCATCAGCAGCACCGTGACGCCGATCGCGCCCGCGCCGACCGACGAGATCGACACCAGCACGCCAAGCACGAAGCCCAACACCACCGTAGGCAACAGCGCATTGCGTTCGTAAAGCGGATCCTGGTGCGCAGTCAGGGCGATCAGCTTCTTCTGGAACGCGGTGGCGAATGCGGTCAGCACCAGCATCACACCCAGCACCAGCAGGATCACGTGCTCCGCGGCTTTCGGCGGATTGCCGAGCGCTTGCAGGATCACCAGCGCAATCAGCGCGCCCGGCACGCTGCCCGAAGCCAGCCGGCGAAAAATCTTCCAGTCGACCGTCTCGCGCCAGCCGTGGACCGCCGAGCCGAACATCTTGGTGACGGCAGCATAAAGCAGATCGGTGCCAACCGCGGTCTTGGCATTGATCCCGAACATCAGCACCAGCAACGGGGTCATCAGCGATCCGCCGCCCACCCCGGTCAACCCGACGAGAACCCCCACCAGCAACCCGGCGACGGCGTGCAATGCGTCGAAGTGATCGAACAGGTGCTGGAACAAGCGGCAACTCCCCGGCCCAAAGGCCACGCGATCAAGGTGGCAGTGCGCCACCCGCGCGGCAATCGCTTATAGTACGAAATCTCCACCAACGAGATAGACAAACTTCGGTGCGCGATAGGTGGAGTTCGCGCGCGGAGTTCGGTCAATGCCCCAGGCTGCCCACCAACGCCAGCGCGACCCCCGCAGCCACCAGCAGCAAGCCCGCCGCTTCGCGCAAGGCCAGCGGTTCGCGCAGATAGAAATGCCCGAAGGCGAGCGTGGCGAACACCTCGATCTGGCCCACAACGCGCACCAGCGCGACCGGCGCGGTGGCAAAGCCGGTGAACCAGCACGCCGATCCCAGCGCGGCGAGCAGGCCCACTTGCGCCGATGTGCGCCGGCTGACCCACACCGCGCGCCAGGTTGCCGGCTCACGCCACGCCACCCAGGTTCCGTGCATCATGGTCTGGATCGCCATGACGACCACCAGCGCGACCAGCGCCGCCAACACGTGGTCGGGCGTCGCGATCTGCTGCGTGGCGAGCTTGACCAGCACGCCGGTCAGCGCGAACAGCCCGCCCGAAGCAAGGCCCAGCAGGGCGCCGCGTTGGGTGAGGCTGGCAACAAGGCCGCGCCAGCCCACCCCCCTGCCCGCGGTGCCCAGCACGGTCACCCCGGCCACGCCGACGCCGATGCCCGCCCACACCAGCCAGCCCAGCCGCTCGCCCAGCAGCACGAACGAGACCAGCGCCGCCTGCAACGCCTCGGTCTTGGAAAAGGCGGTGCCGACCACGAACCCGCGATGCCCGAAAGCCGCAATCAGCGCGTTTGTGCCCAGGATTTGCGCGAGCCCGCCCGCCGCTGCGAGCGGCCAGAAGTGCGCCGCCACGCCGGGCAGCGGCTCGTCCCACCACGCGAGATAGGCCCCCAGCAACACCAGCGCGACCGGCGCGCCGAAGGCATAACGCACCAGCCCCGCACCGCTGACGGTCAATTCGGCGCGCAACCGCTGCTGGATCGCGGTGCGCCACGCCTGGAACAGCCCGCCCAGCAGCGCGGCGGGGAGCCAGATCGCGGTCACGCCGGCGCTGATCGAAGCAGCCGCTTCAGCCCTTCTTCAGATGCCGCCGGCCCAGCAGTTCGGCGATCTGCACCGCGTTCAGAGCGGCACCCTTGCGCAAGTTGTCGGATACGCACCAGATCACCAGGCCGTTGTCAACCGTGGGGTCTTCACGCACCCGCGACACGTACGTCGCGCCATCACCGACGCATTCGATCGGGGTGACGTATCCGCCGTCCTCGCGCTTGTCGATCAGCATCACACCGGGCGCCTCGCGCAGCACGTCCTGCGCTTGTTCGGCCGAGATCTCGTTTTCGAATTCGAGGTTGATCGCCTCGGAATGGCCGACGAACACCGGCACGCGCACGCATGTGGCGACGACCTTGATCTTGGGATCGAGGATCTTCTTGGTTTCGACCACCATTTTCCATTCTTCCTTGGTGAAGCCATCATCCAGGAAGTCGTCGATGTGCGGGATCACGTTGAACGCGATCTGCTTGGTGAACACTTGCGGCGGCGAGACTTCGCCGATCGGCATGAACACCGCGCGGGTCTGCTCGAACAGTTCGTCCATGCCCGCCTTGCCCGCGCCCGATGTCGACTGGTAAGTCGACACCACCACGCGCTTGATCTTTGCCAGATCGTGCAAGGGCTTCAACGCCACCACCATCTGCGCGGTCGAGCAGTTGGGGTTGGCGATGATCATCTTGCGCTTGTACCCATCGATCGCGTCGGGGTTCACTTCGGGCACGATCAGCGGCACGTCGGGGTCCATGCGGTAGAACGACGAATTGTCGATCACCACGCAGCCGGCCGCCGCCGCCTTGGGCGCGTATTCCTTGGCTGCGGCAGACCCGGCCGCGAACAGCGCGATATCCCAGCCGGCAAAATCGAAGTGCTCGATATTCTTGCACTTGAGCACCTTGCCGCTCTCGCCGTACTCGATCTCGGTGCCGGTCGAGCGGGGCGATGCCACCGCCGCGATCTCGTCGGCCGGAAATTCACGCTCGGCCAGCACGTTGAGCATTTCGCGCCCGACATTGCCCGTCGCGCCGACCACAACCACACGGTAACCCATATTCAAGTCCTTCTAAGTCTTGGCGGTCCGATAGCCCCATGGGGCGCTGCCGCAAGAAAATTGCACTTTACGATGGTGAACCGCGCCTATTTCGGCGGTGTTACGCCATGCCGCGCCAGGAACGCGAAGATCGTGTCCCACAGATGCGGCCCGATCTTCGGCCCGCCCACGCGATGCGTGTAGCCGGGGTAGAGCATCATCTCGAACGGCACTTCGTTGGCTTGCAGCTTGGCGACCAGCGCGGTCGAATTGTCGAAAACCACGTTGTCGTCGCTCATGCCGTGGACCAGCAGCAGCGGATCGGTAATCTTGGCGGCATCACCGAGCGCATCGGACTTGGCATAGACTTCAGGCACCGCGCGCGGATCGCCCAGGTAACGTTCGGTGTAGTGGGTGTCGTAAAGCCCCCACTTCGTCACCGGCGCGCCCGCAATGCCCGCGGCATAGACGCCCTGGTTGGCTTGCAGCATCTTCAGCGTCATGTAGCCGCCGTAGGACCAGCCGTAGATCGCGATCTTGGCCGGATCGACGAACGGCAAGGTCTTGAGGTAATTCGCCCCGGCAAGCTGGTCGGCCACTTCGACCGTGCCCATCGCGTGGCGGATCTGGCTTTCGTAAGCGACGCCGCGGTTGGCGCTGCCCCGGTTGTCGATCTCGAACCAGATGAAGCCCTTGGCAACAATTGCCTGTTCGAGCGGGCTTGCCCAGCCGCGCGTGACCACTTGCGAATGCGGCCCACCATAGTGCGAAAACAGCACCGGATAGCGCTTGCCCGGCTCCATCGCGGGGGCAATCATCTTCCAGTGGAGCGTGGTGCCGTCGGCAGCCTTGATCGTGCCGAACTGTGCTGGTCGCTGGCTGGCGAGGTAAGGCGCGAGCGGGTGCGCGGTATCGAGCCTGTTCTCCTCGACCCAGGCCAGACGCTGCCCGGCGGCATCCGCCACATAGACTTGCGGCGGCTGCGTGCTCGATGAACGCGTGACCAGCAGTGTCTGCCCGGCCTTGTCCATCGTGGCGGAATGATCGAAGCCAGGTTCGCCCAACAGCTTGATCGCTGCGGGATGCGCCAGGTCGAGCGCGTAAAGCTGCATCGCGAGGGGATCGTCGCGGTTGGCGGTGAAGTAAGCCTTGCCGGCCTTTTCATCCACCCCGACCAGCGCGGAGACCACCCACGGACCCTTGGTCAACTGGTTCCAGCGCCCCTTGGCAAAGCGCCACAGGTGTCCGTGGCCATCGCGTTCGGACCACCAGATCAGGCTGCCGTCCTTCAAGAAGCGGTAGCCGTCGGACAAGTTGATCCAGGTGTTCGGTGCGGCGCTCTCAGTGAACAGCACCTGTGCCTTGCCGGTCTTGGGATCGACCGCGAGCATGTCGAGCCGGGTCTGCGCGCGGTTTTCGCGCTGGACGTAAAGCGTCTTACCGTCGCGCGCCCAGTCGACTCGCGCGAGGTAGATATCGGGATCGGGGCCGAGGTCCACTTGCACGCGCGACTTGCCGTCGGGCGTCACCACCCACAGCGACACCACCGCGTTGGGCGTGCCCGCAGCCGGGTAGCGCTGGTCGAAGGTCTTCGTACCATCGGCGCCGATGGCGGCGCGGGTGACGACGCCGACCGGAGCCTCGTCGAAGCGTTCGACCGCAACGTGGCTGTCATCGGGTGCCCACCAGTGCCCGGTGAAGCGCGCCATTTCTTCTTGCGCGACGAATTCGGCCTCGCCCCAATGGACGGTCGCGGCGGATTCCTCGGGCGTGACGGGCTGCGGAGTGGCACCAAGCGCGCCGACCCACAAGCGCCGGTCACGCACGAACGAGACGTAGCCGCCCCCATGTCCAGTGGCGGGACTCAGCGTTGGGTTGAGTGCGCCGTCTCCCACGCCTTCGATCTGCGTGGTCTTTCCGTCCAGCCCGGCGAGGTAAAGCGCACCATCGAGCGGCACCATCAGCGCCTTGCTGTCGGCCGCCCACGAGTAGCTGACGATGCCCTTGAGGTCGCCGATCCGTTGCCGCTCGCGCTGCATCTTCTCGGCCTCGCTCAGCGCGCGACCGCCGCCGAGCGCGGTGGAATCGACCAGCATCGTCCATTGCCCGCTGGCGCGATCGTAGCCCCACAAGTCGTAGCGCTCGCGATCATCGGCGCGGCTGCGCAGGACGGTCAGCCATTTGCCATCGGGCGACAGCTTGACCCCGCGCGGCACCGGGCCGTTGAGGCTGGGGCTGGCGAACACGCGCGCGATGGTGAGCGGGGTGGCGCTCACCGGCAAAGGCTCCGCTGCCAGCGCAGGCTGGGCGACAATGAGGGCAGCAAGCAGGGCAAGATTTCGCATGGCAAGGTCAGGCTCCCGGTAAGGTCGGAAGAAGGCAAAGAAAAAGGCGTCCCGGCAGGTGAGCCAGGACGCCTTTTGATCGGTTCACACCGCTTTGGGCGGTAAATCCGTTCAGTCCTGGTTGGTCCTGACCACTTTGCGCTCGGCAATACGCGCGCGTTTGCCGGTGCGGCCGCGCAAGTAGTAGAGCTTGGCACGACGCACGACACCGCGGCGGACCACGGTAATGCTTTCGATGTTGGGCGAATACAGCGGGAACACACGCTCCACGCCTTCGCCGAACGACATCTTGCGCACGGTGAAGTTGGAGCCGATGCCCTTGTTCGAGCGCGCGATGCACACGCCTTCATAGGCCTGCACACGAGTGCGTTCGCCTTCGATGACCTTCACGCCCACGCGTACGGTGTCGCCGGGACGGAACGTCGGGATTTCCTTGCCAGCCTTCGCGATCGCCTTGGCAATTTCTTCGGCTTCGATCTGTTCGATGAGGTTCATGGCCTCAATTCCTTCATTCTTCGTGCCGCGCACCAGAGGCAGACTGGCCCCGAGCGCCACGGTGGCGCTCCCAAAGGTCCGGCCTGCGTAGCCGTGTATCATCCTCCGAGCGCGCTTGGCGCCAGGCGGCGATTTTCGCATGATCCCCCGACCGCAGCACTTCAGGGATCGTGCGCCCTTCCCATTCCTGAGGTCGGGTATAGTGCGGGTATTCAAGGAGACCGTTTTCGAACGACTCCTCCATCCCGCTTGAAGCCGCGCCCATTACGCCGGGAAGCAGCCGAATGCAAGCGTCGAGCAGCATCAGCGCGGCCGGCTCGCCGCCCGAAAGCACGATGTCGCCGACCGAGACTTCCTCGATGCCGCGGCCGGCGAAGATGCGTTCATCGAAGCCCTCGAAGCGGCCGCACAGCACGATCACGCCGGGGCCGGCGGCAAGTTCGCGCACGCGCGCCTGGGTGAGCGGTTTGCCGCGCGGCGTCATGGCCAGGACGGGGCGTTCTTGATCCTCCCCGAGCTTGCCTCGGGGAGGGGGACCGTCCGATGGGTGGTGGAGGGGCTGGGCGGCACAAGCCTCGCCCTCAAGCATCACCCCTCCGTCAGTTCCTGCGGAACTGCCACCTCCCCGAGCAAGCTCGGGGAGGACCTGCGCGCGCGCAAAATCCACCGCCGCCGCCAGCACATCGGCGCGCAGGACCATGCCCGCGCCACCGCCGGCCGGCGTATCATCGACCGTGCGGTGCTTGTCCGCCGCGAAATCGCGGATCTGCACGGCCTCGAAGCTCCACTTCCCCTCGGCCAGCGCGCGGCCGGCGAGCGAAATGCCCAGCGGGCCGGGGAACATCTCGGGATAGAGCGTGAGGACGGTGGCGGCGAAGGTCACTCGAAGGTGTGCTCCAATGGCTCGACCGGCGGCTTGGAGCGGGTCATCGCGAGCGAGACCGGCAGGCCGACGGCAATCGCCAGGATCAGGATCACCATCAGCACCGAAGCGATGGCGATCCCCCCCGCACCTTCCCGCACCACCGCGACGAGCGCTATCGACAGCGGAATAAGCGAAGACAGCAGCGCGGCGATGGCAACCCGCATCCTGCGGCGTAGCGCACCGGCCCACATTGCCAGGCCTGCAGACAGGCCCGCAGCCAACGCCGCGACGATCGCCACAACCAGTACCAGGCCAATCATCGCACGGCTCCCTGAATCGACAGCACGCTCACGCCGCCCAGTTCTCCACCACCAACCCCGGCACATCGGCGAAATCGGCCTCGTTGTTGGCCACCACCGTCGCCCCGATGCTCAGCGCATGCGCGGCGAGCAGCCGGTCGAAGCGCGCGCGCTTGAACGGCAGCCGCGCATATTCACGCGCAGCGGCTTCGTCGAAAGGCAAAATCGGAATTACGCGCACGAATTCATCGAGCACCTCTTGGCGCGGCGGCTTGCCGTTCCATGTGCCGAGCGCGACTTCGGCGAAGCTGATTGCCGAAATGCCCAATTCGCCAGCATCGCACGACGCCAGACGCTCATTGAGGCGCGAATCTTTTTCGCCGCCCATCGCATAGATGGCGAGGTCCCAATCGATGAGATATCGGATCACGAAAGTCCGGCAGCCTTCCGCGCGGCAATCGTGCTGGGCCGCTCCTCGAAGTCCTCACGCGGCGCGGGCGTGAAGCCTGGTAGTTTGCCCGCGAACCCGCTGATGTCGATCTTGCGCTTGGGCTGCGGCTTGGCCTTGAGGTGCAACTCGCCGTCCACCCACTCCGCCAGCCATTCCCGGCCGGGCTCGATCCCGAGACCAGCGGGCACCCGGATCGCGACCGAATTGCCCGACTTGAAGCTTTTTGCGGTGTATTCCGTGCCCATCGCCGACCTTTCGTATATACGCGATGTATATACTATTCGACGAAGGCCGCGTCAATCACCAGCCGTTCTGCGTTCCATTCGGGCACCGATTCAAGGCGCATCGGCACCATGAAGCGTTGGACGGGCTTGCCGTCTGCTGCGGGTCGCTCGATCTCGATCACGTCGCCAGCGCCGAAGTTGTCGATCGCGACGCAAGTGCCCAGCGCTTCGCCCGTGGTCGAGACGCAAGGCAAGCCGATCAGGTCGGCGTGATAGTATTCGCCCTCGGCCAGCGTGGGCAGGCTGCTGCGCGGCACGGTCAAAGCCGTTCCGCGCAACGCCTCGGCGGCGTTGCGCGTGGTCACTTCGGCAAAGCGCGCGATGGCCCCGCCCTTGGCGTCATCGCGCAAGCTGCTGACCGTGAGCGAACCCCCAGCGCCGTTGGCGTTGAAGGCGCGGTAACGCTTGAGCCGCGCCACGCCTTCACCGAACAGCTTGAGCCGGACCTCGCCCGTCACGCCATGCGCGCCGGCTACAGCGGCGAGCGTGACGGGGCGATCCGTGGTCAAGAGCCTCAGCCCTCGGCCTGTTCGGCGGGAGCAGCCTCAGCCGATTCTTCCTGGGCCGGAGCTTCTTCAGCAGCGGCTTCAGGCTCGGGGGCCGGACCAGCAGCGGCGGCGGCCGCAGCCTCAGCGGCTTCGCGCGCGGCTTCTTCGGCGTCGGTGATCTTCTTGGCCTTGTCCTCGGCGCGTTCCTTGGCCTTCTTGCCCGGCTCGCCGGCGTTGGGGTTGTGGGTGGCGACGCGTTCCTTGATCCCGGCCTTGTCGAGCATGCGCGCAACACGATCGGTCGGCTGCGCGCCAACGCCCAGCCAGTAACGCACGCGATCTTCGATCAGGCGCACGCGGTTTTCATCGTCCTTGGCCAGCAGCGGGTTGTAAGTGCCGACCTGCTCCAGGTACTTGCCGTCGCGCGGCGAACGGCTGTTCGAGACGACAACCTTGTAATACGGGCGCTTCTTGGAGCCGCCACGCGACAGACGCAGTGCAACAGACATGGTATTATCCTTCTTTCAATGCGAATTTGAAAACCGTGAAATTCATTTTTTCTTGAGCAGATCGTTGATGTTGGCGGGCAGCTTGCCGCCGCCGAGGCCGGGCAATCCGCCCATTCCGCCGCCGCCGCCCATGCCACCGAACGAGCCCCCAAAACCTCCAGCGTCGGGCATGCCGCCGCCGCCCATCCCGCCATCGCCGCCGCCGCCCAGGCCACCTTTGCCGAACATCGCGGCCAAGCCCTTCATGCCGCCCATCTTGCGGATCTGCTTCATCGCCTTGCCCATTTCCTGGTGCATCTTGAGAAGCTTGTTGACGTCCTGCACGTTGGTGCCCGAACCCTTGGCCAGCCGGATCTTGCGCTTGGCGTTGAGCAGTTCGGGGCGTGCGCGCTCGGCCACGGTCATCGAACCGATGATGGCTTCGAGATGCACCAGCACCTTGTCGTTCATGCCGCTGTCGGCCATCGCCGCCTTGGCTTTCTTCATGCCCGGCAGCATTCCGGCGAGCGCGCCGATGCCGCCCATGTTCTGCATCTGCTTGAGCTGGCTGCGCAAGTCGTTCATGTCGAACTGGCCCTTGGCCATCCGCGCGGCCATGCGCTCGGCGTCCTCGACCTGCACCGTCGCCGCGGCGCGTTCGACCAGCCCGACCACGTCGCCCATGCCCAGGATGCGACCCGCGACGCGTTCAGGATGGAACGCCTCGATCGCATCGAGCTTTTCGCCCGTGGCGGCAAACTTGATCGGCTTGCCCGTAACGGCGCGCATCGACAGCGCCGCGCCGCCCCGCGCATCGCCGTCCATGCGGGTGAGCACCACCCCGGTCAGGTCGACTTCGCCGGCGAAGCTCTGCGCGACGTTGACCGCGTCCTGCCCGGTCAGCGCATCGACCACCAGCAAGGTTTCGCGCGGGGCCGAGACAGCGGAAACCGCCTTCATCTCGTCCATCAGCGCCGAGTCGACGTGGAGCCGGCCCGCGGTATCGAGCAGCAGCACGTCGACCGCCTGCAACTTCGCCGCATTGACCGCGCGCGTGGCGATCTCGACCGGCAGCTGGCCCGCGATGATCGGCAGCGTGGCGACTTGCGCCTGCTCGCCCAGCACCTTCAACTGTTCCTGCGCGGCCGGGCGGTTGACGTCGAGCGACGCCATCAGCACCTTCTTGTCGTGCTTTTCGCGCAGCAACTTGCCCAGCTTGGCGGTGGTGGTGGTCTTGCCCGAGCCTTGCAGGCCGACCATCATGATCACCACCGGCGGGGTGGCGGCCAGATCGAGTTCCACGTTCGCGCCGCCGAGCGTTTCGATGAGCGCGTCGTTGACGATCTTGACGACCATCTGCCCCGGCGTGACCGAACGCAGCACGTTCTGGCCGATCGCTTCTTCGGTAACGCGATCGACGAAGCGGCGCACCACCGGCAGCGCGACATCGGCCTCCAGCAGCGCGATCCGCACTTCGCGCATGGCGGCGCGGACATCGTCTTCCTTGAGCGCACCGCGCCCGCGCAGCCGATCGAACACACCGCCGAGCCGATCGGAAAGACTGTCGAACATGGCTTCGCTTCCCTCATCAATCGGCCGCCGTGGCAACCCGTGCTGAACCTGGCGGCTCGAAAACGCGAAAAACGCCGGTGGGCGAAACCTCGCCGACCAGCGTTTGGCATCCATCGGGCCAAATCGATCTTGTGCCACGTTCCTTTACGAACCGCAGGACAATGGGCCCCTAACGCCAAAACCGGCGCATTGCAAGCAGTGGGCGCTTGGATGGATCGCCTGCAAAGGTAGGCCGTGCGGCGGTACCATATCTTAACCGAAACTTCAGTCGATTGCGCTAACCACCCTCATCGAGTGAACAGTTCAGAGGCGGACGAGCCGGATCATGGCATCAAGCAAGGCAAACTCGACCAGCAATGGCGGCGAGAATCGGCTTAGAACGGCCGAGCGAGACATGATGGCTCTGGTCATCGTGGTCTTGGCCATCGCGCTGTTCGTGGGAACAGGCAGTCGCGCGCTGATTCAGACGGCGCATTCCATCGTCACCGGCCAGGGCCCGATCGATCCGCTGCTGGCCAACGCGCTGTTCCTCAACGTGGCACTCCTGATCTTCGGTTATCGCAGGTACAAGGAATTGACCCGCGAAGTGGGTGAACGGCGCCGCGCCGAAGAAACCGCCAACTGGCTGGCGCAGACCGATCCGCTCACCGGCTGCCTCAACCGCCGGAGCCTGCTGCCCGCCACCACCGGCATGATCGAACAGGCGCAAGCGCAGGGGCAGAACGTTGCGGTGATGATGATCGATCTCGATCGCTTCAAGGGCATCAACGATTCGTACGGACATCGCATGGGTGATGCAGTGCTGATCGAAGTGGTCGCACGGTTGCGCGCGCTGCTGCCCGGCGACGTGCCCCTTGCCCGGCTGGGTGGTGATGAGTTTGCCTGCGCGATTCCCTTTGCCGATCAATCCGCGCAAAGCATCGACGCGCTGGCCAACCGTATCATCGAACGCCTGGCAGAACCGGTCTATGGCGAAGGACACACGCTCAACACCGGCGCCTCGATCGGCCTGGCCAGTACGATTGCATTTGTCGCAGGTGAAATCGCGCCCGATGCCGATGAACTGCTGCACCGCGCAGACCTGGCGATGTACCAGGCCAAGAAGTTCGGCCGCAGCCGCTATTTCTGGTTCGAGACGCAGATGGCGCGCGAAATGCGTTCGCGCAGCGAGATCGAACGCGATATCCGCGACGGCATCGATCGCAACGAATTCGTGCCCTTCTACGAAAAGCAGATCGACCTTGCGACTGGCCGGATCACGGGCTTCGAGATGCTCGCGCGCTGGAATTCGCCCACGCACGGCATGGTCGCGCCCGAATCGTTTATCAGCATTGCCGAGGAAATCGGCGTGATCGGTACACTCTCCGAATCGCTGATCCGCCAGGCCGTGAAGGACGCGCGCGACTGGGGCAGCGACGTCACGCTGTCGGTCAACATTTCACCGATCCAGTTGCGCGATCCGTGGTTTGCGCAAAAGCTGCTCAAGATCATGGTCGAGGCCAATTTCCCGCCCAGCCGGCTCGAAGTCGAGATCACTGAAACCAGCCTTCACAACAACCTGGGCGTGGTCCGCTCGTTGATGACCAGCTTGCGCAACCAGGGCGTGCAAGTCAGCCTTGATGACTTCGGCATCGGCTACAGCTCGCTTTCGCAACTGCGCACATTGCCGTTCGACCGGATCAAGATCGACAAGAGCTTCGTTTCCTCGCTGTGTTCCAACCCCGACAGCGCGATGATCATCAGCGCGATCACGTCGATCGGCGATGGCATGGGACTGCCGATCACCGCCGAAGGCATCGAGAGCCCCGAAGTCGTCACGGCGCTGCAGAAATATGGTGCGTTCAAGGGTCAGGGCTATCTTTACGGCCGGCCCGCAGATGCCACGACCGTGCTGCGCTGGCTGAACGAGGACCGCGGGACTTCGGCTGAACCGGCGGTTCCTGTCGTCCCGGTATTGCCCGCGCCAGCGACGGCGAAGCGCGCCAAGCGGTAAATCCCCGCCGCGGCAAAAAGCCGCTCCACGCAAGCCGCGCGATCGTCTAGAGCGCGCACCATGCGTATTCCGTTTCGCAAGATGCATGGGCTTGGTAACGACTTCGTGGTGATTGATCGCCGCGATGCCGCGCTTGCCGCGTGGCCCGCAATGACCGGCACCCGTGCCGCCGCGCTGGCCGATCGGCAGACCGGGATCGGCTGCGACCAGGTGATCGTGCTCGAACCATCGGCGGTGGCCCGGGTGCGCATGCGGATCTTCAACCCCGATGGCGGCGAAGTCGAAAGCTGCGGCAACGCCACGCGCGCGGTGGGAATGCTGCTGGCCGGGCAAACCGGCGCCGCCGAAACCACGATCGAAACTGGTGGCGGCCTGCTGACCGCGCGCGTCGACGAGGCTGGCATCGCGGTCGACATGGGCGCGCCGCGCTTCGACTGGGACGCGATCCCGTTGGCTTATGCGATGGACACGCTGCACATGCCGGTCGGTTGGGAAGATCTTTCCGATCCAACGGCAGTCAACGTCGGCAACCCGCACGTGGTCTGCGTGGTGGCGGACGCGCAAGCGGTCGATCTCGCACGGCTGGGCCCGCAGATCGAAACCGACCCGCTGTTCCCGAGCCGCATCAACGTCAATGTGCTGAACCTGGCCGGGCCGGATCACATCCGGTTGCGCGTGTGGGAGCGCGGCGCGGGGCTAACCCGCGCGTGCGGCACCGGCGCATGCGCGAGCGCCGTGGTTGCGATCCGGCGCAAGCTGGTTGCAAGCCCGGTGCGCGTGTCGCTGCCTGGCGGCGACCTGACGATCGCCTGGGCTCCGGGCGGTTCGATCACGATGAGCGGCCCCGCTACGCTGGCCTTCGAAGGCACTTTCGACGACGCGCAGTTCCCGGCATGAGTTCAAACGTGATCACGCTCGGCTGCCGGCTGAACCTGGCCGAGAGCGAGCGCATCCACGCCATGATCGGGCCGGACACGGTGGTGGTCAATTCCTGCGCGGTCACCGCCGAGGCTACGCGCCAATCGCGCCGCGCGGTGCGCAAGGCGCGGGCCGATCATCCGGGCGCGCGGCTGATCGTCACCGGCTGTGCCGCGACGATCGAACCCGATGTGTTCGCGGCCATGCCCGAAGTCGATGGCGTGGTTCTCAACGATGCCAAGCTGCTGCCCGAATCATGGGGGCTCGCCATCGAACGCGCGCCGATCGCACGCTCCATCGCGCGCACCCGCGCATTCGTGCCGGTCCAGACCGGATGCGATCACGCCTGCACCTTCTGCATTATCCCGCAAGGCCGGGGCGCCAGCCGCTCGCTGCCCCCACTCGAAGTGCTGCGGTCGGTCCGCGAGCATGTCGAGGCGGGCACGAAGGAAGTGGTGCTGACCGGGGTCGATCTCACCAGTTGGGGCGCCGACTTGCCGGACCGCCTGAGCCTTGGCGCATTGGTCGCCACAATCCTCGGCGCATTCCCCGATCTGCCGCGGCTGCGCCTGTCCTCGCTCGACGGGATCGAGATCGACGATCACTTGTTCGACCTGATCGCGCATCATCCGCGCGTGATGCCGCATGTCCACCTTTCGTTGCAGGCGGGCGACGACATGGTACTCAAACGCATGAAGCGCCGCCATTCGCGAGGGGCTTCGCTCGATCTCGTCGGCCGTTTGCGCGCCGCACGGCCAGACATCGCGATCGGTGCCGACCTCATCGCCGGCTTCCCCACCGAAACCCCCGCGATGCACGCCAACAGCCTCGCGCTGATCGCCGAGTGCGGCATCGTCCACGGCCACGTGTTTCCCTATAGCCCCCGCCCCGGCACCCCCGCCGCGCGGATGCCGCAAGTCGATCCGCCCGAAGTCCGCGCCCGCGCCGCCGCCTTGCGCGAAGCCGTGGCGCACGAACGCGCGTTGTGGCTGGGCGGGCTGCTGCACAAACCGCAAGCCGTGCTTGCCGAACGCGACGGAACCGGCCATTCGGGCGCCTTCGCTCCCTATCGCCTGCCGCCCCGCGCGCGCGCCGGCGAAATTCTCACCATCACCCCCACACGGATCGTTGAAGGCATGCTGGCATGAGTGACGCCTCCTGGAGCGACAGATTGCTCGGCGGGTTCAAGCAGACGTCCGACCGGCTGACCAGCAATCTGGGCGGACTTGTCGGGAAAACAAAGCTCGATGCCGGCACGCTCGACGAGATCGAGGACGCGCTGATCGCCTCGGACCTCGGCCCGCGCGCCGCCGCACGCATCCGGGCGCGGCTGGAAGAAGGGCGCTACGACGCCGGGCTGACCGATGAAGGCTTGCGCGAAATCGTCGCCGAGGAAATCGCGGTGATCCTGCGAAAGGTGGCCAAGCCGCTCGACATCACCGCTTTTCCGCGCCCGCAAGTGATCCTGGTGATCGGGGTCAACGGTTCGGGCAAGACCACCACCATCGCCAAGCTGGCGCACGTGTTCCAGGAACAGGACTACGGCGTGATGCTGGCCGCCGGAGACACCTTCCGCGCCGCCGCGATCGGGCAATTGCGCGTCTGGGCCGATCGGCTGGGCGTGCCGATCGTCGCGGGCGCAGAAGGCGGCGATCCCGCAAGCGTGGTGTTTGATGCGCTGAAATCGGCAACCGAAACTGGCATCGACACGCTGATCGTCGACACCGCCGGGCGCCTGCAAAACAAGCGCGAACTGATGGACGAACTGGCCAAAGTGCGCCGCGTGCTCGGCCGGATGAACCCCGAGGCGCCGCACGACGTGGTGCTGGTGCTCGATGCCACCAATGGCCAGAACGCGTTGCAGCAGATCGAAACCTTCCGCGAAGTGGCGGGCGTGACCGGCCTGATCATGACCAAGCTCGATGGCACCGCGCGCGGCGGCGTGTTGGTCGCGGCGGCCGAACAATACGGCTTGCCCATCCACGCGATCGGGGTGGGCGAAACCATCGACGACCTTCGCGCGTTCGATCCAGACTTGCTCGCCCGCGTGATTGCCGGAGTGTTTCGCTGATGGCTTCCCAGCCCACCACCAAAAAACCCAAGTCGACCTGGCTCAACCTGGCGATCGATTTCGGGCCGCTGCTGGTGTTCTTCCTTGCTTACCGGCACTTCAGCCCGGCCGACGCGACAAAGGACACCTACGGCGCAGCGTTCGCCGTAACACGCAGCACCGCCGCGTTCATGGTGGCGACGGTGATCGCGCTGGTCATCTCAAAGTGGAAACTGGGCAAAATAGCGCCGATGTTGTGGCTTTCTGCCGTGCTGATTATCGGATTCGGCGCTCTGACGGTGTGGCTCGGCGATCCCGATTACATTCAGATGAAGCCAACTGGAGTTTACCTGCTGTTCGCAGCGATCCTGTTCGGCGGACTGCTGCGCGGAAAAGCGATGTTGCGCTACCTGCTTGAAGCGGCATTCGAAGGACTGGACCAAGAAGGCTGGCTCAAACTTTCTCGGAACTGGGCGGTGTTTTTTGTTATGCTGGCGGTTGGCAATGAGGTTTTGCGCCACTTCTATAACAAATCAAATGGCGGGTTCGAGACTTGGCTCTGGATCAAAGTCTGGGGCGTAACCTCGCTGTCGTTCCTGTTCACCTTCACGCAGTTGCCGATGCTGCTGCGCCACGGCCTGACGCAGGAAGCCAAGCCCGAAGCCGAGGCGAATCCACCGCACGATTGAGCCTCAAGCCCGCCACCCGCTCGGCTGATCGCGAAGGGCGCACAGCCGGTCGGGCAAACACAGGTGACAATTCGCGCGCTTGCCCTAAAATGGCTGGGCAGGCTCGTGGCGGCGGTCGTCACCTCCAGGTGAGGTGACGCGGCTACGGCAGACGCAATCTAGGGGGAAATACAATGGGTAAGTTTTTTGGAAACCTGCACGCGGTGCTCGGCGCGGGGCTGGTGCTCGCGCTGATCGTCATGCTCGGGCTCGACGCTGAATCGTTCAGCGGCACCGCCGCCTGCATCAAATTGACCTTCATCTGGCTGCACGTGTTCTTCGGCATCCTGTGGATCGGCCTGCTTTATTACCTGAACTTCGTCCAGGTGCCGACGATGCCCAAGATTCCGGCCGAAATGAAGGGCGCGATCACCGGGCACATCGCCCCGAAGGTGTTCTTCTTTTTCCGCTATTCCGCGCTGCTGACGGTGATCACCGGGCTGATCGTGGCATGGAACGGCGGATTCCTGGTCCAGGCGCTGTCGCTCGGCACGCCCGGCAAGGCGCGGCTGATCGGCGTGGGCATGTGGCTGGCGCTGATCATGGCGTTCAACGTATGGTTCATCATCTGGCCCGCGCAGAAGAAGATTCTCGGCCTGGTCGAAGCCACGGCCGAGGAAAAGGCGGTTGCCGCGCCGAAAGCACTGATGGCCAGCCGCACCAACCTGCTGCTGTCGCTGGCGATGATCTATGCGATGGTTGCCGCCAACGGCCTCATCGTCTGATCTCGTTCGCCATTGTGGCGTATAAAGGCGCGGCGCTCGAAAGGGCGCCGCGCTTTTTTGTTGGTCAAAGCTTCACATCGGTTCGTGTCGAGCCCTTCGGCAGGCTCAGGATGAACTGCCGCCATTCTGGCGTCAGTCGAGACACGCTTGCGCCGCGCATGGTGTCTCGACTTCGCTCGACACGAACGGGAACTGAGGCGCGGGAACTGGGGCGCGGGAACTATGATGCGCCGCAGCGCTCAAATCTCGACCTGGCTGCCCAGTTCCACAACGCGATTGGTCGGCAACCGGAAGAACTCCATCGCGCTGGCGGCGTTGCGCAGCATCCAGCCGAACAGCTTTTCGCGCCAGATTGCCATGCCCGGCTTGGCGGCGGCAATCAGCGTCTGGCGGGACAGGAAGAAGCTGGTGTGGAGCATGCTGAACGGTTCGCCGCACATCGAAATGCGGGTCAGTGCGGCGGGCACGTCGGTTTCTTCAAGGAAACCGAAGTGCAGCGACATGCGGTAGAAGCCCTGCCCCAGGTCTGTAACCTTGGCGCGCACCGCGTCGTCGACATAGGGCTCGTCATCGATCTTGACCGTCAGCAGCACCACGCGTTCGTGCAGCACCTTGTTGTGCTTGATGTTGTGGAGCAACGCCGAAGGCACGCCCGCAGCAGCCGATGCCATGAAGATCGCGGTGCCCTTGACCCGCTCTGCGCTGCCAACCGCAGACTTGATGAACACCTCCATCGGGATCATGTCGGCCTTCATGCTGGCGCGCATCAGCGCCCGGCCGCGCGCCCAGGTGGTCAGCAGCACGAAGATCACCCCACCCAGCATCAGCGGCAGCCAGCCACCATCGGGCACCTTGGTCATGTTCGCGGTCAGGTACAACGCGTCGATCGCCACGAACAACGCCAGCAGCGGCAGCGCGGCAGCCTTGCTCCACGACCACAGCCGGACCATCACCACCGCCAACAGCAGATTGTCGATCATCATCGCTCCGGTGACGGCGATCCCGTACGTCGAGGTCAGGTTGGTCGAGCGCTGGAACGCCAGCACCAGCAGGATCACCGCCACCATCAACGTGTAGTTGATCACCGGAATGAAGATCTGCCCGCCCTGCGCACTGGTGTGCTTGATGTTGAGCCGCGGCATGAAGCCAAGCTGGACCGCCTGTTGTGTGACCGAAAACGCGCCCGAGATCACCGCTTGCGATGCAATGATCGCGGCGGCCGAAGCCAGGATCAGCAGCGGCCATTGCAAGCCATCGGGCGCCAGCAAAAAGAACGGGTTCGCCACCGCAGAGCCGTGCCGCATCAGCAGCGACGCCTGCCCCAGGTAATTGAGCGTCAGCGCGGGTAGCACCAGCCCGATCCACGACACGCGGATCGGCAGGCGCCCGAAATAGCCCATGTCGGCATAAAGCGCCTCGGCCCCCGCCACCGCCAGCACCGCGGCGCCCATCGCCAGGAACCCGTGCCACGGATCGGCGGCGTACATCACCACCGCATAATGCGGGCTGAGCGCGGCGAGCACGCCGGGCATCTCGGCAATGCTCATCACCCCCAGCACGGCGATCGCCACGAAATACAGCACCATCACCGGGCCGAACAGCATCGCCACTTTGGCGGTGCCGCGTTCCTGGATCAGGAACAGGAACACCAGGATGAACAGCGCAATCGGCACCACCGACACGCGCATGTGCGGCGCATAGACTTGAATTCCCTCGATCGCGGCAAGCACCGAAATGGCCGGCGTGATCATCGCATCACCGAAGAACAGCGCGGTCGCGAACACGCCGAGCAGCACGATCCCCGCGCCCCAGCGCCGCGTTTCGGTGAGCTGGTTGATCAGCGCGAGCAACGCCAGACTGCCGCCCTCACCGCGGTTGTCGGCGCGCATCATCACGGTCACGTACTTGATCGTCACGATGATCAGCATGGACCAGAACATCAGGCTGATGATGCCGTAGATGTGCAACTGGTCGAGCGGCAGCGCGTGCTTGCCGGTGAAGGTGGCGCGCAAAGCGTAAAGCGGGCTGGTGCCGATATCGCCGAACACCACGCCGATCGCGCCGACCGCGCCGGTGATCAACCCGCGCGAACGCGCGCGCGGATCGGCGTCGACCCCGACTAAACTACGGTCGATCGCGCCGCCGACACTGGCCGGGCCGGCTTCAGTGGAAAGCAAGGTTTCGGTCATGATGTCAGCGCCCGACGGGCGGCTTTCCGCTGGCTTCAGCAGGTGGGGGAGCATTGGCTGCGGCCGGTAACGCGGCATCGCCGGTCGTGCCCAGCATCTGGTTGATCCGGGCCAACCGCGCCGACAGATCATCCCGATAAGGCGCGTCGGCAGGGGTGCGCGCGAGCAGCTTCATCCACAGCGCACGCGCTTCGGGCAGCTTGCCCGATTGCGCCAGCGCAAGGCCCATGAAAAACGGCGGCCCGGGATGCTCGGGCGAAATGTCGGCGGCGCGCTGGAATGCCAATTGCGCGGCTGGGCTGATCAGCCCGTCGCTGTGGCCGACCAGCGCATTGCCCATCGCCACCCACAGATCGGCGTTCTTCGGGTCCTTGCGGACCGCGCTGCGCAACACATCGGAGGCGGCGGCGTACTGGCCCTGCCGGGTCAGAGCGTCGGCGAGGATCAGCCAGCTCTGGCTTGTCCCGAACTTGTTGCCCATAGCCTGGCGTTCGGAAATGGTGGCGGCATCGGCGGCCCTGGCGTTTTCAGCCGGAGCCTTGGGCGCCCCTGCCTGCCCGGGATGGCCTTGCAGCGCATAGCCCGAAATCCCCAGCAGCAGCGCCGCGCCGGCCAGTTCCCACCCGCCGCGCGGCAGCTTGAGCACCAGCACCAATGCCGCGAACACCGCAACCGCGATCAGTACGATCACGACCCACATCATGCGCTTTTATCCTCGGGCTTGCGGCGCGCAAAGCGCCCGCGCAGCAGGAACGCCGCGAGCGCCAGCAAGGCGACCGGCGCCGCGAACAGCGGCCAGGTCTGCGCGCTCATCACCGGCTTGTAGCTGACATAGCTGCCGTAGCGCTGCATCAACCAGGCGCGGATTGCTTCGGGCTGTTCGCCCGCGGCAATCCGCATCCGCACGATATTGCGCATGTCACCGGCCAGGCTGGCGTTGGAATCGGCGATCGATTCGCCTTGGCAAACCAGGCAGCGCAGCGTGTCCATCAAGTCGCGCGCGACCTTTTCCTGCGCCGGATCGGCAAGCTGAGTATAGGCATAAGGCGCGGGCGGTAGGCTATCGTTTGCGTGCGCAGGGGCCTGGGCAACGATCGCCGCGAGCAGCGCCAGCAGGGCTATAGCCAAGCGGTTCACTTCGCCGCCTCGGCCAGTTTCTGGCGCAGTGTGTCCATATCCTGCGGTCCGATCACGCCGATATGCTGGTAACGGATCACGCCCTTGCCATCGATCACGAAGCTTTCGGGCACGCCCGACGAACCGATCGCCAGTTGCAGCGCGCTGGTCGGGTCCGAGCCGATTGCCGCATACGGATTGCCGTTGCGCGCCAGGAACGCGTCGAGATCGACGGGCCGATCGCGGATCGCCACGCCCTGCACCGACACGCCGCTGCGTGCCAGTTCATCCAGTTGCGGGGATTCGGCCGCGCAAGGAACGCACCACGATGCGAACACGTTGAGCAGCTTCGGCTTGCCATCCTTGAAGGAGGCAGCCGCCAGCCCGGGCCGGTCTGCCGCGATCTTGGGCAGGTCGAACACTGGCAGCGGCTGGCCGATCATCTGGCTGGTGATGTCGCGGCTGGCCGGGCGGAACAGCCCGAACATGACCAGCACGAAGAACGCGCCGAACAGTCCGAGCGGCAGCCATAAGGCAAGCCCGGGCTTTTTCGCGGCGGTGGTGTCAGCAGCGCCGCTCATCGGCCCTGCCTCTGCCGGCGGAACGAAATCTTGCTCAGCGCGCGGAAGCGGCGGATATCGTGCGCCACGCGGCCCAGCAGCGCCAGGAACCCGCCGAACGCGACCAGCACGCCGCCGTACCAGATCATCGGCACGAACGGCTTCCACCACAGCCGCAATTGCCAGCGGCCATCCTCGGCCTGTTCGCCCAGAACGGTGTAGAGCTGGCCGTTCCAGCGCGTATGCAGCGCGGATTCGGTGCGGTTGCCCGGTGGCGCAGAGAACGTGCGCGCCTGCGGGGTCAGCTTGGTCGGCGCTCCGCCGGCGTAGCTTGCGGCCAGTTCGGCCTG
>NZ_JANXWG010000143.1 GCF_025351285.1 Novosphingobium sp.
GGGCTGATCGGGCGATTGGTGGTGATGGTTGCGGGCTTGGCCACCGGCTTAGGTGCAACGGCGGGGGCAGGCACACCAGCCTTGGCCGCAACCCCGGTTTCGGCCGGCTTGAACCCGGCGATGAACGCGTCGATCTCCTCCACGCTCGCCCCAGCCTCAGCGAACACCGCGAGCAGCGCGCCGACCGGCTGCGCCTCATCGCCCGCAGCCACCAGCACGCGCGCCACCACTGCGTCGTATTCGGCGTCGACTTCGTTCGAGATCTTGGCGGTTTCGATCGCGCAGAGCGTCTGGCCGCGTGTGAAGGCGTCCCCTTCGGCCACCATCCATTCGGCGAGCGTGCCTTCGGTCATTTCGATGCCCCATTTGGGCATGCAGAACGGGCGGATATCGGCCATGTCGCGGCCTCCTAGCGCCAGGCGAGGAGCGCGCGCACCGCCGCCTCGATCTTGTCGGTCGAGGGCAGGTAGGCGCTCTCCAGCTCGCGCGCGAACGGGATGGGGGTGTGCGGCGGGGTCACCGCCTGCGGCGGCGCCTTGAGGCTGGCGAAGGCCTTGGCGGCGACCAGCGCGCAAAGATCGACGGCCAATCCGCAGCGCGGCGGGGCTTCGTCCACGACCAGCAGCCGGCCCGTCACCTCGACCGAATCGAGGATTGTTTCCTCATCGAGCGGGCTGGTGGTGCGCAAATCGATCACGTCGCAGCCGATGCCCTCGGCGGCCAGCTTGTCCGCCACCGCCTCGCAGAAGCCCAGCAGCAGGCCCGAGGACACGATCGTCACGTCCTCACCCGCGCGCGAAAGGCGCGCGTGGCCGAACGGGATCATGAAATCGGGATCATCGGGCACTTCGCCCGACATGCCGTAAAGCGCCTTGTGTTCAAGGAACATCACCGGATCATCATCGCGGATCGCGGTGCGCAGCAGGCCCTTCACGTCAGCGGGGGTGCTGGGGATCACGACCTTGAGCCCGGGCATGCCGGTGAGGATCTGGTGGACCGACTGGCTGTGCTGCGCCGCGGCGTTGTAGCCCGCGCCATAGGCCATGCGGATCACCGCCGGGCACTTGGTCTTGCCGCCGAACATATAGCGGAACTTGCCCATCTGGTTCCAGATCTGGTCCAGCGACACCCCGATGAAATCGGCGAACATCAGCTCGGCCACTGGACGTTTGCCCGCCAGCGCCAGCCCCGCCGCCGCGCCGACGATTGCGGATTCGGAGATCGGCGTGTCGATCACGCGATCCGCGCCAAACTGGCCGAACAGCCCGGTCGAGGTGGACCAGATCCCGCCGATCGCCTCGGGTCCGCCGGGCGTGCCCATGCCTCCGACGACGTCCTCACCCAGCACGACCACGTTGGGATCGCGCGCCATTTCCTCGGCGATCGTGCTCAGCACGGCATCGCGGTACATCATCTGCGCCATCGTTACGCGGTCCTGTCGTCAGTAGCTGATATAGACGTCGGTCAGGACGTCATCGGCGGTAGGGCGGTCAGCGGCGCGCGCCAGCGTGACCGCGTTTTCGATTTCGGCCATCACATCGGCATCGAGCGCATCGATATCGGCGTGGCTGAGCAGCCCGGCGGCGGTGACGCTCGCGCGGAAGATCTTGAGGCAATCGCGCGTCTCGCGGATGCGGTCGAGCTCGCCCGGCCCGCGATAGCGTTGCGGATCGCCCTCGAAGTGGCCGAAAAAGCGCTCGGTATCGAATTCGACCGCCGCCGGGCCAGCGCCGCTGCGGACGTATTCGAGCACCTCGCGCATCGTCTCGTAAACCGAGAAGAAATCTGTCCCATCACCGCGCCACACCTTCATCCCGAACGCCTCGGCCCGGCTGGCGATGTCCTGCTGCGTGCCCACCGCGTATTCGAAGCCGGTGTGTTCGGAATAGTGGTTGTTTTCGAACAGGAAAATGCATGGCGCCTTGGTGACGACCGCCATGTTCATTGCCTCGAACGTGGTGCCCTGGTTGCATGCGCCATCGCCCGAGAAGGTGATCGCGACGTTCCCCTTGCCGTCCAGCTTCGCCGCCAGCGCCGCGCCCACACCGATCGGCGAGCCTGCACCGACGATGCCGTTGGCGCCGAGCATGCCCAGATCGACATCGGCGATGTGCATCGATCCGCCCTTGCCTTTGCACAGGCCCTCGCGGCTGCCCCAGATCTCGGCCATCATGCCGTTCACGTCGCAGCCCTTGGCGAGGCAATGGCCGTGGCCGCGGTGCGTCGAGACGATCTTGTCATCGACCGACAAGTGCTCGCACACCCCCACCGCAACGGCTTCCTGCCCGCAATACAAGTGCGTGAAGCCGGCGATTTCACCGGTCTGGATTTCGATGTGAAGGCGTTCCTCGAACTCGCGGATCACCTTCATCTGGCGGTAGGCGCGCGTCAGCGCCTCGCGGCTTAGCTGCATGGGCTCTCCCTCATCCTTCTTTTCACGTCTTTTTCTTCACAGGCCCAGCACCGTCTTGGCGATGATGCCGAGCTGGACTTCGTTGGTGCCGCCGAAAATCGTCCAGGCGCGGCTGTTGAGATAGCGCGCGGCGGCGGCTTGCGCTTCAGGCGAATGCAGCGGCGCGGTGTTGCCCACATAGAACGGCCGCGCCGGATCGAGCTGGAGCCCGGCCGCACCATAAAGGTCGACCGCGAGGCCATCGACTTCCTGCCGCAAGTTCGATGCCAGCAGCTTGCACAGCGACGTCTGCGGTCCCGGCTCGCGCCCCTTGGCGATCCCGTCGAGGATGCGCAGTTCAATCATTTCGAGCGATTGCACACCCAGCCGGGCGTTAGCGACGCGGCGTTTCCATTGCGGATCATCGGCCAGGTTGCCGCCGAGCCCGTCGGGTTCTTGCGCCGCCGCCGTCTCGATCTTGTCGAGATCGTAGCCGAGCTTGGGTGCATGGCACGATCCGCCGCGCTCGTTTTCCAGCAGGAACTTGGCGATCGCCCAGCCCGCGCCTTCCTCGCCCACGCGGTCGCTGACGGGCACGCGCACGTCTTCGAGGAACACCTGGTTGACCTCATGATCGCCCGCCAGCGTCAGGATCGGCCGGACGCTGATCCCCGGCTGCGCCATGTCGATCAGCAGGAAGCTGATGCCCGCCTGCTTGCGCGCCGCGGGATCGGTGCGGACCAGCGCGAACATCCTGTTGGCGTGATGCGCGTGCGTGGTCCAGATCTTCGATCCGTTGACGATGTAAGTATCGCCCTCAAGCTGCGCGCGGCATTGCAGCGAGGCCAGGTCCGATCCGCTGCCGGGTTCGGAAAAGCCCTGGCACCAGTAATCCTCGCCCGACAGGATACGCGGCAGGTAGAAGCGCTTCTGCGCCTCGGTGCCGAAGGCCCAGATCACCGGCGCGACGAGCTTGAGCGCCAGCACGGTCAGCCCCGGTGCGCCCGCCAGCGCGCATTCCTTTTCGAAGATGTAGCGCTCGGTCGGGCTCCAGCCGGTGCCACCGTGCTCGACCGGCCATTGATAGCCGAGCCAGCCTTGCGCGTTGAGGACCTTGTTCCATTCCTGCCCGATCTCGGGCTCGACGAACACCGACGGCGTGCGCGCCGCGCCCTCGCGCAAGGCTTCGGGCAGCGAAGCCGCAAGAAAGTCACGCACCTCGTCACGGAACGCGGTTTCGGCGGGGGAGAGCGCGATGTCCATCAGCGCTCCAGAATCGTCACGGCCGAAACACCGGGCGCGCCATAAACGTGCGTATAGGCGGTCTTGGGGTTGCCGGGCACTTGCCGCCCGCCGCCGTCTCCGCGCAGTTGCACGACGTTTTCGTAAACCTGCCGCAGCCCCGATGCGCCGATCGGTTCGCCGCAAGCCAGGCAGCCGCCATCGGTGTTGACCGGCAGCGCGCCGCCCACTTCGGTGCGGCCTTCAGCCAGCCATTGTTCCTGCGCACCATCGGCACAGAAGCCGTTTTCGGCCATGTGCATCAGTTCGGCGCCCGCCTCGGTGTCCTGCAATTGCGCGACCGCGATGTCCTTCGGCCCGATCCCCGCCATGCGGAACGCGTCGGCCGAGGCGATGCGCGTGGCCGTTCCGCGCGGGCGGCCATCGGCGGGATCAAGGTCGATCGACGGCGCGAACACCTCGAACGAGCCCGGCGGGCGGGTGCGCATCGTCGCGGCCTTGAGCCGGATCAGCGGCTTGCCCAGTTCGCGCGCCTTCTTCTCGCTGGCCAGGATCAGCGCCACCCCGCCTTCGGCCGGCGAGCAGAACATGAACTTGGTATAAGGGTCCGAAACCAGCGGCGCGTCCATGATCGTTTCGAGCGACACCGGCTCGCGGCGCCACGCGTGCGGGGCATGCGCGCCGTTGCGGTAGGCCTTTTCGGCCACCCGGCCCAACGTGGTCGGGGTTATGCCGTGCTCGTGCATGTAGCGGGTGATCTTGGCGCCGAAGAACTGCGTGGTGACCATCTGACCGACATCACCGTACCATTCGGGCAAGCCGTATTCGGCGGGCTTGGCATCGAACGCGCCGCGCGGGTGCTTGTCGAACCCGACCGCCAGGCCGATATCGTACTCGCCCGATTTGATCGCCATCTGCGCCGAAAACAGCGCCGATCCGCCCGCCGCGCAGCCGTTGCGGACGTTGATGAACTGCACGCCGGTCAGCCCCAGCCGTTCGACCATCGTGTCGGGATTGCCCGCGGCATCCGAACTGCCATAGGCGAACTGGATCTGCTGCCAGTCGATCCCCGCATCGCCCAGCGCCTGGTTGACCGCGAACACGCCCTGCTCCAGCCCCGACACGCCATCGGTGCGCCCGAAACGGTGGATGCCCACGCCGACGATGCATACGTCTCCGCTCATGCGGCGACTCCAATCGGCTGGAAGGCGGGGATCATCACGGGATCATGCGCATCGGGATCGAGCGCCACCGGCGCCAGTTCCAGCGCCATGCCGATGCGGATCGCGGCGAAGTCCACGTTGACCACACGCGCCTCGACGATCGTTTCGCCGGGCAGTTCGACATAGCCCACCGCCCACGGCCGAAACGCGTCGGGTCCGGCATAAGGCGGCGACTTGGGGCGATAGCGCTGCACCGTCCACGACCACAACGTGCCGGTGCGGCCCAGCGGCACCGGATCGAAGCGGTCTCCTTCCGGGCAAGGAAACACCACGCGGCCGCTCGCACGATCGCGCCCGCCGATCAGGCGTGGCGGGGTTTCGTTGGTGAACAGCCCTTCGGCGATAGCGTGCATCGTCATCCCAAGATTCTTTGGCCAATGTCTCGCAAGCGCCGGTGCGCCCGAGTCCTCAGGTCTGCCATAAGCCCCAATCGGGGGGGCAATGGCGACTCTGCAAAACGCTAGGGTCGCTGCCCGCACAACTGTGGCACGACGCCCGCCCAAGGGGAGTCGCGCGGATGGCTGAGACTTGGGACTATATCGTCGTGGGCGCAGGTTCCGCAGGCTGCGTGATGGCCGAACGGTTGAGTGCCGACGGGCAGCACCGCGTGCTGGTGCTCGAAGCCGGCGGCGAAAACGACAGCTTCTGGGTCGGCCTGCCCAAGGGCGTGGCCAGGCTGGTCACCAATCCCGATCACGTGTGGGCCTATCCGGTCGCGCAACCGCGCGAGCCCGGCGGGCCGGCCAACGAAGTGTGGATCAGGGGCAAGGGCCTGGGCGGATCATCCTCGATCAACGGCATGATCTGGAGCCGCGGCGAGCCAGCCGACTATGATGCCTGGGAAGCGGCAGGCGCCGTGGGCTGGACCGGCGCGAGCATGACCGACACGTTCCGCAAACTGGAGGACCATGCGGCGGGCGCCAGCCCCACGCGCGGCAGCGGCGGGCGGGTCCACGTCGATCCGGCGATCTACACGTACCCGCTGGCCGAACGGATGATCGAGGCGGGTGAGGTCGTGGGGTTGAAACGCACCGATGACCTCAACGCCGAAACCGGCCCGCGCGTCGGGCTCTATTCGCACAATATCCGCAAGGGCAAACGCCAGAGCGCGGCGGTGACGTTCCTCGCGCCGGCCCGCGCACGGCCCAACGTCAGGGTGATCACGCACGCGTTGGCGCAGCGGGTGGTGATCGAGAACGGGCGCGCGGTGGCGGTGGAAGCGACGGTCAAAGGCGTGGCGCAACGCTTCGATTGCGCGGGCGAGATCGTGCTGGCGGGCGGGGCGATGGAAAGCCCGCTGCTGCTCCAGCGTTCAGGCATCGGCGACGGCGAACGGCTGCGCGCGGCGGGGATCGTGCCCACGGTCGATTCGCCCGATGTGGGCGAGCGGGTGATCGAGCACCTGTCGATCTCGATGCCCTACCGGCTGACGCGCGGCAAAGGCACCAACAAGCAGTTCTATGGCGTAGGCGCTGCGCTGGCGATGGCGCGCTACCTTCTGACGCGCAAGGGCATCCTTGCCACCGGGCCGTTCGAGGTCGGCGCGTTCTGCAATGTCGCGCATCCCGACGGGCGCACCGACGCGCAGATTTACCTCGGCGGCTACACCTTCGCGGTGAGCGACGACAACAACCCGGTCCCGCTCGACAAGATCGACCCGCGCCCCGGCATCACGATCTATGGCCAGTTGCTGCGGCTGACCAGCGAAGGCTCGATCCGTGCCAGCGGACCCAGCACCGATCACGCGCCGGTGATCCTGCCCAACTGGCTGACCACCGAGCACGACCGGAAATCCGCCGTCGCGCTGATGCGTTTCATGCGCGCCTATATGGCCGCCGATCCGCTGGGTGGCATGGTCGGTCCGGAGCAAGTGCCGGGCGCGGACGTGGAGAGCGACGCGGACTTGCTCGCCGCGTTTCGCAAGCTGTCATCGTGCGGGCTCCACGCGATCGGATCGTGCCGGATGGGGGCGGACAACCGCGCTGTGGTCGATCCGCGGCTGCGGGTGAACGGGGTCGAGGGCTTGCGCGTGGCCGATTGCTCGGTCATTCCGGGGCATGTCACCGGCAACACCAATGCGCCCGCGATGGCGGTCGGCTGGCGCGCGGCCGAGATGATGCTTGCGGATCGCAGATTGTGATTGCGCCGATCCCGGCGCGGGGCGTGAACGTTGCCATCAAGCGCCCCTTCATGGGCCTGACCATGATGGAGCCGCTGCGCTTCGTGAGCGAGGCCATGACCACAACGCTGACCTGGCCGCTGCTCGCAGCCGCCCCGCGCGGCGACGGGCATACGGTGATGGTGTTGCCCGGCTTCGCCACCAGCGACGCGATGACCGTGCTGCTGCGCTGGTATCTGGCCTCGCTCGGCTACGATGTCCACGGCTGGGAACTCGGCTGGAACATGGACCAGCACGCGGCGGGCGAGAACGGTGAGCACGTCGCGCGACGGATTGCTGATCTGGCGGCGCTGTCGGGCAAGAAGGTCAGCCTCGTCGGGTGGAGCCTGGGCGGGGTGATTGCGCGCGAGGCGGCGCGGCGCGATCATGGTTCATTGCGGCAGGTGATCGCGCTGGGCAGCCCGTTCACCGGCGACCCGAGCGCGACCAGCTTGTCGACGGCGTATGAATGGATGACCGGCAACAGCATCGGCTCGGACGATACCCGTGCGCGTTATGCCGAAGGGCATTTGCCGCTGCCGGTGCCGTCCTCGGCGATCTTCAGCCGGACCGACGGGATTACCGCGTGGCAGAACTGCGTGAGCGAAACCGACGCGCGGACCGAGACCATCGAAGTCCACGCCAGCCACTTCGGCATGGTCTCGAACCCGGCGGTGTTGTGGGCGGTGGCGGATCGACTGGCGCAAATCGAGGGCGAATGGGCTCCGTTTGCCCGCAAAGGACCGTTCGCGGCGCTATTTCCATAGGGTCCGACAACACGATCCATATCCGTTCGTGTCGAGCGAAGTCGAGACACGTCAGCGCGGCGCCCGCGTGTCTCGACTTCGCTCG
>NZ_JANXWG010000144.1 GCF_025351285.1 Novosphingobium sp.
GATCCCCGGATGCCGGCTGAGCAGCCGCCCGGTCTCGGAACCGCCCTGCACCACCTGGAACAGGCCCTCGGGCAACCCGGCTTCGCTGTAGATCTTCTCCAGCTCGATCGCGGTCAGCGGGGTCAGATCGGCCGGCTTGAAGATCATAGCGTTGCCACACGCCAAGGCCGGCGCCGATTTCCAGCAGGCGATCTGGATCGGATAATTCCACGCTCCGATCCCGCCGACCACGCCCAGCGGCTCGCGCCGGGTATAGCCGAACGCGCCCGGGCCGAGATCGAAATGCTCGCCCGAAATCGTGCGCGCGAGGCCGGCGTAGTATTCGATGCAATCGGCGCCCGAAAGGACGTCGACCGCCTCGGTTTCGTGAATCGGCTTGCCGGTGTCGCGGCTTTCGAGCCGGGCCAATTCGCCGTTGTGCGCGATCAGAAGCTGGCTTGCGCGATGGAGAATGCGCCCGCGTTCCACGCCCGGCACTTTGGCCCAGTCGCGCTGCGCGTCGACGGCGCGCGCGACCGCGCGGTCTATTTCCGCCGCGCCGTCGATACGGTTCGTGGCGAGCACTTCGCCGGTGGCCGGGTTGATAGTCTCGAAACTTGTCCGTTCCGCCCCTGACGATGCAGCCAGCCGGGCATCGGCCAGACACAAGTCGATGGATTTGAAAATCCACTCCGCCTGCACTTGCGCGCCCGGCTTCCAAGCGCCGGCCAGCGCGGCGCGCAGCCAGAACCCGTCGATCAGCGCGGCGATGGTTTCGGCAATCCGGGCAACTTCGCTTGCCTGCACCAGGCTGCGCAGCGCGTGCCGCAAGTTCGACAGCATCCGTTCCTGGTGTACGCGTTGCAGCCGTGCCAACGCGGGCTTGTACAACGCCTGCCCCCACAGCGAGAGCCACGCCCGCGTCGCCTCAGGGGTCAATTCTCCCGGATCGAGATGCCCAGCGACATAGGAACGCAGCCGCTCCTCCGGATTGCTGGAGAGCGCCAGTGCGCGCATCGGCAAGGCGGTGACGCGCTCGACCAGCAGCCGGAACAGTCGCTCCAACAGTCGGTCACGATCGCCGAAATAATGCACGATCAGCGCAGGGGACACATCCGCACGGCGCGCGACAGCGGCCAGAGTCAGCCCGTCGGCACCGGCCTCTGCCAGCACCCCCATGGCCGCGGTCAGGAGTTGTTCGTGCCGCTCTTCGGGCTCGCGTCTGCGCATGGAATTCCGCTCGTTGGATGTTATTGAGTCTTATTCAATAACGTCCTGCGAAGCGGAAAGCTAGCCCGCCGCGTGGACCAGTGCCAGCCGCAACCACGGCGCGAAGCTGCGCCAGACTTCGACCGCAAACGCATCGTCGCGCAAGCGCCAGACCACGATTTCAACCGTTTCGAACACCGTCCGCGTGGCGCGACCCACCGCGAACCGGTCGAGATCGATCGGGCATCCCGCCATCAGCACTTCGCCGGCGCGCGGACCTTCAACCAACAGCCGCACCGCGCGTTCGCTCACATCGGTGATCGCAACCGGCAAGTCCGATCCGCTGGGCAGCACGGTTCCCACGGACGCGCACAGCAGCCATCCGTCAGGACCGAGACAGGCCATATCGCCCAATGTCGCGCCGATCGCCCGGGGCACCGCAAGGCCGATCAGGTCTTCGAGCACTTGCGCATCGCGCGCGCGGAGCGAATAGCGCGCCATCGGCTCGGCCAGCCGGATCGCAACGCCTGCGCCCTCGCCCGCAAATCCCGCGCAATCGGGCTCGTTCCGGAGCAACAGGTCAGACATTCAGCCGCGCTCCTTCGGCATCGTGGAACACCATGCCGCTGACCGTCGCGCGAATGGCCCGGCCCGGCATCGGCACGAACAGCGCTTCGCCCATCCGCCCGCGCCCGCCCGCCACCACCGCCAGCGCGATCGAGCGGCCAAGCGCCTCGCTCCAGTAGGAAGACGTGACGTGGCCGATCATCGTCATCGGCACGGCCTGGTTCGGATCGGCGACGATCTGCGCGCCTTCCTCCAGCACCTCGGCGGGATCGTCGGTCAGCAGCCCGACCAGTTGCTTGCGTCCCGCCGCCACGATATCGGGCCGCGCCAGGCTGCGCTTGCCGACGAAATCGGGCTTCTTCTTGCCCACCGCCCAGCCGAGCCCGGCATCATCGGGCGTAACCGTGCCATCGGTATCCTGGCCGACGATGATGAAGCCCTTCTCGGCGCGCAGCACGTGCATCGCCTCGGTGCCGTAAGGGACGATCCCGAAAGGCTTGCCGGCGGCGTGAATTGCTTCCCACACTGCACGTCCATAAGCGGCGGGCACGTTGATTTCAAAGCCCAGTTCGCCGGTGAAGCTGACCCGGAACAGCCGCGTCGGCACACCGCAAATCGTGCCCTCGCGCACTGCCATGTGTGGGAAGGCATCGGGTGAGAGGTCGATCCCCTCGACCAGCGGCGCAATCACGCCACGCGCGAGCGGGCCTTGCACCGCGATCACCGCCCACTGCTCGGTGGTGCTGGTCAGCCAGACGTTCAGGTCGGGCCATTCGGTCTGGAGATAATCCTCCATCATGTTCAGCACCCGCGCCGCGCCGCCGGTCGTCGTGGTCAAGTGAAAGCGATCGGGCGCCAGCCGCGCCGAGACGCCGTCATCGGTGATGAAGCCGTCTTCCTTGAGCAGCAGGCCATAACGGCACCGCCCCGGCTCCAGGCCCTTCCACGGATTGGTGTACATGCGGTTGAGGAATTCGGCCGCATCGGGCCCGACAACTTCGATCTTGCCTAGCGTCGAGGCATCGAACATGCCGACTGCCGATCGCACCGCACGGCATTCGCGGTTGACCGCCGCCAGCATGCTCTCGCGCCCGCGCGGGAAATACCGCGCCCGGCGCCACTGGGCGACCAGTTCGAACACCGCGCCATTGGCTTCGGCCCAGCCATCGATCGGCGATTTGCGCAGCGGCTGGAACAGTGCGTCCTTGGCGTGCCCCGCCAGCGCGCCGAAGGTCTGCGGCGTATAGGGCGGACGGAACGTAGTCAGGCCCACGTCGACTACCGGTCGGCCCAGCGCTTGCGAGGCGATCTGCAATCCGTTGAGGTTCGACGTTTTCCCCTGGTCGGTCGCCATGCCGTTGGTGGTGTAGCGCTTGATGTGCTCGATCGACCGGAAGCCCTCGCGCACCGCCAGCTTGATGTCCTTGGCTGTCACGTCGTTCTGGAAATCGACGAAAGCCTTGATCCGCGCCGGGCTGCGCGGGGTGGGCAGCATGTCGATGACCTGCCCCTTGCCGAAGTCCCACTTGCCCGAGCAGGCGCCCACGCAGCGCACGTTTTCGTTGGGCTTGTCGGGCACATAAGCGCCGATGTCATCGCGCCAGGCCAGGCTGCCCTTGCTGTGCGACCACAGATGCACGCTCGGCGTCCAGCCGCCGGCCATCAGCAGCGTGTCGCAAGCGATGCGCGTGGCCGCCCCGCGCCCGCCCACGCAGACCTCGATGCCATTGACACGGTGCCGGCCATTCACCCCGATCACGCTCGACCCAAGATGGACCGTGATCCCCAGCGCCGCCGCCTCGACCCGCAGCGCGCCGTCCACTTCGCTGCGCACGTCGATGATTGCAGCCACTTTCACACCCGCGCGGGCATGGGCGAAAGCATCGTGCCAGCCGCTGTCGTGTGCCGCCATCAGCGCTACCGACTTGCCAACCGCAACCCCGTGCCGATGCAAATACGTCCGCGCCGCCGACGCCAGCATCACGCCCGGCACATCGTTCCCGGCGAACACCAGCGGCCGTTCGATCGCGCCTTGCGCCAGGACCACCTCGCCCGCGCGGATGCGCCACAGCTTTTCTCGCGCGCCCTCTCCGGGCTGGGTCATATGGTCGGTCAGCCGCTCGACCGCGCCGATGAAGTTGTCGTGATAATATCCGAAAGCGGTGGTCCGGGTCAGCAGCGTAACGTTCCCGGCCTGCTCCAACCGCGCAACGCTGTCCGCAAGCCAAGCCCATTGCGCCGGATCGGACAGCGCGCCGCCGCCCAATTCGTCCTGCTCGTCGATCAAGACCACGCGCTTGTCAGTACCGCAAGCTTCAAGCGCCGCCTCGATGCCCGCCGGCCCCGCACCCACGATCAGCAGATCGCAATGCGCATAGGTCGCGGCGTAGTGATCGGGGTCTTCCTCGGTCGGCGCGTCGCCCAGACCGGCCATCTTGCGGATCGCGGGCTCGTAAAGCTTGTCCCAGAACGAGCGCGGCCACATGAAGGTCTTGTTGTAGAACCCCGCGGGCAGAAACATCCCCAGCCGGTCGTTCACTGCACCCAGGTCGGTTTTCAGTGATGGCCAGCGGTTCTGGCTGACCGCCTCCAGCCCCTCATAGATCTCGACGCCCGTAGCGCGCAGGTTGGGCGTGAACCGTCCCGGCCCGCGCGTCACCGAAACCAGCGCGTTGGGCTCCTCGCTCCCCGCCGCCAGCAGCCCGCGCGGGCGGTGATACTTAAATGAGCGCCCGAACAACGACACCCCGTTCGCCAGCAGCGCGGAGGCCAGCGTATCGCCGGCAAAGCCCTGATAACGCACGCCATCGAAGCTGAACGTGACCGTGCGGCTGCGATCGACGCGCCCGCCTAGCTGCAACCGGAACCCGGTCATTTGCGCGGCTCCCCGGCTTTATACGTCGTTTCGAACTTGTCGGTCACAGTATCGCGCACCGCGTTGAAGAATCGCCCGCAGCCGTGGATATGGCGCCAACGTTCGTTGTGGCGCCCGCGCGGATTGGCGCGGATGAACAGGAAGCGCTCCCACTCCTCGTCGGTGTAGGCTGAAGGATCGACAGGCCGCGCAACATGCGCCTCACCCGCGTAGGCGAACTCGATCTCGGGCCGGCGTTCGCCGCAATAAGGGCAGTGAATCAGCATCATATCAGTGCGCCACGGCCGCCGCTGCGGCCTCGTCGATCAGCCGCCCGTTGCGGAACCGGTCGAGGTTGTACGGCGCGTTGATGGGGTGCGGTTCGTCCTTGGCCATCGTGTAGGCCAGCAGATCGCCCGCGCCCGGCGTGGCCTTGAACCCGCCGGTGCCCCAGCCGCAGTTTACGTAGAGCCCCTTGACCGGGGTCTTGCCCAGCACCGGCGAGCGATCTGGCGTCACGTCGACGATCCCGCCCCAGGTGCGCAGCATCCGCATCCGGCGGAAAATCGGGAAGATTTCGCAGATCGCCGCCAGCGTGTGTTCCACGATATGGAGCGCGCCGCGCTGCGAATAGCTGACGTACTGATCGGTGCCCGCGCCGATCACAAGTTCGCCCTTGTCCGACTGGCTCATATAGGCGTGGACGGTGTTCGACATGACCACGCAGGGGAACACCGGCTTGATCGGTTCTGACACCAGCGCCTGCAGCGGATAGCTTTCGAGCGGAAAATCGAGCCCGGCCATCTTCATCACCACCGAAGTGTTGCCCGCCGCCGAAACGCCGATGCGCTTGGCCGCGATAAAGCCGCGCTCGGTCTCGACGCCCTCGACCGCGCCGTCGGCCCCGCGCCGGATGCCCGTCACCGCGCAGTTCTGGATGATGTCCACGCCCAGCGCCGCCGCCGCCCGCGCGTATCCCCACGCCACGGTATCGTGCCGCGCGGTGCCGCCGCGCCGCTGCAAGGCCGCGCCCAGCACCGGGTGCCGCGCATGGGGCGAAATACTCAGCGGCGGGCAATAGTCCTTGGCCTCTTCGGCGCTCAGCCATTCGTTGTCGACGCCGTTCAGGCGGTTGGCGTGGATGTGGCGCTTGAAGCTCTGCACATCGTGGACATTGTGCGCGAGCATCATCACCCCGCGCTTCGAATACATCGTATTGTAGTTGAGCTCCTGGCTCAGCCCGTCCCACAGCTTGACCGCGTGGTCGTAAAGGTGCGCGCTTTCGTCGTAGAGGTAGTTCGAGCGGATGATCGTGGTGTTGCGCCCGGTGTTGCCTCCGCCGAGCCAGCCCTTTTCGATCACCGCGACGTTGGTGATGCCGTACTTCTTCGCCAGGTAATAAGCCGCGCCCAGCCCGTGCCCGCCGGCGCCGACGATGATCGCGTCATAAGCCGGCTTGGGCGCCGCATCGGGCCATTGCTCGGGCCAGGACTGGTGCCCGCCGAGCGCCTTGGCGAACAGGCTGAACGCGCTGAACCGGGTCATTTAGTCACCAGTGGGGCATAAACCAGCAGCATCGTGCAGCCATTGCGGCTGCCCGCGCGGTGCTGGGTGCCGGGCATCCGCAGCACGAAATCGCCGGGGCCGTAGCTGGCATCGTCGTCG
>NZ_JANXWG010000145.1 GCF_025351285.1 Novosphingobium sp.
ACGCTGTGCTGTCAAAATCTTCCCTCAAGCTGATCGCTGATCCCATGGTCACGCCCTCCAATTGCAGGGCGCCATTGATTCAGAATTTCGCCAGTTTGGGAATCCCCCCCGTGAGTCAGCCTCACGGCAGGTTGGTATTACCGCAGCCCCGGCGCCGATAGACTTGGCCAATCCCCGGCTGCGCAAGCTCGCCGCCGCACCGGCGCCATCGTATGTCCGCTACAGCGGCACCTGGGCGAATGCGACGTGGTTTGCCGAGGCCAGTGATGCTCGGATCGTCACCTCGTTCGCAGTCAGCGCCAGTTCGGCTGGTTCCTCCGCCGTGGGAACAAGCAGAAAGTCGGGGCCATCTGAAAGACCAGCCATCGCGGCCAGATCTTCCAGGCCGATCGACCTGCGGACGGGATCGATACGGACCACGATCGTCGGCACATCCGCAGGGCGATCACGGAGAAAGCCGATCACGTGATCGTCGGTTCATCGGCTTTGGCTTCTTCCGCGATGGCATCTTCAAGGCCGAGAATGATCGCCTGCGCGCCGCTCGCGATCGCCTTGGCGAAGCGCTCCTGGCGCGCGCCAGGCGTGAACAACCAACTGCTCGGAAATGCGCTCAAACGGTTGCTCCAGTCGTGACCGTGGCGACCATGTTCCTGCTTCCGCGCTGTTCAGTCCAGACGCTGGCGCCGGCTTCGGTGGGTTCGCCGCAGACGTTGAGCGTCGTTCCATCGAACGCCGGGGCTTGTCCGCGAAAATGGAACGTGGCGATCGGCCGATCGAGATTTCGCTGGGCAAGCTGCACCAGCAGCGTTGCCTGCAGCGGGCCGTGCACCACGAGCCCGGGATAGGCTTCCTCATCGATCGCATACGGGCGATCGTAATGGATGCGGTGGCCGTTCATCGTGAGGGCGGAGTAGCGGAACAACAAGACCGGATCGGGCTGGATATCGAGCCGCCACGGGGCATTCGGCACCGAACCACTCTCGGCGGGGGCGGCGATCGATCCCGGTGCGGCGGCGTCTTTATAGACGATATCCTGTTCCTCGATCACCGCCTTGCCCAGAGTGCCGGACAGCCGATGCTCGACCGTGACGAACACCAGATTGCCACTGCGGCCCGACTTTGCCTCGACCTTCAGGATGGTCGATCTGCGGGAAACGCGTTCCCCTACGATCAGGGGCTGCAGGAACGTAAGCCGCCCCCCTGCCCACATCCGCCGCGGCAATGGCACGGGGGGCAGGAACCCACCCCGGAGCGGATGGCCGTCGATGCCGAGACCCGCCGGTGGCATTACGTCCCAGAAGTAGAGCCAGTGATGCAGCAGCGGCAGCGGCGCGCCCTCTGCCAGTGGCACCGTGCTGCCCAGGGCGGCACCAAGCGCGTTCGTCCGAACCGGATCGAGCGTATCCTCCACCGTTTCCGAGCGACCGGTCCACGCCGAAAAATCCTCGCCAATCATACCCTGTCCCATGTCCGCAATGCCTGACGGCGGCGATGTACAATGGATCATCGTCGGGCAGGCAAGTGCAAAAAACAAATATCTGCATCGATCAAGGAAACGCTTCGGGCCAGCCACTACCCGGCCACACGGTTGCGGAACTCGGCACGATGGTCGCCACACCATTTGCCACGCATATCTTGTCGCAGCTAGGCGCCGCGGTGATCAAGGTCGAGCCGCCGACGGGTGATGCGACGCGCGCCCTCGTTCGAGGTGGCCCTGGCGGCACCTTGATTGCTTATAGCCACGGCAAGAAAAGCATCGCGATCAATCTCCCGACCTCGGACGGTGGCGACGTGCTTCGGGCGTCGATCGCCGCGGCGGGCGTGATGGACGATCACCGGATCGACGGCCGAACGAGCCGGCTCGGCCCATTGTAACACGACCAGTTCGCGGGCCCTTATGCGGTCAGCGTGATCACTTCGGCCGCCGCAAAGCCTTCGCAGCCGGGCACTTGCTCCGCTCTTACCCCGGGGAAGAAGTGCTGCATTTCGGCCAGCGTATCGCCGTGCTTCTGGTACGTGATCTTGGGCCGCGTTACCTGCGGATCGCTCACCACATCGTTGCAGAGCGTGATCGAGAGATCGAAAGATCGACGAAGCGGCGTGTCATGGTGCCCTCACGCTGCGATGAGTTCGACCGGCAGGGTGCCGAGCGCGAACAGGGTGTTGTTGATCCGCCGAGTGGCGGGCGCGGTGGAGCGAATTTCGCCAACTTGCGCGATCAGCGCCGCCAGTACGGCTTCGGCCTCGAACCGCGCGACCATCTGGCCAAGGCACTGGTGGATGCCGAACCCGAACCCGACATGGCCGCTGGCACTGCGCGTGATATCGAAGCGATCGGGATCGCTCCAGTGGCGCGGATCGCGGTTGGCAGCGGCCAGGAACAACAGCACCTTGCTGCCCTCAGGAATCGTGGTTCCAGCGATGTCGACCGCGCGGCTGGTGGTGCGGAAGAAGGTCTGGACCACGCCGCCCCAACGCAGGCTTTCCTCGATCGCCTTGCGCGCCAGATCGGGTTGCGCGCGCAGCTTGCGCCATTGCCCGGGATTTTCGGCGAAGGCATGGACCAGGTTGGCGATGCCGTTGACGGTGGTGTCGACGCCCGCGGTCAGCAGCGAGCGCACCAGGCGCTCGGCTTCGGCTTCGCTGCACTCGCCATGATCGGCCGCAGCATAGACGAGTTCGCCCCAGCCGCCGGGCAGCAAATTGTCGCGCCGGCAGCTTTCCATCACCCATGCGGTGGCTGTTGCGGCGTTTTCCAGGCTCCGGGTCAGCAAGGCATTGCGCGGGCCAAAAGCGTTGAACGCGGTGGTGCCGTAGGGAATCAGATTCTCGCGCCCCTCTTCCCGCAACCCGACAAGCGCGGGGAATACGCTGAGCGGAAACGCTTCGGCCAAAGCCGGCACGGCATCGAACGGGCCCGTGCCGACCAACCCCGCCACCAGCGCATGCGCCTGTTCGACCCACTTCGGCTGGAGCGCACGCAGCGCGGGCAATGCGACGACCTTGTTCATCACCCCGCGTGTGCGGCCATGGAGCGGCGGATCGGCTTCGAGCAACAGCGACGGTGGCCGCCACGGTTCCTCGCGCGCGAAATCGGCCAGGCCCACTCCCCTGCCCGAAACGAACGTTTCCCAATCGGTCAGCGCGGCGCGAACCTCGGCATAGCGGGCCATGGCGAAGCAGCCATAACGCTCCAGCCAGACCACCGCGCCGGCATCGCGCAACACGGCGTGGTGTGCAAAGGGGTCTGCCAGCACGGCCTCGTCATAGGGGTCCCAGGTGATCGACGACAGGTCCATGCGGAGGGCGCCTCAGTTCGCCGGCCGGGCAAGCGCAGCGCGCAAGCCGATCGGCGTCACGATTGCGGCGAGTGCAGCGCCGTAGATCACCTTGAGCAAGCCTGCGGCCAGGGCGCCGAGCTGCTGTATGCCGGCAACCCGCGTTGCCGCTGCCACCATGATCGTGCCACCGATCGCCGAGACGAGCGCCAGCAGCAAGGCGCGGATGCCAAGCCGCCGGGGCAGTGCCGTGGCCGAATCGAGGAGCGAAACCGCGCGCTTGCGCAGCCGCCCGGCCGTCAACGCGCCCGGCACGAGCGTGCTCATCAAGCCGATCATGAAGCTCTGCGGCACAAAGTCGAAGACCCAGTTGCCCAGGCCCCACAGCGGAACCGGGTCGGTGCCGCGGAATACGGCGAGGTAGAACGCCAGCGACAACGCGGCGTTGATTGCCATGCTGATTGCGGTCTCGCGGCGGATGTAGGCGCGCGTTGCCAAGGTCGTGCCGGTGTCCGCTGCATTCATGCGACGTCTCCACCAAGCGTTTCGGCGAGCCAGTCTGCAATCAGATCGCGACCGTAGGCCATGTTGTCGGCGCCGACGTGTTCTACCCCGCCTTCGCGCGACGTGAATATCACCTTCTCGCGGCGCGGGGCGTTGACGAGTTGATCGTAGAGGTCGTGCGCGTAACCGACGCTGATCTGGCGGTCGTTCGCGCCGTGGGTGACCAGGAACGGGACCTTGATCCGGTCCATGTGGCCGTTGAGGTTCATGTCGGCCGAACGGGTCAGAAAATCGTCCATGTCGCTTGCGCCAAAGGCCCACATCACGTGCGCCCAGTAGTGCGGCACCGGGTTCTCGCCCTCGCGGTTTAGCCGCTTGTCCTGCACTTCGCGCCAGTTGTGGTTCGCGCCCCACACCGCGCCCGAGGCGAAGCGGGGTTCGTATGCCACCGCGCGCGGCGCAAAATGACCGCCCAGCGAAATGCCGGTCATGCCGATGCGTTTGGGGTCGACATCGGGCTGTGCCTCCAGCCAGTCGACCGCCTTCGACGCCCAGTGCTCGCTATGCGGATCGACCGGCAGCCCTTGCAGCCGCAACGCCTCGCCCGAACCGGGCTGGTCGACGCACAGCGTGGAAATGCCGCGCCGCACCAACGCCTCGGGCAGCCGCGACCAGAACAGCAGTTCCTTGCAGCTATCGAGGCCGTTGCAATAGACCACCACCGGGTGCGGTCCCTCGCCCGGCGCGCGGGTGTAGAGCGCGGGCATCGTGCCCTGTTCGAGCGACACCTCGATACGCTCGCGGTTGAGCTTGCCCAGCGCGGTCGACTTGTCGAACGTGGCGCGCGCCCTGGCGTAAGTCTCTGCGCGACCGGGCGCACCATGACCCTGCATCCGCTCGGCGTTGAACAAGTACAGCGACGCGCGTTCGAGCTTGTCCGAGGCGCTGAACGCACGGCCCTTGGCCTCATCTTCCTCGGCCAGCGCGATCAGCTTTTCGCCCATCGCCGCCCATTGCTTCATGAACAGCGGCGTGCCGGCATCTGCGCCGTCCTTCGCCGCGTCGAGGATCGGCTGGCACATATCGACGATCTCGCCGATCTGCCCGCCCGATTCCATCGCGATCGCGACCGAGAGGTTCCAGATGTAGTTTGGGAACGGTTCGTACAGCGCCACGCGTCAGGCCTCCACAGCTTCGAAAAGCCCGGGGTTGGGCACCGGATGCGGCAAGGTCTGCGGGCCACCCACGCCGATGCCCCACTGGTCCATGACCATTGGCGCGGGCACATGCACGATCGGCTGGTGCGTCTCGAAGTCCACCTCTTCCAGTTCGGAGGTGTATTCGGTGACGAAGCCGCCGGGCGTGACGAAGTAGCTGAAGGTGTTGTTGCCCGCGGTGTGCCGGCCCGGCCCCCAACCGATATCGATGCCTTTGAGCTTGAGCCGATGCGCGCCGCGCATCATGTCATCGACGCTGAGCATGTCGTAAGCAACGTGGTTGAGGCACGGCGGCCCGGGCAGGATCGCGATCCGGTGGTGCGCCGAATTGCAGCGCAGGAAGCCCATGAAGTCGCCCAGCCAGTCCGATACCTTGAACCCCAGCACATCGGTGAAGAACCGCATCAGCGCCGGATGATCGGGCGAATGCAGCACGATGTGGCTGATCTTGACCGGAACCCCTTCCCACCGCTCCAGCGTGCGCATGGTGCCGCGCGCAACGTCGCTCGAAATTTCGAACTGAAGCCCGTCGGGCGAAAAGAACCGGAAGCCATAGCCGCCGCCGAGGGTGCTGAGGCCGGCCGGTTCGGTCACGATCCGGCAACCCGCGGCCTGGACCTTGGCGAACAGGGCGTCGACGTCGGCACCGGTCGATGCAGCCAAGGCGATCAGGTCGAGGCGGTTCTGCTCGGCCGGACGCAGGCGAACGACGTGGTGCTCGTCGTGCCCTTGCGCCTTGAACCAGGCCATCCCGTCATCGCTCGGCACGGGCACGAGCCCCCAGACATCGGCATAGAACGCCTGCTCGGCTGCAAAATCGGCAACAGCATAGCCGACATAGCGGATATCAGTAACGCGGCTCATCGGGGATGATCCTTCGGGCTGTCAGATGGGTTTGGAAATTACCGCGAACATTTCCGCGGTTGCGTGCGCGTTGTCGATCGCCGGCCCTGTGCCCAACTGGCCGTTGCAGATCGCCAGGCTGGCTTCGACGATATAGCGGCAGCGCTCGTAGCGGCGGGTGCGGTAAGCGGTCAGCGCGTCTTCGACCGTGGCGGCCGCGCCCAGTTCTTCGGCCAGCACGATCGCATCCTCGATCGCCATGCCGGCGCCCTGCCCGAGGTGCGGCGTGGTGGCGTGGACCGCATCGCCGAGCAGACCGATGCGGCCCTTCGACCAGACCCCGTGCGCCATCAACGCCTCGAGCGGGCGATAGACGACGCCGGTATCGTCGGTGATCGCTTCACCCAGCGCGCGGATCGCGGGCGAACAATTGGCCAGCTTCACGCGCATCGTCTGCGCCAGCCCGGCCAGCGGATAGCGCGGATTGCCCGGCTCCGGCGTGGTCACGAACATGTACATCAGGTCAGCGCTCATCGGCACCAGGCCGACGCCGGTCGGACCGTTGTAGACCTGCAACGCGTCGAGATCGGCCGGGCGCGGCAGGTTGTAGCGCCACACCGCCTGGCCGGTGAAGACGGGCGGTGCGATCTCGGGCAGGATCATCCCGCGGACTTGCGAATAGGCCCCATCGGCGCCGATCACGAGATCGTGCACCGACGACGAGCCGTCGGAAAACTGCGCAGTAACTTGCGTTCCGTCGTCGTCGAAGCTGGTCGCCGTCAGCCCCAGCCGGATCTGCGCACCAAGCGTCGCGGCTCGATCGCCCAGCAATTTCTGCAACGCCGGCCGGGCGATTCCGACATTGGCGGGGCGCCCTTCGACCAGCCGCGGCGAGGGTACGCGCGCGACTTTCACGCCGTTGGGCAGAAATATCTCGACCGCATCGAACCCGCAGGCCGCATCGAGAAAATCGTCGAGCATGCCCAACTGGTCCATCGCCCGGACCACGTTCGATTGCTGGATGATGCCCACGCCATAAACCGCCCATGCGGGATCGCGTTCGATCAGCGTGACCGCATGCCCGGCGCGGCGCAGGGCAATCGCAGCGGACAAACCGCCGATGCCGGCACCGATGATGAGAACGGACAATTCCTGCATGGCCGTTGGTCGATCCCTCTCCGCGCCCGGCCCTCGACGGGACCTCGTGGTTTTCTTTGGCCGCTCACCGATCATTGGTCTAACGCATTGTTGCACTGACAAACTACAAATGGAATCGATGGATGCGGCTGGATCAGTTCGATCTCAACTTGCTGGTCGCGTTCGACGTCCTGCTGGCAGAGCGCAATGTTACCCAGGCCGCCCGCAGGTTGAACATGACCCAGTCGGCCATGAGCGCCGCGCTCAAGCGGCTGCGTGAATCGTTGAACGACGAGGTTCTGGTCCAGTTCGGCAAGAAGATGGTGCCGACCTCGCGCGCATTGGCAATGGCGCCCGACGTGGCCGCGGCGGTGCAGAACTTGCGCAGCCTGATTGCCTCGGCAGCTTCGTTCGAACCCGCTCGTTCAATGCGCCGGTTCCGGATTGCGGCGTCGGATTATATCACCACCGTCCTGCTCGCCCCGCTGCTCGAATCGTTGCAATCCGATGCACCCTCGGTCGAATTCGAAATCAGCCTGCCCGACACCACCAGCGTCAAGGCTATGGAAGATGGCGAGCTCGACCTGATGCTGACGGCCGAGCAATTCGCGGCACCCGGCCACCCGCACGATCTGCTGTTCACCGAACGCCACGTCGTTATCGGCTGTGCCCGCAATCCGCTGTTGCACCAGCCGCTGACCGTCGAGGGCTTTTATGGCTGCGGCCATGTCGCGGTCCATATCCAGGGCCAGCCAACGTTTGTCGAAACCGCGCTGCTGGCTGCCGGCGACCGGCGCCGCATCGAAGTGATCGCACCATCGTTCATCCAGGCGCCCTGGATGCTGCGCAACACCAGCCGCCTGGCGCTCATGCACGAACGCCTTGCCGCCCTGCTCGCGGCGCCTTTGTCGCTTGCGGTAGCGGCTTGCCCGATCGATCTGCCGACGATGAACGAAGTGGCGCAGTACCATTCTGCACGCGCGAACGATCCGGGCCTTGGCTGGTTGCGGGGGCGGTTGAAGTCAGCGGCTCTCGCGGCAGTCCCGGCCCCTGCCCCGACCTTGGCCCCGACCTTGGCCCCGACCTTGGCGAGTCAAGCCTGAGACGTCGGTCGGGAACGTCCACCAATCGGCGCGATGTTTGTGCCTGCTGCGGGCAATTGCCGGCGGCAGGGCTTGCACTAAACTACACTTTACGGTGTTTGGTCCCGCCATTTGATGGATCGCGATCATTTCTCAACCAGGCGAGAATTTCTTCCCGGTTCTCGTCAAGCCTGGGCGGAGCGCAGGTTGTGCCCGGGCCATTTTCGCTCATCCGGAACCCGGCGTTCGGTATCGCCAGGGTCTCGCCATCGGGAAGACCGGGGATCGTCAGCGGCAGCAAGGCGTCCGGACCGGCGAGCGCAGCGCCCTCGTCGACGCTGCGAACGAGGCCACAAGGGATGCCCTTTGCGCTCATCCCGGATTCGAGGTCTTCCGCGTCGTATTTGGCCAGCTCGTCCGCAAGTTGCTGGCGCATGACATCAAAATTCTCGCGCCGTGCCTGGGGAGTTGCGAAACGAGGATCATCGAGCCAATCCTGCCGCTCCAGCCAACCCGCAAGGGCGACAAATTGGCTCTGCTGGACCACGCCGAGCGATATCCGACGGCCGTTTCGAGCCAGATACATCGAGGCAGTCGGCAATCCCGAATACCCGGTGTTGCCCATGCGCGGCATCGGCTTTCCCGTCACCAGGAACGGCGTGAGCGCCGAAGTCATGAAGGCCAGGCTCGCATCGAGCATCGACACGTCGATATAGCTGCCCCCGCCCCCGTTAGCGCGGCGCAGCAATGCCGAAACGATGGCGAGCGCGGCCGTCTGTCCAGTCAGTGTGTCGACGATCGGGAACCCGATCCGCACCGGTGCATCACCCTCTGCCCCGCTCAACATCATCATGCCGCTGGTGGCCTGGACGATGTTGTCGATCGCCGGCCAGTCACGCTGTGGCCCTACTTGGCCGTAGCCCGATACCGAGCAGAACACGATTTCCGGATTGAGCGCTCTGGCCGCGTCATAACCCAGGCCCAGGCGTGCGATCACGCCGGGCCGGAAGTTTTCAAGCAAGACGTCGGATCGCTCCACGATCGCCCGCGCCACATCAAGGTCGGCCGGGTCCTTCAGATCGAGCGCGATCGACTTCTTGCCGGCGTTGGCCGCAATGAACGCCGGAGCCATTCCATCGTACCGCCGATCTCCGCCGTAGTTGCGAAAATTGTCGCCGGTTTTCGGCTCGATCTTGATCACTTCCGCGCCCATCAGCCGCAGCAGGTGCGAGGCGAAGGGCCCCGCCATGACATGGCTGAAATCGGCGACGCGAATGCCGGCAAGTGGTTGGGTCATGGGCTCCCCGGAAATTGCTTGCGAACGATCGTCCAACGCGGATCGCGGCACAGAATACAGTCCTGGTCCGTGAATTGGTGGCCTGCGATGGCCACGTGCTTGAGCTGCCAATCGAGCCAGGCCACGCCCAGCTTCGCCCAATCGCCACCATCGGCCAGTTGGAACGTGCCACCATGACCAACGGGCAGATTGGCATAGAACACCGGCACGGTGTCGATCCGCCGCACGTCATCGTCACCGTTGGCATAAGCAATATCGGCTTGCCCGCCGAGCACGTAGGCTATGGGCGTGTGCAGCCGCTTGAGGTCCGATTTGTCGAGATGCATCCGGCCCGGCACCTCGTGGGGCACGTTGTAAATGCCGCTGTCATAGACCACCGCGGTCGATATGCGCGGATCGGCGGCTGCGGCGATCGTCTGCAACCCGCCGCATGAATGGCCCATCACCGCGATCCGGCCGGTGTCGATCCGCCCCGCGAATGGTCCGGCGCGGTCTGCTGCCCTTGCCCAGTCGATCGCCGCGAGCAGATGGGCAACCGTGGTTTCGTCGGCCACCGTGATGGAGAGCGCGCCCGGTTGGCGCCCGCCGCCGGCGGGTAGCGCCGCCAGCACCGGCCGTTCAGCGCGCGGGGCACCATTGGCCACGACAAAATAGCCGTGGCTTGCAACTTCGCGCAGGAAGTGGCTGGCGGACAAGCCGTTATCCTTGCACCCGCCGTTGCCCCACAGCACCAGCGGCAGCCGCTCCGCCGGCATGCGCGCGGGGTGATAGACCGTGTAACCCTTCGCATCGGCGCGCGCTTCGGCCACCGCCGGCCAGCGCCCGGTACCCGCGGGGGCACCGATCACGCCCGGTGGCAGGACCGGTGGCAGGACCGGGCCAAGCACACTCGAAGGCGCATTGGGGTCGGGTGCGGGACCAGTCGGCGGCAGCGGTCCCGCGGCTAAGGTGGGCGCCGCGCCTGCCAGCAAGGCGGCAACGATGATCGACCTGGTCATGACGGTGGTCCCTGGCAAGTAATGCGGTCACGCGCCTTGACCGCACCGCGCGCAGCCTGCAACGCGCCAAGGCCGTCGATGCCCAGCCGGCCGAGCGCGCGCGCGTTGATTTCGGCATTGTGGAGATAGAGCGCATCGAACCGCGCCTGGTCGGCGGCGGGCATCGGCAGGATCGCGATGTGATGCCTGAGCGCTTCATCATAGCCCTTCTGCCACGCACCCTTGATTTCCAGCGCCAGCGCAGCTTCCCACACGGGTCCGGACTCGGTGAGAACTTGCCGGTCGGCCACGCTCAGTGCGTTCCACCGGATCAAGCTCATGGCCCGTGCCGGATACGCGCCTCGGGGCACCTCCAGTGTGTTGAAATGCCCGGCGATTTCAGCGAAATGGAGTGACCGGAAGGTATCGGCAGGGGCAACCACGCCATCGATCATGCCCTTGCTCATCGCCGAATAGACTTCGCCCATCGGCATGTCGACCGGGTCCACGCCCAGTTCACGCAACACGCCGAGCAATTCGGTGGGCGCGCGCAGCCGAAGCCCGCGCAGATCGGCAAGGCTGCGTACGGGGCGCGTGCGCGTGACAACGCCCGGGAGCGATCCGCCCTGCACTGCCAGCACCTTGAGGCCATGCATTTCCTGCGCCAGTCGCGGGCTCGCCGCCTCGATGCAGCGGTACAGCGCGACTTGCGAGGGAATCGTCGTCGCACCCGAATAGAAGCCCGATTGCACGCGGATCAACTGCGTGCCGCCGCGCACGTAGATCGGCGTGACCAGCCCGATATCGGCAACGCCATGGCGCAGCTCTTCCATCGACATATCGGCCGAAAGCAACGCGCCCGACCAATTGGGGCGAACCCGCAACCGGCCGGCCGAGCGTTGCTCGACGAACTTGATCCACGCGATGTCCGCTTTGCTGAACGGATGCGTCGGCGCGTAAGGCGAGGCGTATGTCAGTTCGGTCACGCCCGGCGGCAATGCGCGGGCGCAAGCGGCCAGCAACGCCACTGCAACCAGCATGCAAAGGGCGCGCAACACAGTCACGCCAGCCCGCGCTCGCTCAGGAAATTGCGCACCATCGCCACCATCGTGTCGTGGTCCCAGGTCTTGGCGTCGACCATGTCGGCATCGATCACCAGCACCGGCACGCCGGCATCCTCCAGGCTGCGCGCGGTGATCTTGTTGCCCGATTGCGACAGCCGGTTATCGGGCGGCATCAACATCACCGCAGCGTCGATTCCGCAACGCTCGGCCTCGCTCACCATCCAGCCGTTCATCCAGGGCGGCAGGTGGAGCACTTCGTTCATCCCGCAGATGCGGCTGGCGAGCGCTTCCATCGGCCGCCCCTGCAAGTCGCGGATATACTGCGGCCCGGCGAAGGGCATGTACATGGACCACACGAACACCGCGCCTAGCGTTTCCTCCAGCGCCTGGTAGAACCCGGGATCGTGCCACACCCCGGCGCCGATCCACATCAGCCGGATTTTCTCGTTGGTCGAGGCGCCGAGCCCGGCATCGATCCGTTCGAACACCTCGTCGCGGAAGCGCTTGGCGTGCGCCACCGCCCAGTCCGAACCGCGATGCCATTGCGGGATCATCGTGTTGGGCATCTGCTCGGCGATCGAGACCGGACAAGGCCGCGCGGTGCCGATCGCTTGCGCCGCTTGCCAGATATGGCCTTCCTGAACGTTGATCTGCTCCATCAGGTGCTGGAATTTCGCCTCGTCGAAGCGCTTGCCGGTGCGTTTTTCCAGCAGCGCGATCAGGTCGCGCATTTCAGCTACCATCAGCGCAATCCGGTCGACATCGTACACGTCCTGCCACTGGTCGCGCGAATGGGCGAACCAGCGCGGGTCCTTGTGCTCCCACGCGGGTGCTTCCATCGGAAAGAACTCGGTGCCCAGCGCTTCGGCCCACTGGCCGAACACGTGCTGGATGCAATCGCATGTCATCCGCGCGACCAGCACCGCCGGCTTGGGCAGCCCGCCCCACGGAGCCGAGGCCGGATCGTTGGCCAGTGTGCAGGCAAGGCCCAGCGAGCAGTACTTGCAAGCGTTCTCGGGATAGCCGTGCGCCGCCATCACCTCGAAATAGCGGCCCGAAAGCTGCTTTGCGGAGATGTAGGCAGACCACCACTGATTGGTGATGATCGGCACGTCCATCGCGTGGAACAGCTCGTGAGGCGTATCGGCCTGGACGATCGCGAACGGTTCGCCATCGTCGACGACGCGACGTTTCAGGTCCAGGCCGAACTGCTTCTGATAAGCGTTGGCCGCGGCAGTGGACGCCAGCATCTTGCGGCTGCGCTGGCCAGTTTCTTTGGGGCCGGTTTCGGTGCTCATTTGAAAACTCCCTGCGCTTCAAGCTCGGCGATGCGGTTGTCCGACAAGCCGGAACGGTGCTTCGCCACCCAATGGGCATGCTCACCCATGCCCGGCGGGCGGAACGGTGCCAGCAGATCGCGCGAAAACCGGATCGGGGTCGCGATGTGGCCGAACGGCCCGAGCACGGCGTGGTCGAGCGTGACCAGCGCACCGCGCGCCACGAGTTGCGGATCGTGTTCGAGCAAGTCCTGTGCGTCCTGCAGCACCCCGCAGGCGATGCCGGCGGCTTGCAGTTCGGCCATGATTGCGTGGTCCTTGCGCGCGACGGTCCAGGCGGCGATGTCGGGGCCGGTGATTGCCTCCAGCCGATCACGGTCGCCGTCGGAAAACAGGCTAATCGCGACCCAGCGATCGTCGCCGGCGGCCGGAAACACGTCCTGGAACAACACATTCGCATCGGCATTGCCAGTGCGCTGCGGCCGTTCACCGCGCTTCGCCGCAGCGAGCGCATCGCGCATCTGCTGGACGCAGATCTCGTACATCGCGGCATCGACGTGGCACCCGCGCCCGGTCTCGCGCCGGCGCTGGAGCGCGGCGGCAGTGCACGCGGCCATCACGTATGGCACGATCACATCGCCATAGGGCACTGCGCCGGGGATGACCGGATCACGGTCGGGCCAGCCGGTGAGGTAGGTGCGGCCCGAGAGCGCGCCGCCGGTGCCGTCGACGCCCCATTCCTGCGCCATCGGCCCGGTCTGCCCGAACACGCTGCCCGAGATCATGATTACGCCCGGATTGCGGGCGGCTAGCTGCGGGTAATCGAGCCCGAGTTTCTTCATTGTGCCCGGCGAGAAATTCTCGACCACCACGTCGGCCCAGTCGATCAGCGGATCGAGCACCTCGCGGCTGCCTGTTGCCTTCATATCGAGCGACAAGCTGCGCTTCGACGAATTGAGGTGCGCGAACCATGGCTTGTCATCCAGGTTGCCGGCCTGCGAGGCGCTGACCTGCACGTCCATCCGCGACAAGTCGGGTCGGGTGCGCGTCTCCACCTTGATCACCTCGGCGCCAAGATCGCCGAGCGTCTTGGTGGTGATCGAACCGACCAGCGCCCACGCGAAATCGAGCACGCGCACGCCTGAGAGCGGGCCTGATCGGTCGCCGGTGCGCGCGGCTGGGAGTGCGCTCGCCGTGCCCTCGCGGATCGCGGCGAACCGTTCGGGCAGCCCATCGACCGTCGCAAAGAACCCCCGCGCCGCCAGATGCGGATCGGCCAGCACGTCGGCCGGTTCGTTGACCACGCAGGCGTTGATGCCGCGCCGGTGGCCTTCGCTGGCGATTTCGGCTTTGGTGCGCGTGGCGAAGAATGCGGCAATCGCGGCCTCCCACAAAGCGCGGGTCTCGGCGGGCAAGGTCGAGCGGTTGTAGGCCAGCCAGTCAGTGCCCTTCGTGGGATTGTCCATGCCGACCGCGTCGATCCAGTCGGATAGCCCCTGGTTGGCGGGAGCGCCCAGCCGGCCCGTCATCAGCGAGTGGAAGCACCAGCCATCGGCGAGGCGCCAGATCGCGCGCACCGTCGCGCGGCCATATGCCAGCGCACCGCCGACGCGGCCCAGCTTGCGCCGGTCGAACTGCCACACCAGCACGCCGTTGACGTTGCGGCTGAACGCGACCTGCTGGATCGATACGTCGACGTGCTGGCCGATGCCGCTGGTCCCGCGCGAATAGTGTGCGGCCATCGCTCCGGTGCCTGCAACCATGTCGGCGTGGAAGATGCAGGCGTCGAGCGCTTCCTTGACCGGGGGCAGCCCGGGCTCTCCGGTTACGCGCAAGGCCCCGCCCATCGCCGATGCGACAAGTTCGCCGCCGCGCCATTGTGAGCGCGGACCGCCAGATCCAAACGGTGTGACCGAAACGTGGACCGCGCTTTCGGGAATCACCGCGCCAGCAAGCGCTTCGAGCCCGAGATCGTCGATCACGAACGAGGCGCCCTCGACCGGCCCGCCGATCTCGGCGCCGAGCGATGCCAGGAACCGGGCCAGCGGACGATCCGCCATCGCACCGAGCGTGGCAACACGATGGCCTGCAAGCGGCATCATGTGCCGATCTCCTTCAGGAATGTGCCGATCCGGTCGGCCGCGTCGGGATCAGGGCCCCACAGGCGCCGCGTCAATGCCAGCGCGGGTACGCCGGCCGCATCGAGCACGCGCCGCAAGTCGGGAAGATGCCAGACTTCGGCTTCCTCGTCCTCGGAGTACCACAGGACGGCGGCCTTGGCCCCGGTCGCTGTCAGGCGGGCGCGAAGCGCGGCGGCGCGATCGGCGAACGCCCGATTGCCAATTACGCTGGTGTGGATCTGGCGTGCGATTGCGCCGCCGGGATCGCCGGTCGACTCGTCCACCGCCGCGCCGGGATCGCGCCAGGTATCTGCCAGCGCAGCTCCGTCGGCGTGCCAGCCCTGACGTTCGATCGCGTCATGGAGCGCGCGATCGGGCGGCGGTGTGCCGATCAACAGGCAGGTCGGACTTGTCGCCGGTTGAGCGGCCAGCATGGGTCGAGCGCTGTTCGTTGCAACGATACCCGCTTCGAGCGCCGCATCGTCTACGCCCAGCCGCTCGGCCAACCCGCGCACCGCCTGCGTTGTGCGCGCAAGGCTGCTGGCGCGCGGGCCTTGCGCGCTATCGAACACCAGTGGCTCGGGACCGCCGGCGATCACCCCGCGCCGGCGCAATTCGCACACATAGTAGTAGAGCCGCTGCGCGTTGTCGTCGGCGCGTGCGAACACCACTGCCTCGTGCGCGTCGAACGCGCCCGCCGCCCAGTCTTCGAGGATGGAGGCCGCCCACGGCGCGAAGCGATTTTCCATCCACTGCGCCGCAAACGGCATCGGCCGGCCGAGGGTCCAGCAAAGCGAGCCGGCATAGCGTCCGCTCGCGGCGAACAGATCGTGGGGCAGCAAGGGACCGACCGAGGCGAATGAGGCAAAAGTCATGGGGCTACTGTCCGAGCACGCCCGGCAGCCACAAGGCCATCGCCGGGAACAGGATGATGAGAAGCAGGTGCACGAGATCGCTCATCAGGAAGGGCACGACGCCCTTGAAGATGCGCATGATCGGTATGTCGGGCGCAACGCCCTGGATCACGTAGAGATTCATGCCGAGCGGCGGGTGGACGAAGCCGATCTCCATGGCGCGCACGATGAAGATCCCGAACCAGATCGGCGACAGCCCCATGTGCACCACGATCGGCAGCAGGATCGGCGTGGTCAGCAACATCAGCGCCAGGCCGTCGAGCACCGAACCCAGCAGCAGCAGCAGTACCGCCATCACGATCAGCGTGCCCACCGTGCCGAACCCGAACCCGGTAACGATCTGGCCGACCGCAGCCGCCAGCCCCGTGACGCTGACGAAGACCGAGAACACCAGCGCGCCGACAATGACGAGGAATATCAACCCGCTGGTGCGCAGGGTCTCGGCAAAGGCGCGTTCGAGCATCGGCACCGACAGCCGCCGCCGCAGCGCGGCGATCGCAAGCGCGCCTGCGGTTCCGACCGATGAGGCTTCCGCTGGGCTGAACCAGCCGAAGGCGATACCGCCCAGCACCAATGAAATCAGCGCGAGCATGTCCCAGATCCGCAGCAACGCGCGGCCGCGCGTGGGCCAATCGGCGCGCTCGGTCGGCGGGGCGATGCCCGGCTGCAGCCGGGTCAGCACGAACACCACCGCGCAGTAGAACAGCATTTGCGAGATGCCGGGGATCAGCGTGGCGGTGAACAGCTTGCCGATAGACTGCTCGGCGATGATCCCGAACACGATCAGCGCGCCCGACGGCGGCAGCATCTGCCCCAGCGTTCCGCCCGCCGCGACCGTGCCCGTGGCAAGCGCATCCGAATAGCCGCGGCTGCGCATCTCGGGCAGCGCGACCATGCCAATCGTGGCTGCCGTCGCCAGGCTCGACCCGTTGATCGCGCCGAAGCCCGCGCAACCCGCTATCCCGGCATAAGCGAGACCACCACGGCGGTGACCGACGAGCTTGGCCGCGGCATCGAACAGATCGCGGCTGGCATCGGCCGCGAAGAACAATTGCGCCATCAGCATGAACAGCGGCAGCGTGCCCAGCTCATAGCGCGTCAGCGTGTCGATCACGAGAACCCCGCCCTTGATCAGCGCAGGCTCGAACCCGATCGTGACCATCAGTCCGACCAGCCCGACCAGGCCGAGCGCCGCGCCGATCGGCACGCCCGATACCAGCATGACGAACAAAACGAGCAGGCCGACCAGGCCGGTGGCGGGCGTCGGAGTGATCATCGCCGGCCTCGCAGCGCCTGCAGGGCGAACAGCGCGGCGATCAGAACCAGCCCGGAATTGGCCACGAGCCGCAGCAAACGCCACGGCACCCCGATGACTTCGCTCGTTTCGTGCGCGTTCCACAAATCGGCC
>NZ_JANXWG010000001.1 GCF_025351285.1 Novosphingobium sp.
CACCCGCCCAACCCGTCATGCTGAACTCGTTTCAGCATCCATCGCGCCGTCGAGAGCGATGGTCTGCCGGGAGGGATGGACCCTGAAACAAGTTCAGGGTGACGAGGCAGAGAACCTGCCAATTGGCGGTGCCCGATGATCTCGGCGTTCGTTCTTCTTACGACCTGTGTTGGCTTCCCGCTGCTTATGATTTGGCTGGCTAAACGTCACCGCGCACGCTCGCGAATGTGGGGCAATCAATCCGGTGGTCGGAGCATTCTGGTTGGAGCGGAACTCGACATGCCCCGCATTCTTCCGGTGGAGCCGGCACCGGGTCTCATGACCAATGGCGCGCCTGTCGAAGAGACGAGCCATAACTTCAAAATCGACAGATCAGGTAATCATGCTCCAAATCGATAATCTCTCCGCCGCCGTCGCGGACAAGCCGATCCTCAAGGGCCTTTCGCTCACCGTCAACGCGGGTGAGATCCATGCGATCATGGGGCCCAACGGCGCGGGCAAGTCGACGCTGGGCTATGTGCTCGGTGGCCGGCCGGGGTATGCGGTGACGGGGGGCAGCGTGAACTTCACCCCACGTCCGTTCGCATCGAGCGAAGTCGAGACGCCGCGCGCAGGTGTCTCGACTTCGCTCGACACGAACGGTGGATCGCTGGACCTCCTCGCCCTCGCGCCGCACGAACGCGCCGCTGCCGGCATGTTCCTGGGTTTCCAGTACCCGGTCGAGATCCCCGGCGTGTCGTTCGTGCAGTTCCTGCGCGAAAGCCTCAACGCGCAGCGCAAGCAGCGCGGCGAGGAGCTGCTGTCGGGCGCGGCGTTCCTCAAGCTGGCGCGCGAGCAGGCGGCATTGCTCAAGCTCGACATGGACATGCTCAAGCGCCCGGTGAACGTGGGCTTTTCGGGCGGCGAGAAGAAGCGCGCGGAAATGGTGCAGATGGGCATCCTCGATCCGCAATTCGCGGTGCTCGACGAAACCGACAGCGGGCTGGATATCGACGCGCTGCGCATTTGCGGCGAGGGCATCAACGCGATCATGCGCAAGCCCGACAAGGCGGTGCTGCTGATCACGCATTACCAGCGGTTGCTCGACTACGTGAAGCCCGATTTCGTCCACGTGCTGGCGGGCGGACGGATCGTGAAGTCGGGCGGGCCCGAACTGGCGCTCGAACTCGAAGAGCATGGGTATGAGGCAGTCGCGGCATGAGCGCGCTGCTGCTCCTCGCAATGGCCGTCGCGGCGCACAAGCCCGCCGTGCATGTGGTTCCGCCCGCCGCCAAGCGCCGCGAACTGGCGCTGAAGGCCAAGATGCAAATCTGGCGCGGCGAATGGCGGATCGAGCCGGCCGGCGTTGCGTGCAAGACCGCGAAATCGAGCGGCGACGCCCGGATCGACACGATCGGCTGTCGCGCGATCCAGGTCTGCTACGCGCCGCAAGTGCCCAAAGTCGCCGCCATCGAGGAAGGCGCGGGCACTGACGACGAGAAGAAGGCGCAGGTCGCCGGGCTGCTCAACGCCGGCAAGGCGTGCATCGCGCGCAACCGTGCCCTGGCGATCGAGATCGTGGCCGGAACGCGCAAGCCGCCCGCCATGGTTGCACCCGCTCCCGCGGCATCGAAGGACGCGGGGCGATGACCGCGTTGCCCACTCGCCGCGACGAGGCCTATCGCTACGCCGACCTGAAGGCACTGGCCCCGCTGTGGCCGATCGCGGTCGAGAGCATCCACGTAGCTGCGGGCAAGAGCGGCGCCCTGACGGTTATCGTCAACGGCAACCAGCCCACCGCGCGGCACATCGCGATCTCGCTCGATTCGTGCGCGACGTTCGACATGCGCGTGCTCAACGCCGGCACTGCTTATGGTCGTATCGCGGTAACGGTCACGCTGGGCGAGGCCGCAAACTTCCACCTCGGCGCCGCGCAATTGGGCGGCGGCGAGCAGACGCTCGAACTGATCACCGAAGTCACCCACGCCGCGCCCGACGCCGTCAGCCGCCAGGTCGTGCGCTCGGTGCTGGGCGGCCGCGCGACAGGCACATATCTGGGCAAAGTCGCGGTCAGGCGCGGGGCCGATGGCACCGATGCGGGCCAGTCGGTGCGCGCCATGCTGCTCGATCGCACCGCGACCGCCAACGCCAAGCCCGAGCTGGAAATCTACGCCGATGACGTGAAGTGCGCGCACGGCTGCGCGGTGGGTGAACTGGACGCCAACGGGCTGTTCTATCTGGCCTCACGCGGGCTGCCGCCGGCGCAAGCCAAGGCGCTGATGTTGCAGGCGTTCGTGGCCGAGGCCTTTGTGGGCGCGGCGGACGAGGACGCGCTCAACGAAGCGGCACTGGCCGCATTGGAGGCTTTGCTGTGAACGCTCCGGTGATCATCCGCGAACTCGAATGGCCCGGCCTGGTCCAGGCGGACGGCCGCCGCTGGCACTATCTCGACACCGCCGCGACTGCGCAGAAACCGCAGGCAGTGATCGAGGCGACCGTCAACGCGATGGGCCGCGACTACGCCACCGTGCATCGCGGGGTCTATGCCCGCTCAGCCGAAATGACGCTCGCCTACGAAGCCGCGCGGCGCAAGGTTGCCGGCTTCATCGGCGGCGCCGAGAGCGAAGTCGTGTTCACCCGCGGCGCGACCGAGGCGATCAACCTCGTCGCGGCGACCTGGGGCGTGACCCAGCTCAAGGCGGGCGATCGCATCTTGCTGTCCACGCTCGAACACCATTCCAATATCGTTCCATGGCAGTTGCACTGCGTGAGCAGGGGCGTTGCAATCGACGTTTGCCCGCTGACCGAGGACGGCCGGATCGATCTCGACGCAGCCGAAGCGATGCTGACCCCGGCGCACAAGCTGGTCGCGTTCGCGCACGTTTCGAACGTTCTCGGATCGGTGCTCGACGTGCCGCGCGCAGTGGCCTTGGCACATGGCGTGGGCGCGAAGATCCTGCTCGACGGCTGCCAGGCGGTGCCCCGCCTGCCCGTTGATGTGGCAGCAATGGACTGTGATTTTTACGTTTTTTCGGCGCACAAACTTTACGGCCCAACCGGCATCGGCGCGTTGTGGGCCAAGGCCGAGCTGCTCGACGCGATGCCGCCGTGGCAGGGCGGCGGCGCGATGATCGACAAGGTCAGCTTTGCTGGCACCACTTACGCCCCCCCGCCGCAGCGCTTCGAAGCCGGTACGCCAGCGATCATCGAGGCGATCGGGCTGGCCGCCGCGATCGACTATGTCGAAGCGATCGGCGTCGCGAAAATCCACACCCACGAAGTCGCGCTGGTTCGCCAATTGCGCGACGAACTGGGCAAGATCAACAGCTTGCGCCTCTACGGCCCCGAAGACAGCGCAGGGATCGTCAGTTTTGCACTCGACGGGGTGCATCCGCACGACCTCGGCACCATATTGGACGAAGAAGGCGTGGCGATCCGCGCTGGGCACCACTGTGCGCAGCCGCTGATGGAGTACTTGGGGCTACCCGCCACAGCGCGCGCCAGCTTCGGAATTTACAACGACGAGAGTGACATAGCCGCGTTGCTGCGCGGGATCGACCGCACGATGAGGATCTTCGGATGAACACGGAACCACGCAACTTTCAGGTCGAGGAAGTGACCGAGGTGCCCACCCCGCCGCGCGCGAAAGTGGAAGATGCGGTCGAGGTACCGACACCGCTGGTGACGCAGCTTGCCACGCCCGAGAGCGCGGCGCAAAAGCTCGAGCGCAAGCGCGATTACCTCGACGGCTTCCTCGCCGAAAAGCCCGCCGATGCCCCGTCGGGCGAACCCGGCGGTGCGACTTACGAGGCCATCGTCACCGCCTTGCGCGAAATCTACGATCCTGAAATTCCGGTCAATATCTACGACCTGGGCCTGATCTACGGGGTCGACGTATCGGCCGACGGCCACGCCGCGGTGACGATGACGCTGACCACGCCGAACTGCCCCGTCGCCGAATCGATGCCCACCGAAGTCGAAATGCGCGTCGCCACCGTGCCCGGCGTGCGCGAAGCCGAAGTGAACCTCGTCTGGGACCCGCCGTGGGACCCAGCGAAAATGTCCGACGACGCCAAGCTCGAACTGGGAATGCTGTGATGAACGCCCCCACCAAGATCCGCCAACGCCCCGCCGCCGTCCTGCTCACCCCCGCGGCCGAGGCGCGCGTCACCAAGTTGATGGCTTCAGCCCCGGATGGCGCGATCGGGGTCAAGCTCTCCACCCCCCGGCGCGGCTGTTCGGGCCTGGCCTATTCGGTCGATTACGTGACCGAAGCCGTGCCCTTCGATGAACGCATCGAAACGCCCGGCGGCACGTTCTTCATCGATGGTGGCAGCGTACTTTACCTCGTCGGCAGCACGATGGACTGGCAGGAAGACGATTTCACCGCCGGCTTCGTGTTCGCCAATCCCAACGCCAAGGGCAGTTGCGGTTGCGGGGAAAGCTTCACCGTATAAGGTTCGGGCCTCAACCCGGAGACCGACCGATGAAACTGCTGCTGCTTCCGCTTGCCGCCCTGTTGGTCGCAGCGGCGCATGCCGACGAATCCGCCTACTCGGCCCGCGTCGACAAGGTGCTCAAGGCCACCCCGCTGATCGACGGACACAACGATTGGGCCGAATCGCTGCGCGGCCGCGAGGGTGATGCGCGCTGGACGATCGATCTTCGCCAGGGGCTGGAAAAAGCTGCAAAGCCCTACGACACCGATATCGCGCGCCTTCGCAAAGGCCATGTCGGCGGGCAGTTCTGGTCAGCCTGGGTGGCTGCCGATCTGCCCGGGCTTGAGCAGGTCAAGCAAACGCTCGAACAAATCGACCTGATCAAGTCCTTCGCCGCACGATACACAGACACGTTCGCAATGGCGCGCACCGCCGCCGACGTGCGCCGCATCCACAAATCGGGCCGGATCGCCTCGATGATCGGCATCGAAGGCGGCGGGCAGATCGATGCCAGCTTGTCGGTGCTGCGCGCATATCACGAACTCGGCGCCGGCTACCTCACGCTGACGCATAGCCGCACGATCGAATGGGCGGATTCGGCCACCGACGTCCCCACTCACGGCGGGATGACCGCGTTCGGTAAGGCCGTGGTCCATGAACTCAACCGCCTGGGGATGCTGGTCGACATCAGCCATGTCAACGAAGCGACGATGCTCGATGCGCTGCGGGCCTCGTGCGCGCCGGTGATCTTCTCGCACTCGGGCGCCCGCGCGCTCGACGATCATCCGCGCGACGTGTCCGATGCGGTGCTGGCGCAAGTGAAGGCCAACGGCGGCGTGGTCATGGTGGTGTTCGCGCGGCCCTACTTGTCCGACGCCTTCCGCCGCTGGGACGCCGATCGCTCGGCCGAAAAGGCCCGTGCCGGCACGCCCCCGTTCGGCGGGCTTTACATCGGCCAGCCCGATCGCGCCGCCGCGGCACTGGCCGAATGGGACAAAGCCCACCCCGCACCGGTGGTAACGATCCGTGACGTGGCCGACCATGTCGAGCATATCGTGAAGGTCGCGGGTATCGACCATGTCGGCATCGGATCGGACTTCGACGGCATGGGCACCCCCAACCCCGAAGGCCTGGAGGACGTCAGCAAATTCCCCGCGCTGCTGGCCGAACTGATGCGCCGCGGCTGGACCGATGAGCAGGTTTCCAAACTGGCCGGGGGCAACGTGCTGCGCGTGATGGAAGCCGCCGAACGTGTGGCGCTGGCGATGAAGGATGAACTGCCGGGAACGGCCACCCTGGCCAACGATCAGCCGAACAGCGGGGCTAAATAGGACGGCTGCTGCATCGCCCTGTCGCAAGATCGGCCCGCACCAACCGCCGAAACAAGGCACTTGCATCGATTGTTAATGCGCCAGAAAGGATCGGGCGAACAGGCCGCCTGCGGGGTTGAAACAAGGAGTCGCGCAATGGGTGTTATTTCCAAGGGTCCGGGGGCTTTTGCCCTGCTTGCCATGCTGGCTGTGCCGGTCAACAGCGCGCTTGCGCAAGACCAGGCGCAAGAACAGCCATCACAACAATCCGCCGATCCGCGCGATCCCAACATCATCGTCAATGGTGAACGCCCGGTCGAAGCGCCGCCCGTCACCACCGGCCCCGGGCCCGAAATCAAGGGAGTCATCTCGGCGCGCAACGGCAACCGCATCAAGGTAACCGGCGCCGACGGCAATCCGGCGATCATCACCGTCACCGATGCCACGCGGGTGAGGTCAGGCGGAGGCCTGTTCTCGAGCGGCGGCAAGTTCGACAGGACCGCGCTGCTCAACGGGCTGCCCGTGACGATCAAGACGCTCAATTCGGACGCCGGCCTCATCGCCAACCAGATCACCTTCCGCAACGGCGACCTGAAAACCGCCAACATGATCCACAACGGCACCAACCAGCGCTTCGACGAACAGTCCGCCGCCACCGAGGCGCTGCGCGGCCGCATGGGCGATATCGACAAGTACAACATCAAGAGCACCACCAACGTCTACTTCGACACCGGCAAGTGGGCGCTGTCGCTGAAGGCAAAGGCCGATCTGTGCACCACCGCATCCACCGCCGATGCCACCAGCAACGCGCTGATGCTGGTGGTCGGCTACACCGATTCGGTCGGCAGCGACGACTACAACCAGACCCTCAGCGAAAAGCGCGCCGGCAGCGTGATCAACTTCCTCCAGCAGGCCTGCCACTGGAAACCCTACCGCATGCTCACCCCCACCGGCATGGCCAAGGCCGATCCGCTGGCCAGCAACGACACCCCCGAAGGCAAGGCCCAAAACCGCCGCGTCTCGGTGAACGTGCTGGTAAGCAAGGGGCTGGATGGGTTGTAGGGGTGGCTGATCCTCGGTCACTTGGGGAACGGGCAGGCGCATGATTACCGTCTGGGGTGGACAGACTTCGCGATCGATCCGGGTCGTCTGGGTGTTGGAGGAGATGAACCTGCCCTACCGCGTGCGGCAGGTCGACATGCTGGCCGCCGAGCAGAACCCGGAGTTCCTGGCGGTCAACCCCGCCGACTACATACCGGCGATTCAGGACGGCGACGTCGTCATGGTCGAATCGATCGCGATCATGGAGTACCTGATGGCCCGTTACGGGCCGACTCCGCTGGCGCCTGCTCCGCACGATCCGGGCTTCGCCGCTTACCAGCAGTTTCTGCACCTGGGCGAAGCCGGGCTTGCGACCCTGATGATGCCCGTCATCGTCAGTCGCTTCATCGCGCCCCAGGCCGAGCGGGAGAACTGGGGCGCAACCTGGTGCCTTCAATCGTTCCAGAAACGGCTGAAGCTGGTCAGCCAGAGGCTGGCGAGTTCGTCATACCTTGCGGGCGAAGCTTTCACGGCGGCCGACATATCGGTGTCTTACGCGCTGAATTTGGGCCAACGGAATTGCGGGATTACCCTCGGTGACGCCGAACAGGCCTACCTCGCCCGCACCACGGGCCGCGATGCGTACAAGCGTGCAATCGAGCGATCGCACGAAGGGGTGGACACCTGAACCGCTGCAACTCGGCGAAAATGGGCTGCGTTGATTGAGGATTTACTTGCCCAATACGTCGGCCAGCAGCGCGTCGGTGCGGGGGTTGGACCAGTCGTGCGCGCCGATCATGCGCCAGACTTCCTTGCCGGCTGCATCGTAGAGCACCGATGTGGGCAATTCACCGGTGTTGTATTTGAAGCCGAGATCGTTTTTCGGGTCGATCCACGGTTCGAGATGCACAAATTTCTTCTCGGCGAAGAACGGCGCGACTTTGGCGGCGCCCTGCATGTCCTGGCTGACGGTAACAACGCGCAAGCCCTTCTCGCCGTCTCCCGCCATCTTGTCGAGCATCGGCATTTCAAGCACGCAGGGCCCGCACCAGGTTGCCCACAAGTTGATCAGCACCGGCTTGCCCTTGAGGCTGGCGAGGTTGAGCTTTTTGCCCGCGGTATCGGTGATGGTGAAATCGGGCAGCGGTGTGCCGCGGCTGGCGATATCGAGCCGGCCGTTGAACCCGCCGGGTTGCACTTCCCCGCCTGTGGCCGCCACTTCGCCGCTGGCCGCAGCGCTGGCTTCACCTTGCGCAGGCTGGGGGCTTTGCCTATCGCACGCGGCGAGCGCGAGCAGCGGCGCAATGAGGACCAGGGCTTTGACGGAGCGCGACGACAGTTTGGGCAAGATGCACTCCGAAAGCGGGGGTTCGAACCAGATGTGGGGCGGACGCTTCGCTGCGGGCCCCTCGGCGATCATGCGCGAGATAAACGCGTCGATTCCGTTCGACAAGGCATTGTGGCGGCAGGACGTGGCCGCGTCAAAGGCGCATGTCGCGATGCTGGGCGCGCGAGGGATCGTTGCGGCGGAAGATGCTGCAACGATTTCCGTCGGTCTGGACCAGGTAGCAGCCGAATACGAAGCCAACGGCGTGCCGGTCGATTTCGATCTCGAAGACATCCACATGACTACCGAAAGCCGGCTGGCCGAACTGATCGGGCCGGTGGCAGGCCGGCTCCACACCGCGCGCAGCCGCAATGACCAGGTGGCGACCGATTTCCGGCTGTGGGTGCGCGAAGCGTGCGAGCAGGCTGATGCGGGTCTTCACGCGCTGCAAGTGGCGCTGGTAACGCGCGCCGGCGAGCACGCCGGCAGCATCATGCCCGGCTTCACCCATTTGCAGACCGCGCAACCGGTCACGCTCGGCCATCACCTGATGGCCTATTACGAGATGGCGGCGCGCGATCGCTCGCGCTTTGCCGATGCGCGCGCGCGGATGAACAAGTGCCCGCTGGGCGCTGCTGCATTGGCGGGCACGGGCTTTCCGATCGACCGCGCGATGACCGCGCAGGCGCTCGGTTTCGACGGGCCGACCGCCAACAGCCTCGATTCGGTGTCCGACCGCGATTTCGCGCTCGATTACCTCCAGGCTGCCGCGCAATGCTCGCTGCATCTTTCGCGGCTAGCCGAGGAAATGATCATCTGGGCCAGTCAGCCGTTCGGTTTCGTGACGCTGCCCGATAGCCTTTCCACCGGCAGTTCGATCATGCCGCAGAAGAAAAACCCCGATGCCGCCGAGCTGGTACGCGGGCATTCGGGCCGGGTCATCGGCTGCCTGACCGCATTGATGATCACGATGAAGGGCCTGCCGCTGGCCTATTCGAAGGACATGCAGGACGACAAGTCGCCGGTGTTCGAGGCGGCCTCGCTGCTGGCGTTATCGATCGCGGCAATGACCGGGATGGTAGCCGAAGCGACGTTCCGCACCCCCCGGATGCGCGCCGCTGCCGAACTCGGCTACGCCACCGCGACCGACCTTGCCGATTGGCTGGTGCGGCAGGCCGACGTGCCGTTCCGCGAGGCGCACCACATCACCGGATCGGCGGTGAAGCTGGCTGAAAGCCGGGGCGTGGCGCTCGACCAGTTGCCGCTCGGGGACCTGAAGGCGATCGATGCGCGGATCGACGATCGCGTCTTTGCCGCGCTTTCGGTCGAATCCTCGGTCGCAGCGCGTACCTCGTATGGCGGAACCGCGCCGGCCGAGGTATGCAAGCGCGTGGCCGAAGCACGCGTGGTGCTGGGGCTGGACGGAGAAGGCTCGTGAAACCGATGCTGCGCCTGGTTGTGCTCGCTGCTGGAACACTGGCGCTGGCGGCTTGCGGCAACACGCGCGAGCTGATGGCGCGCAAGGGCCACAGCCTGCCCACCGCGCCTTATGGCGTCGGCTTCCAGCCCGGCCCCGATGCGCTGCTGCAACGCTCGACGCAGGCCGCGCCGCAACGGAATGTCGAACTTCGCACGCGCTCGCAGGAGCGCGAGGACGATCCGTTCGACTTGCCGCCTCAGGGCTGATCCCCAAAATTTCATTGGAAAGTATCTGGTGGACCACTTCGATTTCTGTGACGGCGTGCTCCATGCCGAAAATGTGCCGCTGCCCGCGATCGCCGATGCGGTGGGCACGCCGGTCTATGTCTATTCGCGCGCCACATTGACCCGCCACGCGCGCGTGTTTCGCGATGCGCTGGCGGCGCTGCCGCGGCGACACCTGGCTTTTGCGGTCAAATCCAACCCCAACCTGTCGGTGCTCAAGGTGCTGGCGGCCGAGGGTTACGGCGCCGATGTGGTGTCGGTAGGCGAACTTGAGCGCGCGCTGGCGGCGGGGATGCCGGCGGCTGACGTGGTGTTCTCGGGCGTGGGCAAGACCGCGGCGGAAATGCGGCGTGCGCTGGAAGTCGGGTGCGGCCAGTTCAACCTCGAAAGCGAGGAAGAAGGGCTCGAACTCGCGGCCATCGCGCGCGATATGGGCATGACAGCAACCTGCACACTGCGCGTCAATCCCGACGTCGATGCGGGCACGCACGGCAAGATCTCGACCGGCAAGGCCGAGAACAAGTTCGGCGTGCCGTTCGATCGAGCGGCCGCGATCTATACGCGGCTCGCGCAACAGCACGGCCTTTTGCTGCGCGGGCTGGCGCTTCACATCGGCAGCCAGTTGGCCAGCCTCGATCCACTCGAAGCCGCGTTCACCAAGATCGGTGGGTTGATGCGCGAAATCCGTGCCGCTGGGGGCACGGTCACGCACATGGACCTGGGTGGCGGGGTAGGCGTTCCGTACAAGGCCGGCGACGTGTTTCCGAGCCCCGAGGCATACGGGGCGATGGTTGCGCGGGTGACCGCGGATTGGGACGCGACGTTGATGTTCGAACCTGGCCGGGTGATTACCGGCAACACCGGCGTGTTGATGACGCAGGTGATCCGCGTGAAGCCGGGGGTAGCCGCGCCGTTCGTGGTGGTGGATGCGGCGATGAACGACCTGGCGCGACCAGCCATGTACGATGCCTGGCACGATTTCGTCGCGGTTGTGCCGAGCGGGGCGCAGCAGGTGGCGAACGTGGTCGGGCCGATTTGCGAAAGTTCGGATACCTTTGCGATTGGCCGCGAGATCGATACGCTGGCGCCGGGCGACCTTGCGGTGTTTCGAACCGCCGGCGCTTATGGCGCGACGATGGCCAACACCTACAATTCGCGGCCGCTGGTGCCCGAAGTGATGGTCGATGGTGACAAGTGGGCGGTGGTGGCCGACCGGATCGACCCGGCGACGATCCTTGCGGCCGAACGCGTGCCCGAATGGCTGGTCTGACATGCTGGCCCAGCCGCGGGCTTGATTGACGATGCAGGCGCTGCCGCTGTTCCACAAGCTGGCCGGGCAACCTGTGATCGTCCTGGGCGATGGCGAGGCGGCGGTCGCGAAGCGGCGACTTGTCGAGCGTGCTGGTGGTGTGCCGGTGCCTGAGGACGATGCGGCCGCACGGCTGGCGTTTGTGGCGATCGATGACGAGGGCGAGGCGCGCGCAGCGGTCGCGCGGCTCAAGGCGCGGGGCTTGCTCGTGAATGCCACCGATCGGCCGGAACTGTGCGATTTTACCGTGCCTTCGCTGATCGATCGTGATCCAGTGGTGATCGCGGTCGGCACCGGGGGTGTTTCGGCGGGGCTTGCCAAGGCGGTGCGGTTGCGGCTCGATGCGCTGCTCCCGCCCGATCTTGGCGGGTTGGCACGGGCGCTGCAAGCGGCGCGCGGTGCGCTTCGGACAAAATGGCCAGACCCAGGTGAGCGCCGCCATGCGATCGATGCCGCGCTGGCGGCGGGTGGAACGCTGGACCCGCTGGGTGGCGGGCTCCACGGTGAAAAGGGCCAAGCTGCGGTCGAAGCGTGGTTGGCCTCGGACGCTGCTTCGGCACCTGCTCGGACCATCGAAGTTGTCCTCACCAGCGACGATCCCGATGACCTGACCTTGCGCGCTGTGCGCCTGCTGGGTTCCGCCGACGTGGTGGTTCACGATGGATCGGTACCGGCTTCGATCCTGGTCCGCGCCCGCGCCGATGCCATTCGCGTGATCGGGGATGCGCCGCAACCGACCGATGCGCAGCTCGTGATCATCCTGCGGCGGGCCTGATCGACAGACGACCGACCTGGCAAGCGACCGACGGCGTCACACCGCCAGGTTGTCGCTCGCGGCGCCGAGTTCGTGGAAATAACGCGCCATGGCATCGGCCGATTTGTCCGACAGCGCGATGAAGGCGCGGCGTCGGTCGGCTTCGTCATCCACGCGCAGCAGCAGTCCGGCATCGGTCATCTGCCCGATCCAGCGCAGCGCGGTGGTGGGCGGAACGCCCGAGGCGATGCACAGCGACGTCACTGACACGCGCAAGTGTTCGGCGCGGGCCGCGGTCAGGTCGAGGAGGATGTCCCACGCCGGATCGGCGAACAAGTCGCCATCGAAGAAGCGTGCGCGCAACTGCCGCTGGCGGATCACGCGGCGGATCAGCCTGGGATCGGGCAGGGCCGGGCGAATGGCGCGGACGAGACGGGCGCTGCCGTCTTCGGATGCGGAACCACCTTGGCGCGGGCTTGCATCATCGGGGAAATCGAACGCCGATGGTGACGGGGATGCCGGCTCGGCCACTGGGGAGGCAAGTGCGGGGCGCAACGACATCTGGTCGAGCTTCTGCGCGATCTGGACGACTTGTTCGGTCAGGCGGATCAGCGACAGCCGGTCTGCTTCGGACAATTCGCGCACGCGCGCCTTGCCGCCGGCGCGAGCCATGACCCGGCCCAGCGCGATCGCGCGTTCTGCCCGGTTGGGTGACACCAGCACTTGCGCGCCCGATTGATCGAGGCAGCCGAACACATCGTCGAGCGAGCCCATGCTGGTCGAAACTACCAGTTCCGCACCGATCCGCGCCGCGCGCATGTCGAGCCGCGCGAGCGCCGCCAGTTCGGCGCCGTCGATCACCGGGCAATCTACCAGCACGACATTGCCGAGCGGCTTCGCATCGGCTTCCATCAGCGCCGAAAATTCGTTCGATTGCGCTATGCGCAAACCCGCAGCCGCCGCATCTTCGGCCAGTTCGGCACGCAAGTAGGCGCGGTCTGCAAAAATCGAAACACTGAGCGCCGCCTCGCTGCGCGCCGGAAACCCGGAATGGTCGCTGTCAAAGCGATTGTCATCGCCATCGAGGTGGCCGTGGACGGTATCGAATTCGAACCCCAATGGTGCTTCTGACATGGCAATATGCTCCTGCCGCGCGTGGCCAATGACGTGTGATCGATGGCGCCCGGTCGGCACCCGATCGCAGGTGGATGGCCACGAATCCGTAAAACCACTTATGCGAACAAGAGTAGAACAGACAGGGATCGAGTCAAGATCAGATGGATCGGATTCGGAGTGATGACCCCGTCTCAGGGCAGGATCGTGATCGGCGTATCGTCGCCGATCCGTTGCCACAATTGCTCGATCTCGCGGTCCGAAAGCGCGATGCAGCCGTCGGTCCAGTCGCCGGGCGCGCGGGCGCCATGGTGTTGCGCGGCCCAGCCGTTGGGCTGGCCGTGGATAAAGATCAGCCCGCCCGGTGTCCGCCCCTGCGCCCGCGCAAAGTCCGCGTCACCCGCGTTGGGGTAAGTGATGTGGAGCGAGAGGTGGTACGCGCTGTCGGGGTTGCCGTAATCAATCCGATATTCGCCTTCGGGCGTGCGCCGATCACCCTGGAAGTGCTTGGCGCCGTTGGGGTTTCCCAACTGGATGCCGTGGTAGACGCGCAAGATCTGCCCGTCGGCACCGAGCAGCGCCAGCGTCCGCTCGGCCTTGCGCACCACCACGCGATCGACGTCATTCTGCGCGCTTGAATCCTGCGCCAGTGCGCCGCTGGCCCCGAGCGCGAAGAGCAGCGGCAGCAACAGACGCAGGCTCATGCCGCTATCAATCCACGAACGGATCGCGCACCAGGATCGTGTCCTCGCGCTCGGGCGAGGTGCTGACCAGCGCAACGGGGGTCTCGATCAGTTCCTGCACGCGCTGTATGTATTTGATCGCTTGTGCGGGCAGGTCGGCCCAACTGCGCGCACCGGCGGTGGTGTCGTGCCAGCCGTCCATTTCCTCGTAGATCGGTTCGACCCCGGCCTGGTCGGCGGCGTGGCTGGGCAGATAATCAAGCACTTTTCCGTGCAGCCGGTAACCGGTGCAGATGCGCACCTTGTCGAAGCCGTCGAGTACGTCGAGCTTGGTCAGCGCGATCCCGGTTACCCCCGAAATGGCGCAGGATTGCCGGACCAGCACCGCGTCGAACCAGCCACAGCGGCGCTTGCGGCCCGTCACGGTGCCGAATTCATGGCCGCGTTCGCCCAGCTTCTGGCCGGTTGCGTCTTCCAGTTCGGTCGGGAACGGGCCCGAGCCGACCCGAGTCGTATAGGCCTTCACGATGCCGAGCACGAAGCCGGTGGCGTTGGGGCCGAGCCCCGATCCGCTGGCCGCGGTGCCACTGACGGTATTGGACGAGGTGACGAACGGATAGGTCCCGTGATCGACATCGAGCAGCACGCCTTGCGCGCCTTCGAACAGGATGCGTGCACCCGCCTTGCGAACCTGGTTGAGCCGCTTCCACACCGGTTGTGCGAATTGCAGCACATAGGGTGCGATCTCGCGCAAGCCGTCGATCAGCGCGGCGCGGTCGACCGGTTCCTGCCCGAACCCGGCGCGCAAGGCATCGTGGTGCGCGCACAGGCGGTCCAATTGCGAATCGAGCGCATCGAGGTGCGCCAGGTCGCACACGCGGATCGCGCGGCGGCCGACCTTGTCCTCGTAAGCAGGGCCGATGCCGCGGCCGGTGGTGCCGATCTTGCCCGACCCGGCGGCGGCTTCGCGCAAACCGTCGAGTTCGCGGTGCAAGGGCAGGATCAGCGGGCAATTGTCCGCGATCGCGAAGTTGTCGGTGGTGATCGACACGCCTTGCGCGGTCAGTTTCTCGACTTCGGCTTTGAGCGCCCAGGGATCGAGCACCACGCCGTTGCCGATGATCGAAAGCGTGCCCGTCACGATGCCCGATGGCAGCAGGCTGAGCTTGTAAACCTGGTCGCCCACCACCAGCGTGTGCCCGGCGTTGTGGCCGCCTTGGAAGCGCACGACGGCATCGGCGCGGCTGGCCAGCCAATCGACGATCTTGCCTTTGCCTTCATCGCCCCACTGGGCGCCGATTACGGTGACATTGGCCATGGTTACACGTCTCCACCCTGCCGGGTAACCGCCACGTGCCCTTCGACAGGACTCGGCACGAGGGGTGGGTGGATCGGGTCCGGGGTGCCCCGAACGGCGGCGCGGGTAGCGCGCGAGGAGGGTATTCGTCAATCACCATTCAGCACAAAGCGCACGGATGACGAGCGACAATGGATTGCAAGTGATCCAGTCATTCGCGAAGGGTTTCGGTATGCTGCGCGTTGAAAGCGGAGTGGAGACAGGGCAGCCCCCGCTCCAGGAGGAACGCGTATGCGCCGTATCCCGATCGCAGGCCTGGTCGCGCTGGCGCTGGCTGGCGCGCTTGACGCGAGCGCGTCGGCGCGGCCCGGTGACAGGATTCGAGCGGCGTTGGCTGCCCGGATGGTGCGCGATGATGGGCCGGACCAGATCGCGCCCGGCGAAACGCTGCGCTATGGCGCAGACCCGGCGCAGTCGCTGAGCTTCTGGCACGCGCGCGGAGTAAGCGGCCCGGCACCGCTGATCGTTTATGTTCATGGCGGCGGGTGGAGCCGTGGCAGCAAGGACAACGCAACCGGGCGCTGGAAGGTCGAGCACTTCCCCGGCGAAGGCTATGCATTCGCCACGATCGACTACCGGCTTGTGCCCGGCGCCACAGTCGAGGACGAGGCCGCCGACGTCGCGCACGCACTGAAAGCGCTGCTCGACCGGGCGGCGGCACTGGGGATCGATCGAACCCGCGTGGTGTTGATGGGGCACAGCGCGGGCGCGCATCTGGTGGCGCTGGTCGGCACTGACGAATGGTATTTGCGCGCTGCCGGGCTGTCGTTCGGCACCCTGGCCGGGGTGATTCCGATCGACGGCGCCGCATATGACGTGCCTGCGCAGATGGCCGACGGGCCGGGGATCATGCAGCAGACGTACCGGGCGGCTTTCGGCACCGATCCGGTGCGGCAACGCGCGCTTTCGCCCACGCTGGCGGCACGGGCGCACCCGTTCGGGAGCGCGAGTGTGCCTGGATCGGCACCGCATTTCCTGCTGCTCCATGTCCAGCGGCCAGATGGCGTGCGGCAGGCCGAAGCGCTCGAAACCGCGTTGCAGGCGGCCGGCGCGCCGGTCGAACGCGCCGGCTTCGAGGGCACTGGGCTCAAAGGCCACATGACCATCAACCGCAAGCTGGGCGATCCCGATTACCTGGCAACCGGTGCGGTCGATCGGTGGCTGAAGCGCTTGTTTTCACGCTGAAAAAGCGGCGAGTTGGTTTTTGCCTTCGATTGCATTACGGCTACCGTGTGGCCTTGAAACAACCGAACGCAGGTCAGGGGACCGTATCATGGGCGGCATAGGCCTTCCCGACCCGCCGCATCCGCACGACCGCAGCGGTGCCGAGCATGCACGGTTGCTGCAACAGGCCGAGACGTTCTTTTCGCTGATCGCCAACAATCCGTTCGGCGTCTACCTGATCGATGGCGATTTCAGGCTCCGCGTTGTCAGCCTGGGCGCGCAGAAGGTGTTCGCCAACGTCAGCCCGCTGATCGGGCGCGATTTCGCCGAAGTCCTGCATGTGATCTGGCCCGAGCCTTTCGCCAGCGAGGCGATCGGCCGTTTTCGGACCACGCTCCACAACGGCGTACCTTACCAAGCGCCAACTACGGTCGAAGCGCGTGCCGATGTGCCCGCGATCGAAGCCTATGACTGGCGGATCGAGCGCGTCACGATGCCGGATGACAGCTCTGGCGGCAGCTTCGGCGTGGTCTGTTATTTCTACGATCTGACCGAGCGCGAGCAATGGGCGCGCAAGCTGGAAGAGCGCGAGGCGCAGTTGCGTGCGCTCGCGGTCGATCTCGAACGGCGGGTGCGCTTGCGCACCACCGCGCTCAACGCCGCCAACGAGCGGTTGACCGCCGAGATCGAGCGGCGCGAGGCAACGCAGGCGGCGCTGGTGCAAAGCCAGAAGCTGGAGGCGCTTGGGCAACTCACTTCGGGCATTGCGCACGATTTCAACAACATCATGGGCGCCGTGCTGGGCGGGTTCAGCATCATCGCCAACCGCACCACCGAACCCGACTTGTTGAGCGTGGCGGGCATGGGCAAGAACGCGGCCGAGCGCGGCGCCGCGCTCGTTCGCCAATTGATGGCCTTCGCCCGCGCCGAATTGCCCGAACCGCAACGGATCGCAATCCCCTCCGCGCTGGCCGAAGTGCGCGGGCTGATCAGCCACGGCCTCCATCGCAACGTGGCGCTGCGGGTGGAGTGTCCTGATACCGTGTGGCCCACTTTTGCCGATCCTTCGCAACTGCAATCGGCGCTCCTCAACTTGTCGATCAACGCCAACGATGCGATGGCTGATTGTGGGCCCGATGGCGGCGAACTGGCCATCGTGGTGGGCAACGCGCCCGCGAGCGAGCCCGATCACCCCGTCGAGCTGGCCGGGCGGGACGCGGTCAGCATCGTGGTGGCCGACACCGGTAGCGGCATGGACGCCCACGTGCTGCAACGCGTGATGGAGCCGTTCTTCACCACCAAGGACAAAGGGCGCGGCACCGGGCTGGGGCTGGCCATGGTGCAGGGCTTCGTCGCGCAAGCCGGTGGTGCGATCCGCATCGAAAGCCGGCCCGGCGTGGGCACGACTTTTTCGATCTACCTGCCGCGCGCATTCGGTGACGCTTCTGTTGCTGGTCAGGCGCCATCGGATTTGCCCGACATTGCCACCGAACGCGCCTTCGAAACCGTGCTGCTTGTTGACGACGACGCCGACGTGCTTGGGGTGATCGAAGCGGGCCTGTCCGATTTCGGGTTCGAGGTGATCACCGCAGCCAACGCGCACGAAGCGATCGCCTTGCTGCAAACCCGGGCGGTCGACGCCCTGGTGAGCGATATCGACTTGCCCGGCATGAGCGGGATCGAACTGGTCGCGCATGTGCGCCGGACCGATCCCGCCATACCGTGCCTGCTGATGACGGGCGGCGGGCTGACTGCAAGTACGCGCTCCCCCCCGCCCGAGGGTGAAACCGTATTGCTCAAGCCGTTCGCCCTGCAAGCCTTGCGCGATGCGCTTCACGCCATGCTCACCGCACGCGATCACGGCGAGGCCCAGGGCACGTGGCTCGATCGGCTGGCGGGACGGCTGCGGTCGGATTGCGCGCGTTCGCTGTTCGCGCACTGGCGCGGCTTGTACGACCAATCGTCCTTGCCGTGCATCGACCAGCTTGACCTGGCAGCTTGCGCCGATCCCGAAAGCATCGTCATCGCCCAGGTCGATCTCGGTCGCGTGCCGATCAACTTCCACTTCACCGCGGGCGGCCAATCGGGCTTGAGCGAAGAAGGGCGCGCGGGCGGTAGTCCGGTCGCGTACGAAGCCGATTTTCGGCGCTGCGCACTCACCGGGGCGCCCAGCTACGAGCTCACAAAAGGTTCGCTCGATGGAAGCGCGGCTGCAACAGTGGAGCGGTTGCTCCTGCCGTTTTCCACCGACGGCCGGGTGGTCGATCGCATCGTCGGCGCCATTGCCGTCGCATCGCCGAACGCCGGGTCTGGCATTTCGTAAGCTAAACCTTGCCGTACTTGCCTTCGTAAGCCGCAAGATCGCCACCCGCCAGCAGTCGTGCCTGCTCGATCCAGTTGTCCTTGGCCGGCCGTCCGGCAAATGCACCCAGTTGCGCGTCGATCGCGGCCAGGTCAGCCTCGCTCCACGCGGCAATCTGGGTGAAGCGGGTTACGCCCAGTTCGGCCAACCGCGTGCGCAGCTTGGGACCGAGGCCTTTGATCCGCGACAAGTCGTCGGCGGACGCGTCGGTTTGCGGGACAGGCGCAGCGGCGATTGCCGTGTCCTCGACCGCAACCGCTATCACCGGTTCGCCAGCGAGCATACCTGCTGCCAGCGTGGTCGAGGTCAGGCTGGCAGCCGGCGGCGCGTCGATCAGCGCCGAATTGCGCTGCGCGCGTGCGGCGCCATCGCTGAGCACGTCGGTGCCTTCGCGGCGCCTGGGCGGGGCCTTGGTGCGCGTGAGCAGCCAGAAGACCAGCGCGAGCAGCAACACGGCCGCGCCGGAAAGCGCAGGCCAGTTCGCCTGAATCGTCGCCAGAATGTCCGTGGACTGCATTTCACCTCCGCCTGTGTACCCGGTGGGAACAGCCCAGCCTTCTACCAGCAAGCCTTCTACCACCATCGCGGGAGCCGGCAACCACTGCCACGCCAGCGGTCACGGCGGTTGGTCGGACCCGGTCAGGCGCCGGTCGGCAAGGCCATTGGCAGCGCCGGTCCGGACCGGTAACACTGTCGTCACCCGTTGGAGCGCTAACGATACCGCAATGCCAGTTCCGTTGAGTCCCATTCCCGGCCACCACCCGCTGCCACCGCCCGATCATGGGCGTCGCGCAGCGGCATTGGGCCAATTGCGCACCGAACTCGGGCGGCGGATCGCACTTGCGCGGCAACCGCATCCCGAAGGCGTGACCGCGCCGCGGCTGGCGCTGCTGCTGGCCGAACTGGGCACGATGGCCGAAGTGTGGACCGCCGCCGCCAGGACCCGCAAGGTCGCCAGTTTACCCGCTACGCAAACCCGTCCGGTGATGCTGCTGCCCGGCTTCGGCACGCACCCGGCGCGGATGGGGCGGATGCGGCGCACGCTGGGACAAGCCGGGCACCGCGTCAGCGACTGGGGGCTGGGCTTCAATATGGGCGCCGACGAGGACCGGCTGGCGCGGCTGGTCAGCCGGATCGAGGCCATGGCGCGGCGCGAGCGCGAGCCGCTGGTGCTGGTCGGCTGGAGCCTGGGCGGGCTCTATGCGCGCGAGGCGGCGAAACTTGCCCCCGAAGCCGTGGGCATGGTGATCACGCTCGGATCGCCGTTTTCGGGCGATCTGCGCGCCAACCACGCCTGGCGCGCTTACCAGGCCATCGCCGGGCACGAAGTGGTCGATGCGCCGATGGCGGCCGATCTCGGCACCAAGCCGCCGGTGCAGACGGTGGCGCTGTGGAGCGCGCGCGACGGCATCGTCGGCCCGCGCGCGGCTTGCGGGCGCCCGCACGAACGCGATACGGCGGTGGCAATGCGCTGCACGCACCTGGGTTTCGCCAGCCACCCGGCAGTGATTTCCGAAGTACGGCGCCAGATCGAAGGCCGGATCGAGCGTACCTGAAATCTACCCGACGGACGGCAACTGCCGCGCTTCTGCGCCGAACCATTGCATGATCTTGCCAAGATGCGCGGGCGTGCCGTCGCGGCCTACCGTCGCTACCAGGTCGGCGATCGTCACCGCGCCCAGCGCCCCGCGCCATGCCGCCTCGGCTCCAGCAAAGGCGCGCGCAATCGGGCAGGGCGCGGCACAGTCCTTGCGCGGTGAGGCGCAGGGCCCGCGCTGGCGGATCTCGGTGCAGCGGAACATCGGCACCGCACCATCGACCGCGCGCACCACATCGAGCAGCGTGATCGCATCGGCGCCTCGCCCCAGCGCATAGCCACCGCGTGCACCCCGGCTGGTGCGCACGATTCCGGCCTTGCTCAACGCCTGCATCTGCTTGGCCATATAGGGCGCGGGCACGCCGTGATAATCCGCCAGCGCAGCCAGGCTCAGCCCGCGGTCGGGGCCGAGCGGGGCAAGCAGGCAGCACGCATGGACCGCCCATTCGACGCCTTCGTTCATCTTCATCGAGAGGCTCCTTGTTTGCGCCGCATTATTCGGATATTGAATATCCATATTGAGTCGAAACGGCAAGAGGCAGGCGCAATCATGGGCAGGATCGATCTTGGAGACCGCGTGGCTCGGGCCATGGTGGCGATTGCCGCGCTGGCGGCGCTGGCCAATGGTGCGTTCATGCTCTCGGCGCCGCTGGCGTGGTACGACGCGGTCGGCACGGTGCGCGCGACCGGCCCGGCCAACGCCCACTTCCTGCGCGACATCGGCATCGCCTACCTCGTTTCGGGCGCGCTGCTGTCCTATGGCGCGGCCAACCTCGCGTTGCGTTGGGGTGCGGCGCTGGCGGGGGCGGCGTGGCTCACGCTCCACGGTTTGCTGCACGTGTGGGAGGTGAGCAAGGGCATCTGCTCGACCACGATCTTCTGGCAGGAGTTTCCCGCCACGCTGGGGCTGCCGCTGCTCGCGCTGATCGGCATTGCGATCCCGCTGGCACGGGTGCGGTTCGCGCCCGCGCCGCTGCCCAAGGCGATGTTTGTCGGCGCGTTCGACCGGATGACCGATGGAACCTCGCCGTTCATCCACGATCTGGCAGCCGCGGGCGGTTTCGCGGTCGAGAAGTTCCAGCACTTCATGCCCGTCACGATGCACCGCCACCATGCCCGCGCCGATCTGCTGCACATGGCACGGATCGGTGCCACGCTGGTCGAGGATTGCGGACCTTGCGCGCTGCTTTCGGCCAAGGGGGCGTTGGCCGATGGGGTGACGCGCGATGCCGTCAACGCCGCGTTGATCGGGACGCCACCCGAGGGCGCGCCGGCGCTGGCCTTCGCCTTCGGGCGCGCTGTGGCCGCGAACGATCCCGAGGTCGGTGTGTTGGGCGATGCGGTCGAATCCGCGCACGGCCGCGCGGTCCGCACCGAACTTGCGCTCGCCGCCGCCACAGTGCGGACTTACCCCGCGTTGAAGCGTGGGTTGGGCTACGCACAAGCCTGCTCGACTGTGAGGCTCGCCGTATGAACGCATGACCTTCCAAACGCACTGGCTTGCTGCCTGAACGTTGCGCCGCACTTTCTTCGCAGGTGCAGCAAAATGCCCCTTGGCAAGTCATTGGGCTTGCGTCACACTCTACCGCAGTTAGGCAGGGGCGGATGACGGACGGGGCTGCAGCATTCTTCGATGAGATGACCGCGCCGGACGGATCGGTGCGTCCGGCTTATGCGGATTATTGCGGCTGGCTGGCCAACCAGGACCCGGCGCAATTGAAGCGCAAGGGCGCTGAGGCCGAGGAGTTCTTCCGCCGCACTGGCATCACCTTCAACGTCTATGGGCAAAGCGACGCGGAAGAACGGCTGATCCCGTTCGACATGCTGCCGCGCATCGTCACCGCGCGCGAATGGTGGAAGCTGTCGCGCGGGATCGAACAGCGGGTTCGCGCGCTCAATTCGTTCCTTGCCGATCTGTACCACCGCCAGGACATCATCCGCGCCGGCCGGCTTCCCTTGCGGATGGTGGCGCAGAACGCCGCGTTCCTGCCGCAGATGGCCGGGTTCACGCCGCCGGGCGGGGTTTACACGCATATCTGCGGGATCGATCTGGTCCGCACCGGCGACGATTGCTTCATGGTGCTCGAAGACAATGTGCGCACGCCGTCCGGCGTGTCGTACATGCTCGAAAACCGCGAAACGATGATGGCGATGTTCCCCGAACTGTTCACCGCGGTGCGTGTGAGCGAGGTATCGGATTATCCGCGCCGGCTCGCGCGCAGCCTGGCCGCCTGCCTGCCCGCCGCGTGCGAGGATCCGGCCAACCCGGTGATCGCGGTGCTCACGCCGGGCATCTACAACAGCGCCTATTTCGAACACGCGTTCCTGGCCGACCAGATGGGCGCCGAACTGGTCGAAGGGCATGACCTCAAGGTGATCGACGGGCGCGTCGCGATGCGCACCACGCGCGGCTACAAGGCGGTGGATGTGCTCTACCGCCGGGTCGATGACGATTACCTCGATCCGCTGACCTTCCGCGAAGACAGCGCGCTGGGCATTGCGGGCATCTTCGACGTCTATCGCGCGGGCGGGATCACCATCGCCAATGCGCCGGGCACGGGCATCGCCGACGACAAGGCGATCTACAGCTTCATGCCCGAGATCGTCGAATTCTATACGGGCGAGAAGCCGCTGCTCGACAACGTGCCGACCTGGCGGTGCAGCGAGGTGGATTCGCTGGCTTACGTGCTCGACAACCTGGCCGACCTGGTGGTCAAGGAAGTCCACGGTTCGGGCGGCTATGGCATGCTGATCGGCCCGGCCGCGTCGAAGAAGGAACTCGCCGAATTCACCGCCAAGCTCAAGGCGCGCCCCGACAACTACATCGCGCAGCCCACGCTGGCGTTGTCGACCGTGCCGGTGTTCACCAAGGCCGGGCTGGCCCCGCGCCACGTCGATCTGCGGCCATTCGTGCTGGTTTCGCCCGAGCGGGTCGAGATCACCCCCGGCGGCCTCACGCGCGTGGCAATGAAGGAGGGTTCGCTGGTGGTGAACTCGTCGCAGGGCGGCGGCACCAAGGATACCTGGGTGCTGGACGATGATTGAGCGCTGCGCAGCCCTTCCGATGGCGCAAAGCTGATGCTCGCGCGCTCCGCCAATTCGATCTTCTGGATGTTCCGCTACCTTGAGCGGACCGAGAACATCGCCCGCCTCCTCGATGCCGGCTTGCGCATGGCGCTTACCCGCGATGCCGCCGATGCCGGTGCCGAATGGCGTTCGGTCATCATCACGTTGGGACTGAAGGAGCGCTACGAGGCCAAGTTCGGCAAGGCCGTGACCGGCGGGCAGGCGATCAACTTCATCCTGCGCGATCGTGACAACCCCGGCAACGTGCTGGCAATCGTCGAAGCCGCGCGCACCAATGCCCGGCAAGTCCGCGCCGGCATCACCCGCGAGCTGTGGGAAGCGGTCAACGAAGGGTGGATGCAGATCAACCAGGCGCTCGCCCGCGCGGTCAAGGAACCCACGCTCGGCGCCGCGCTCGATACCATGCGCCGCCATGCGCTGCTGGTGCGCGGGGCGATGGATGGCACGATGCTGCGCAACGAAAACTTCAACTTCGCGCGGATCGGCACCTTCATCGAACGCGCCGACAACACCGCGCGCATCCTGGATGTGAAGTATTACGTGCTGCTGCCGAGCGTGTCCTACGTCGGCTCGCGGCTCGACAACGTGCAGTGGGAAACCGTGCTGCGCTCGGTCTCGGGCGAACGGTCGTACCGCTGGCTCAATTCGGGCAAGATGGAGGCGGCCGGCATCGCCGAGTTCCTGATCCTTGATGGTCGCTTTCCGCGCAGCCTGGCGTTCTGCTACGCCAAGTTGCATTCGAACCTGGCCGCATTGGCGCGCGAATACGGCACCGAAAGCGGTTGCCATGAAGTGTTGCGCGATTCGCTCAGCCGCTTGCATACCTTGACGATCAAGCAGATATTCAACTCCGGCCTTCACGAATTCATCGGCGAATTCATCGGCAGGAACCAGACGCTCGCGGGCCAGATCGAACGCGATTACCGGTTCGCCGAATGAGCAATGCCGTGACGACAAGGGATAACCGTTCCGCGTGAGACTGGCGATCGAGCATGTCACCCGTTACCGCTTTTCCACGCCGGTCCCGCACGGGTTGCAACGCCTGCGGCTGACCCCGAAAGTCTCGGCCGGGCAGCGGGTGCACCACTGGTCGATCACTTGCGAAGGCGCCGACCGGCAGGTCGAGTACGACGACCACAACAACAACCACGTCACGCTGGTGGCGATTGCGCCCGATGCACGCGAAGTCACCTTGCGCTGCAAGGGCATGGTCGACACCGCCGACAACGCCGGGATCATCGGCGAACACGGCGGATTTCTGCCTTTGTGGCACTTCCTGCGCCCGACCGCGCTGACACGTCCCGGTCCCAAGATCCGCGCGCTCGTCGCCACTGCCACCGCCGCAGCCTCTGGCGGGAATGGCACCACCTTGTCCACGCTCCACCACCTGACCGACGCGGTGCGCGCGGCGGTCGCCTACGCGCCCGGCCACACCGCATCCGATACCAATGTCGAGGCCGTGCTCGCGGGCAAGATCGGGGTCTGCCAGGACCATGCGCACGTGTTCATCGCCGCCGCGCGCGCGATGGACGTGCCCGCACGCTACGTCAGCGGCTACCTGATGATGGAAGACCGCACGGTGCAGGACGCCGGCCACGCCTGGGCCGAAGCGTATGTCCAGGGGCTCGGCTGGGTCGGCTTCGATATTCCCAACGAAGTCTGCCCCGATGAACGCTATGTCCGCGTCGCCACCGGCGCCGATACCCGCGAAGCCGCGCCCGTGACGGGCATCCATTACGGCGGCGCCGAAGAAACCTTGAACGTGGAGCTTGCAGTCACCTCGCAGCGTATGGAACAGTAGGCTGTCACGCCAACGGGCGGACGATACCGGCGCGAGTCGCACGCCGCGTGGCCCGTTTTAGGGCCTTGGGGAGAATGCGATGACCTATTGCGTGGGCATGTTGATGGATCGCGGGCTGGTGCTGATGAGCGACACTCGCACCAATTCGGGCGTCGACAACATCTCGGTGTTCAAGAAGATGCACTGCTGGTCGGTGCCGGGTGAACGCATCATCGGCATCATGACCGCGGGCAACCTCGCCACCACGCAGCGGGTGGTCTCGTTGCTGGAGGAACGCCAGAAGGCCAAGCCCGATCGCCATCCCACGCTGCTGGAGGCGCCGACGATGTTCGATGTGGCGCAGCAAGTCGGCATCCTGCTGCGCGACACGATCGAACTGCGTCCCGATGGCGGCACCAGCCGCGTCAACTTCGGCGCCACGATCATCGTCGCGGGGCAGATCAAGGGCGGTGATCCGCGCGTGTTCATGGTCTATCCCGAGGGCAATTTCATCGAGGCGACGATCGACACCCCGTTCTTCCAGATCGGCGAGGCCAAGTACGGCCGCCCGATCCTGGTACGCGGCTACGATCGCGCGATGAGCTTCGAGGAAGCGATCAAGCTGGTGATGGTTTCGTTCGATTCGACGATCGCTGCCAACCTTTCGGTCGGCCTGCCGCTCGATCTGCTGGTGATGGAAAAGGACAACTTCGTGCCGCTGCACGAACGGCGCATCCTGGCGTCCGATCCCTATTACCAGTCGATTTCGCGTACCTGGGGCGAAGCGATGCGCGACGCGCTGGTGTCGCTTCCGGCTTATACGCTCGACGGCCACCAGCCGGGATAGACCTGGCACACCTCAGAGCCTGACCCCAAACTCGCGAAAGAGCGAGTTTTGAAGCCTGTGCCGTCCCGCTCCCCCCTAAGGGCCTTGGGGGGAGCAGGGACGGCACAGGCTTTCCGAAACGCAGTTTCGGATCAGACACTCAGTAGAGTTACTGGCAGCAAAATCCTAAGCGCTGGCCCCGGCTGGTTGTGCGCAGGCGTCCGGAGTAGTGGTTTCGCTGGCCAAGATGGGCCGGCACCGCAATCGTATAAAAATTCGATCCGAAACGGACCACGCGAAACCAAGCAGCACGGCCAGATTGGAGAACTCACCCCGCCGTTAACCATCGGGAACGGGGCCAATCCGGCTGGCTTAAGCGCTGCTTAACGGCGCTTACTCTGTTCATGACCGAACGCACCATCCTCCACATCCTCGACACCGACTCCGCCCGCCGCGCGCGGCTCGCCAGGCTGGCTTTCACCGCCGGCTATCACGCGGAAATTTACGGGGAGCTGGACGAACTGCTCCACCACGCGCCCTCGGGCGGGATCGTGCTGGCGCATGACATTCCGGGGGGCGACGTCGTTGCGAATATTCTCGTCGGGCTGGCCGATCGGGGCAGCTGGTTGCCCGTGGTGGCGCTGTCCGAAGCCCCCGATACCACCGGGGTAGTCGCCGCGGTCAAGGCCGGGGCGCTCGATTACCTGGCGCTGCCGCTCGATATCGGGCCGCTGCGCGATGCGATCGATCGGGTGGTGATCGAAGCCAACGGACATCGCCAGCAGCGCGCCCGCGCCGCCGACGCCCGCCAGCGCATCGCGCGGCTGTCGATGCGCGAACGCGAAGTGCTCGACCGGCTGGCCGCCGGGTGCAGCAACAAGGCAATCGCGCGCGAACTCGAAATCAGCCCGCGCACCGTCGAAATCCACCGTATGAAGATGATGGGCAAGCTGGGCGCGCGCCACGCCGCCGAAGCGGTCCGCCTGCGCATCGAAGCCACCGGGCTCGACGAGATCGCGGCTTGACCGACAACGTTGAAAAGGGGCCTGAGCCAGCGGGTCTTGCACGTCGGGCCTTGAACCACGGGTCTCGGATAGCGTATCTTGAGCAGCGTCCCCACCCGCCCCGTCAAACCTCTCGCCCGCGCAGCCACGACGCCGATGGCAGCAACGGGACGCGGCCGCGCTTCGCAGGGAGAAATCGTGCGCGGGCATGGTGAACAGGCGGTTAGCGAGGGCCCACGGAGGCGCCGCAACGCCTGTTCCCGCGATTTCGCTTGCATTTTGTTGCATCGCAAACTATCGGCCCCGTCATTGACCGGCGCGCGTGGCACCAAGCCCGCCGCAGTCCCGGGCAGCGTGAGGGTTCGTTTCAACACCGCCCCCGCTCAGGACAGCCTTTCTTGCGTTTGACGCGAGGCTTCAAGGCCAGGTCAAC
>NZ_JANXWG010000030.1 GCF_025351285.1 Novosphingobium sp.
CCCGTCCAAGCGGTGGTGGCACGATCCCAAGGCCTCCGCCGGACCCCGGCGGAGGCCTTTTTTTTCGATTTGTCCGGGCGTGAAGAAAATCGGAGCCGCCCCACCAGGACCGGCTCCGATCGTGCGTTCGATCAGGCGGGAATGCCGCTGATCGATTTGACTTCCATGAAGTCCTTCAGCCCGAACAGCCCGGCCTCGCGGCCATTGCCCGATTGCTTGTATCCGCCGAACGGCGCGCCGGGGCTGGGGCCCCAGTTGTTGACCGCAACCATGCCCGCGCGCAACCGCGGTGCCACCGCAGCGGCCTTGGCCGGGTCGCCCGAGATGCAGGCGGACAAGCCGTAGACGGTGTCGTTGGCGATCCTGATGCCCTGCTCCAGATCGTCGTAAGCCATGATCGTGGCAACGGGTCCGAAGATTTCTTCCTGCGCGATCCGCATTTGCGGGGTCACGCCCGAGAACACCGTCGGCTGGACATAGTAGCCGCGGTTGACGTCTGCGGGCAGATCGGTGCCGCCGGTTTCGAGCTTGGCGCCTTCATCGATCGCCGACTGGATCAGCCCGCGGATCTTGTCGTACTGCGTCTTGTTGACCACCGGGCCGATATGCGCGCCTTCCTGCATCGGATCACCGCACTTGGTGGCGGAATACATGGCGGTGACGAACGCGGCGGCTTCGGCCTCACGCTCGCGCGGCACCAGGATGCGCGTGGGTGAAATGCAGCTCTGGCCTGAATTGACCAGTGGGCCGCTGGCGGTGGCGGGCAGGTGCGCGGCGAAATCGGCGTCGGGCAGGACCAGGTTCGGCGCCTTGCCGCCCAGTTCCTGGTGGACGCGCTTGACCGTGTCGGCCGCCGCCTTGGCGACCATGATCCCGGCGCGGGTCGATCCGGTGAAGCTGACCATTTCGATGTCGGGGTGCGTCGAGATTGCTTGGCCGACGTCCGGGCCGTTGCCCTGAACAAGGTTGAACACGCCAGGCGGTACGCCCGCAGCATCGAGGATCTCGGCAAAGATCGCCGCGTTGGTCGGGCATTCTTCCGACGGCTTTAGGATCATGGTGTTTCCGCCAGCGAGCGCGGGCGCGACCTTGAGCGCGATCTGGTTGAGCGGCCAGTTCCACGGGGTGATCATGCCGACCACGCCGATCGGTTCATAAGCGATCTGCACGCCATTGCCCATGCGTTCGGTAAACGTGAAGTCCTTGAGCGCGGCAATCGTGCCGAGGAACGCGCCGATGCCGGCGCCAACTTGGGCGGTGCCGCCGAAGCTGACGGGAGCGCCCATTTCCTCGGCCATCGCGACGGCCAGGTCGGGCCCGCGCTTCTTCATTTCGGCGACGATCCGCTGGAGCAGTTCGATGCGTTCTTCACGCGTGGTCTGCGAGAAAGTCTCGAACGCGCGGCGCGCGGCCACAACGGCGGCATCGACATCGGCCTTGGTGCCAAGCGTGATGACTGTGCAGGCTTCTTCGGTGGCGGGGTTGATCACTTCGTGGCGGGTGCCGCCGATGCTGTCGACCCACTTGCCATCGATGTAATTTTGCAAACGTTCGCGCATTTAGGATCTCCCGAGAGTCGCTGTTGGTTCAGTCGATGCAGTTTCAAACACGAACCCTTTCGCGCTCCGCAAGCGCGAATGCAAGCGTCGCGCGCCGGACGGTTCGCCTCAAAACGCGAAACGGCCGCCGATTGCGCGGTGTGGAACCGGGCAACCGACGGCCGATGGCAGTGATCGGGTGTGGAGCGGTTAAAGCGCCCGGCGACCCGTGAACAAGTGGATGAGACCGACGATGATCGCGACAACGAGCACGATATGAATCAGACCGGCAGTCACGTGGAAGGCGAATACGCCAAGGGCCCACAGCACGAGCAGCACGAGGGCGATGGTCAACAGCATGGCTTTACTCCTCAGATAGAGCGGCCGGGTTCGGCATGGGCTCCTTGGCAAACATAACGCGCGAATGGGCATGGGGGTTCCGCGCGCGTTCAATCCCGTCAGGTGGTGAGGCCCGGCCCGGGCGAGGCGATCACGGCGTCGATCAGCGCGTCGTCGGCCGGCACAAGCCCATCGAGCATCAACACCGCCAGCCCGTGAACCAGCGCCCAGGAATACAGCGCCATCGTCCGTTGCTCTGCGGCCGAGGCATCGGGCGAGGCTTGAGCGGCAACGTTTGCGAGCAGCAGCGCCATGCCCTCGCTGGGGCGACCAAGGTGTCCGGGGCGGTCGAGGTTGCCGGAGCCCGAGACCGCCGCCATCCGCGTCATCGTCAGCCGAAACAGCGCGGGATTGTCGAGCGCAAAACGGACATAGGCGTGCCCGGTCGCCTCGAACCCGGCGCGCCCTCCGCCGGCCCGGGCCTGCGCAACGCGCGACGCTTCGGCCAATCGCGCATCGCCCTCGCGGCACAGCGCATTGAGCAGCGCCTCCTTGTCGGCAAAGTGGCGATAGACCGCCGTCGCGCTGACGCCGACTGCGCGGGCGATCGCGCGCAAGCTCAGATCGCCGGCATCGCCATTGGCCAGTTCGCGCAGTCCCGCCTCGATCAAGGCCGCACGCAAATCGCCGTGGTGGTAGCGCGGCTTCGCAATTTCGATGTTGACAGTGTTATCATCGCTAGTCATGTTATCAACGTAAACATTGTCGAGTCGCCCTGCAAGTCCGCAGCAAATTCGGGAGAACCACCATGGCCAGTTCCGTCGAAACCCTGATCCGCTCGGTCGTCGCCAAAGGCGCGACCAAAGTCGCCGAGTTCAACCGTGACCGGATGAAGGCGCCCGAACAGGCGCACCCGTATCTGGCGGGCATCCACACTCCGATGGCCGGCGAACTGACCCTGGACGAACTGGTCGTCGAGGGCACAATCCCCGCCGAACTCGACGGGCGCTATATTCGCATCGGGCCCAACCCCGCCACTGCGCCTAATCCCGGCAGCTACCACTGGTTCGCCGGCGACGGGATGGTGCATGGGCTTCGCCTCTCCGCCGGCAAGGCGCTGTGGTATCGCAACCGCTGGATTCGCTCGAACGCGGTCAGCGCAGCGCTGGGCGAAGCGCCAGCACCCGGACCGCGCAACCCGGCGTTCGACACCGTCAACACCAACGTCATGAGCCACGCCGGGCAAGCCTGGGCGCTGGTCGAAGCGGGCGGCTATCCGGTGCGGATCGATGCCGAGTTGAACACGATAGCGCACGATCCGTTCGGCGGGACGCTCAAGGGCAGCTTTACCGCGCACCCGCATCTCGATCCGGCGACGGGCGAGTGGCACGCTATCTGCTATGACGCCGGGGTGACCGACGCGGTGCGGCACGTGGTGGTCGATGCCACGGGCAAAGTGCGGCGCGACGAAGCCATCGCGGTGAGGCACGGTCCTTCGATCCACGATTGCATGATCACCGAGAATTACGTGATCGTGCTCGACTTGCCGGTGACCTTTTCGATGAAGCAGATGCTGGCGGGTTTCGCGTTTCCTTATGCGTGGAACCCCGATCACCAGGCTCGCGTAGGGCTGTTGCCGCGTGAGGGCAGGGGGGACGAGGTGATCTGGTGCGATGTCGAGCCGTGCTATGTGTTCCACCCGGCCAACGCCTTCGAGAACGCTGACGGCACCGTGACCTTCGACGCCTGCGTCCACGATTCGATGTTCGCCAGCAGCACGCAAGGCCCGGATTCGACGCATGTGCCATTCGAGCGCTGGACGATCGATCCGGCCGCCCGCACGGTCGCGCGCCGCGTGATCGATGGCCAGAATCAGGAATTTCCGCGGCCTGACGAGCGCTTCATCGGCAAGCCCTATCGCTATGCGTTCACGCTGGCGCTGCCCGAGGGCGGTGACCCCGCTTTCCTCGACGATTCGCGTCTGCTTCGGCACGATCTGGTCGAGGGCACGCGCCAGGTCCACGATTTCGGCGAGGGCCAGGTGCCGGGCGAGTTCGTGTTCGTGCCGCGCGCGGCCGATGCTGCCGAGGGCGATGGCTGGCTGATGGGCTATGTGATCGACCGCGCGGCCGACACCACCCGCTTCCTGATCCTCGATGCGATGAATTTCGAAGGTGAGCCGCAAGCCGTGGTCCACCTGCCACACCGCATCCCGCCAGGATTCCACGGGAACTGGCTCCCGCAAGTCTGAACTCCGCATACAGAAACGCCAGCCGGGGCAGGGCCTCGGCTGGCGTTTTGTTATCTTGCGAAGATCGCAGGAGGTTTAGCGCACGCGCTTACCGAACCCGGCCGCGGCGGACCAGGTTGACGATCGCCAGCAGGATCACCGCGCCGACCAGCGAGACGATGAATGCTTCGATGTTCAGCGGCGCGTCGTTGATGTTGCCGCGCGCGAACAGCGCGCCGCCAATAAATGCGCCGACGATGCCGACGACGATGTTCATCAGGATCCCGTTGTTGTCGCGCATGATCATGCCCGCAAGCCAACCCACGACGCCCCCGATGACGAGCCAGATGATGATACCCATGTTGTGTCCCTTCGAATAGTTCGACCAGACGAACCGGACCATGGCTTTGCCCCACCGACCGGATCGTGTGTCACGTCTCTCGCTTAAGCGACGTTACAGGGGGATAATCCGCGAACCCGCGTAAGGTTTCCGGATGTGTCATTTTCATTGCCGGCCAAACAAAAAGGGCGCCCGGATTGCTCCGGACGCCCCTTTGCGTTCAGGTTGTGATCTGGTGAGATCAAGCGCTATAGTACATGTCGAATTCGACCGGCGAAGGCGACATTTCCCAGCGCGCCACTTCGGGCCACTTCAATTCCATGTAGGCATCGATCTGGTCCTGCGTGAACACGCCGCCTTCGGTGAGGAAGTCGTGATCGGCGGCCAGCGCGTCGAGCGCTTCGCGCAGCGAACCGCACACCGTGGGCACCTGCGCCAGTTCGGCGGGCGGCAGATCGTAGAGGTTCTTGTCCATCGGTTCACCCGGGTGGATCTTGTTCTTGATCCCGTCGATCCCCGCCATCAGCAAGGCCGCGGTGGCAAGATACGAGTTGGCCAGCGGATCGGGGAAGCGGAATTCGACGCGCTTGGCCTTGGTGCCGGCACCGTAAGGAATGCGGCACGACGCAGAGCGGTTGCGCGCTGAATAGGCCAGCAGCACCGGCGCTTCGTAACCCGGCACCAGCCGCTTGTAGCTGTTGGTGGTGGGGTTGGTGAAGGCGTTGATCGCCTTGGCATGCTTGATCACGCCGCCGATGAAGTACAGGCAGGTTTCCGACAATCCGGCATAACCTTCACCCGCGAAGGTGTTCTGGCCCTTGTTCCAGATCGAGATGTGCGTGTGCATGCCCGATCCATTGTCGGCCTTGATCGGCTTGGGCATGAACGTGGCGGTCTTGCCATAGGCTTGCGCCACCATCTTCACGACATATTTGTAGATCTGGATGCGATCGCAGGTTTCGACCAGCTTGCCGAAAGTCAGCCCCAGTTCGTGCTGGCCGCCGGCAACTTCGTGGTGATGCTTGTCCATGGGCAAGCCCATTTCGATCATCGTCGAGACCATTTCGGCGCGGATGTCGGTGGTCACGTCGACCGGACCGACCGGGAAGTACCCGCCCTTGGCGCGTGGGCGATGGCCCAGGTTGCCGCCTTCAAGCTTGGTGCCGGTGTTCGTCGGCAGTTCGGTATCGTCGAGGTGGTAGTAGCTGGACGCGTAAGTGTTATCGAACCGCACATCGTCGAACATGAAGAATTCAGGTTCGGGTCCGATGTAGACGGTGTCGCCCAGGCCGGTCGACTTGAGATAGGTCTCAGCGCGCTTGGCGGTCGAGCGCGGATCGCGGGCATAGAGAGAACCGTCGGCGGGTTCGACGATGTCGCAGATCAGGATCAGCATCGGCGTGGCCGAGAACGGATCGACATAGACCGCGTCCAGATCGGGCTGGAGGATCATGTCGGATTCGTTGATTTCCTTCCAGCCTTCGATCGACGATCCGTCGAACATCAGGCCGTCGGTCAGTTCGTTTTCGCCGATCGCGCTCGAGCACATGGTCAGGTGGTGCCAGGCGCCCTTGGTATCGGTGAAGCGGACATCCACCCACTCGATTTCTTCGTCCTTGATGCGCTTGAGAATATCAGCCGGAGTATTCGCCATGTGTCGTTACCCTTTGTTCCGAACCAGGTATTGATGAACTGAAATGGATGGGCGCAGCTTAGAGCGCGTCGTCGTCACGCTCGCCGGTGCGGATGCGCAGTGCGCTTTCCACCGCCATCACGAAGATCTTGCCATCGCCGATGCGGCCGGTCTGTGCAGCGCCCGCAATCGCTTCGACCACGCGATCTGCCAGCGCGTCGGGCACGACGACCTCGAGCTTCACCTTGGGCAGAAAATCGACCACGTATTCGGCGCCGCGATACAATTCGGTGTGGCCCTTCTGCCGGCCAAAGCCCTTCGCCTCGGTGACGGTGATGCCCGAAACGCCCACTTCGTGAAGCGCTTCCTTCACTTCATCGAGCTTGAACGGCTTGATGATCGCCTCGATCTTTTTCACGACCCGCAAACCCCTGTCATGGCGGCGGCGCATGCCCTGTGGCCGCGCGCACGCTGTGCTGTCCGAAACCAGAGTAACAAGAATCGTGCCACCCGGTAGGCGAGAGGTCTAGGCCATCGCGGCTTGCGCGAAAAGCGCCAATTTCATGCAGTGCAGCAAGGTTCGCATTGCGCGATGCCGCACCCATAACCGCAAATTGCGCGCGATTGCGCCGCAAGTGCACATTGTTTGCGCAAGCCTCTGCCCAAGAAATGGGCAGGTTGGTTCAGTAAGGCGGCTGATGCAGACCTTTGGGACTGGCGGTGAAGATCTCGCACCCGGTTTCAGTGATGCCGATCGAATGTTCGAACTGCGCCGAAAGCGATCGATCGCGCGTCACGGCCGTCCAGCCATCATCGAGCAGCTTGACCGGCGACTTGCCCGCGTTGATCATCGGTTCGATCGTGAAGAACATGCCCGGCTTGAGCTCTGGACCGGTTCCCGCGCGACCCGCGTGGACCACTTCGGGGGCATCGTGGAACAGCCGCCCCACGCCGTGCCCGCAGAATTCGCGAACCACGCCATAACGTTGCGCTTCGGCATGGCGCTGGATCGCGGCGCCGATGTCGCCCAGCCGCGCACCGGGGCGGGCCTGTTCGATGCCGAGCATCAGACATTCGTATGTTATATCGACCAGCCGCTTGGCCTTCAGCGGCACATCGCCGACCAGGTACATCCGGCTCGAATCGCCATGCCAGCCATCGAGCAGCGGGGTCACGTCGATGTTGACGATATCACCATCGCGCAGCGTGCGATCCGAAGGGATGCCGTGACAAACAACATGGTTGATCGAAATGCAGCACGAATGCGCATAGCCGCGATAGCCGAGCGTTGCCGGCACCGCACCACCGTCGAGCGTCATCTGCCGCACCAGATCGTCGATCGCGGCTGTGGTAACGCCGGGGCGGACGTGCGCGGCAACCTCGTCGAGGATTTCGGCGGCAAGGCGCCCGGCCTTGCGCATGCCCTCGAACCCGCCGGGGCCGTGCAGCTTGATGGTGCCATCGCGCAGAAGGACGTCGCTATCGTCCACGATCATATATTCGGTCATCCTGCCGAAATAGCGAGGGTTGCCGGAAATTGCGACCCCCGCGCATCACTTACTTCCTTAGCGAGCCGAACTCACTTTTTCAGCGAAAATGCGGCCTTGTATTCGGGCTTTACCGCATCGAGCACGGCCTGCGTCACGGGCAGGCTCACCTCGTAATCGCCTTCTGCATATGGCCCGGCTTCATAGGGCCCGATCAGCACGCCCAGTCGATCGAAAGTCTGGTGGTTCGACGATCCCAGGATCACCGTCGAATCGGCCGGATCGAGGCAGGCGTCGAATTCGTCGCCGCTGGCGCGGTTGACTTTCTCTCCGCGCTTGGTTTCGCGCTGGCGGTCCAAAGCATCGCAGAACACGTCGCGGATCGCGGCCGAAAATGCCGCCTTCGACAGGAACAGATCGGTCGCCGTGCGCTGGCGGTTGGCGGTCTTGTCCCACAGCAGTGCGGCATAGCCATGGTTGGGATGCGCGCCGCCGGTGAATTCGTACGTCAGCCCCGACAGGCTCAGCCAGCCGGGCAAGTCGGCCACGCGGCTCCAGGTCAGCCCGCTCGAATAGCCGTTGAAGGGGTAGTCATTGGTTTTCGCGTCGGCCTTGCCGTCTTTCGCCTCGGCGATCAGATCCTCGCGCTGCTTCTTGAGATCGGCATCGAGCCATGCCTTGAGCGCAGGGATCGCTCCCGCTTCGGCCGGATAGGCATATTCGAAATCGTAAAGCGGGCCGGTTTCCTTGACCTTGCGCGATCCGCCGGCGCGCGCCGGTGCCGTGCCCGGAGGGGTCGGCGTGGCGGGCGCATCGTTGATCGAGTCGGCAATCGCATCGCCCGCGGCCTGTGCGCGCGATGCGGGTTCTTCCTGGTTCTTGCCCGCCGAACACCCGGCCAACAGCGCACATGCCAGCAGCGTGGGGACAATCAGGGGAAGCGGCACACCAGCGATCACAAGAAACCTCTCGCAACTATTGCGGGGCTGGGGTTACAGGCCGGAGATCGGCCGGCAACGCAGCCGGAAATGATGAGGCCAGACCATGACCGACAAATCCGCGTTGATCCAGCCCGATCGTGGCCAGGCTGCCATCGCGGTCCATCTGGTCAACAAGGCGGGCTTCGCCGACTGGCTGCGGGCACTGAGCGCGGGCCAGCGGGCGGCGCTTGCTGCGCAGAAGTTCGAAGGCGGCAGTTACGAAACCGCGATCGTGCCCGATGGAGACGGCTGGTTCGCGGTGGGCGGGGTGGCCGATCCGGCGCAATTGTCGAGCTGGTGCCTGGCGAAGCTCGCCGAAGTGCTGCCCGAAGGCCGCTACCGGCTGGCCGAAGAACAACCAGGGAAGGCCATCCACGGCTGGCAGACCGCGCAGTACAAGTTTTCGCGCTATCTGTCCGATGCGCCTGCTGATGCCAACCGCGTGCTGCTGACCAAGGACGTCGCCGCGATCGAACCGGCGCGCGCCGAGGCCGAGGCGGTGATGCTGGTGCGCGATCTGGTCAACACCCCCGCCGAGGACATGGGGCCCGCCGCGCTCGAAGCCGAGGCGACGCGGCTGGCCAAGGTTCATGGCGCACACCTCAAGGTGACGCACGGCGATGCGCTCGAGCGAGGATTTCCGCTGGTCCACGCGGTCGGCCGGGCGGCGGCGCGCAGCCATGCGCCGCGGATGATCGAGCTCGAATGGGGCGATCCGGCGGACCCCCGGATCGCGATCGTCGGCAAGGGCGTGTGCTTCGATTCTGGCGGGCTCGATATCAAGCCCAGTTCGGGCATGTTGCTGATGAAGAAGGATATGGGAGGCGCCGCGCACGCGCTGGCGCTGGCCGGACTGGTGATGGGTGGCCATAAATCAGGGGGGGGCCTGAAAGTGCGGCTGCATCTCCTCGTTCCGGCGGTCGAGAACGCGATTGCCGGCAACGCGATGCGGCCGGGCGATGTGTTCCGGGCGCGCAGCTCGGAAAGTGCCAGCGGCCTTTCGGTCGAGATCACCAACACCGATGCGGAGGGGCGGCTGGTGCTGGCCGATGCTCTGGTGCGGGCCTGCGAGGAGAAGCCCGAATTCGTGCTCGATTTCGCCACGCTGACCGGCGCCGCGCGGGTTGCGCTTGGACCCGATCTGCCGGCGATGTTCGCCCGGCGTGACGAGACCGCGCAGGCCCTGATCGATGCGGGGCTGGCGCGCGACGATGCGGTGTGGCGGCTGCCGCTGCCCGATGCCTATCGCGAATGGCTGAAATCCGATGTGGCCGACATGCAGAACTCGCCCCCCAACGGGTTTGCCGGGGCGAGTGTGGCTGCGCTGTTCCTTGATCGCTTCGTGGCGGAGGGCGTCGATTGGGCGCATTTCGACACGTTCGCCTGGCGCCCGGTGGGCAAGCCCGGCCGGCCCAGGGGCGGCGAGGCGCTGGGGCTGCGCGCGGCTTGGGGGATGCTGCAAGCGCGCTATGGCTGATCGGGCCCAAGGCTGGGACGCCTTGCATGGCGGGTCGAGCGCGGTTAAGCGCGCCAATCCTCAGTTTTTTGGGCCCCTGTTCTTTGGGGCTGGAGCAAACGTGTCCGCCGCCGATCCTATCCAATTCGCCGACCCTTCCGTCGTCGGCGCGAGCTTTTCGCTGACCGGCCCGTCGCCCGTGCTGGCCGCGGGACACGTGGCAGTGCGCGGCGATCTGGCGCATATCGCGATGGCGGGTAAGTGGTTCGTGCCGCATTACGCGGTGCCGATGCCGCACGTGGTCCGCGCTGGTGGAGCGTCGCTGCTGATGGCCGCCAGTGGCGCCGAAGTGCTTGAAAACCTGGCGGCCGGCGCGCAGTTCGATGTGCTCGAAGTGTCGGGCGGCTGGTGCTGGGGCCAAGCCGGCGAGGGCGGCTTCGTCGGGTATGTCGCGGCGGACAAGCTCGAAGTCCTGGCGTCGTGACGCACTCGGTGTTCATCGACGGCGCGGCGGGGACGACCGGGCTGGAGATCGCCGACCGGTTGGCGGGGCGCTCCGAATTTTCGCTGATCGTGCTCGATGATGCGCAGCGCAAGAACCCGGCCGCTCGCCGCGATGCGCTGCACGCCGCCGATTTCGCAGTGCTGTGCCTCCACGACGATGCCGCGCGCGAAGCCGTGACGATGGCCGAAGGCGCGCGGGTACGCATCATCGATGCCTCGACCGCGCACCGCGTGGCGCCGGGCTGGACTTACGGTTTTCCCGAACTGGTCGGGCGCGATGCAGTGGCAAATGCCGCGCGGGTGAGCAATCCGGGCTGCTATCCCACCGGGTTCCTGGCGCTGGTCGCGCCGCTGGTGCGGGCGGGGCTGCTGCCCGCCGACTGGGCCTATAGCTGCAACGCGGTGTCGGGCTATTCGGGTGGCGGCAAGGCGCTGATCGAGCGGGTCGAGGCCGACACGGATATCGCCTGGCGCGGCTATGGGCTGGGCTTCGGGCACAAGCATGTGCCTGAAATGCAAGGCTATGCTGGCCTCGCTCACGCACCGCTGTTCGCCCCGGCGGTGATTGCGGCGCATCGCGGCATGGTGGTGGAAGTACCACTGCCGCTGGCCGCGATGCCGGGCGCCGCGGCCCCCGCCGCGCTGCGCGCCGAACTCGAGCGGTTCTTCGCCGGCTCGCCCGTGGTGCGCGTGGTCGATGCCCCGGCGGACGGCGAACTGCTGCTGCGCGGATCGATGGCGCCGTGGGACGGCCTCGACCTGATGGTCCTTGCCAGCGCCGATGGCACCCAAGCCCGGCTGGTCGCGCGGCTCGACAACCTCGGCAAGGGCGCCAGCGGCGCGGCGGTACAGAGCCTCAACCTGATGGCCGGCCTGCCTGACACGGCGGGGTTGCGGCTCTGAGGGCTTTGCATGTTGACGCGAGACCGGGTGTGAAACTCTGTGACTTTTGGCTGGGTGGTGCAGGGTCGGGCTCGTGTTCCTGCCGGCGAAGGCGAGTGCGCTAGTATCTGATTTTTCAGAAAATACGGCCAGTTCAACCCACTTGTTTGGGTGCCTTGCGTTTGCTTCAAGTCACCCAGTAGCTGCCGTCCGAGTGTGACCATCCACTTCGGAGCAATTGCTGCCGCCGCCGCTGTTGGCGGCACGCCGTGGCTTTGAAGAATGCGGAAGTGCGAGCGTGGCGTCATCGGCAAGGATAAGCCATATTTTGGTCAGGTAGGAAAGCTCCGGCCTTGAAGCAATTTCCCTACAGGCACGCGCCTGGGTACCTTTGCGACACAAGACCGGCGGATCCCGTTTGAGCTTATCCGCCTTTGTTTATGGCCGACAGGACGGCAGCGCGCACTTCGCTAGCATCGACATCCATGTCGTGATTGGGTCCGCCCAAACTTGAGGACATAATGCAATTATATGGTAAGTCCGCTAGCGCACATATTGTCTCAAAGCACGGAACATTGTAAGTAATCGGCATGAATTCCAGCAGTCCCTTAGAGCCATTCTGCATGAACGCGGTGTTGGTCATACCGGCGCCGTGGGGCCCAACGACGATTTCGGCTTCCGAAAAATGGCGGATTTGCTGCTCGACGGTCCAACCGGTTAAACTGACCAGCTCAAATCCAAGATCCTTCAGTTCAGCCAGAACCCGGTCTTCATTAATGACACGGCGGCCTCCCGCGTCGGACCGGGTGACGTAGAGCCTGCGCCAAGGCTTCACGGTCGACATTGCGGGACGGAATGCCGAACGCAGGAAATTCACGGCGAGATGACTCGGTGTCGTGAGACCTCCCGGCAACGTGGCAACGAGCGCGATTCCGACTTGAACCGTTTCAGAACCGGAGATTCCGATCAGGCGTTCATCCGGTATCCCAAGGAACCGCAGGGTCTCCTGTTCGAAGCTGGTGCCCTTGGGAATCAGGTAAGCGTCGGGCGCAAGACCGTTTTGGTCCGACACATTCTTGGATATAACTTCAATCTTCGGAAGTATTTCCACCAGCCAGTGATAATAATTGTATGCTGACCGGCCGCAGAGAACTCCGATGGTACGTCTGTCAAATCGTTCAACAGGAATGCGCCAGTCAGTCAACGCAGTCTGCCCGGCCCAGCCTACGCCGGCAAACCAAGGTGAGGCATCGGTTAGGAGGCGATGGTCTTGGGTGATTATTCCGCCATAGTCGCGATAAATCATGGCATTTTTCAAGCGGAGCAGAATTGCTCGACCGCGTCCGTCCGCTTCGATCGGCCCTTCCCAAACTCTTTCGTCGGGGCGGGAATTTCGCCAACCCCTGAGTGGCCGGTCCTTTACTTTGCAAATTACTGCCAAAACAAGATAGCAGCGCGCCAACACAACGGGTATTGCGTGGTGAAACAGCCACCAACTGGCCGATCTGGCTTTGCTCAAGTACTTCATCAAGCAGTTGGTTAGCCCGCTTGAGACTTGCCCGCAAGCCAATAGGGTTGGATCGACCGGGTGTTCTTCACAGAGGTGTCAATTTGGCGTGGCAGGTTGGTACCATCAAGGTTCCATGCAGCCCGATCGGACCAGGCAAAGCGCGTCTGCAATGTCACCGTGCTGCTTGAACCAAAGCAGAAAGGCGAGGATTTCCGGCCTCAATCCTCGGCCGCGATGCTCACCTTCAGGCCGTCCATGTCGGCGGTTAGCGGCACCTGGCACGACAGGCGCGAGGTTTCGTTGCGGTGGTCGCTGCTTTCGAGCAGGTCATTCTCGTCCTCGCTCATCGGCGGGAGCTTGTCGGCGAAGGCGGGGTCGACATAGACGTGGCAGGTGGCGCAACTGCAGCAGCCGCCGCACAGGGCCAGCAGTTCATCGAAGCCGTTGTCGCGGATCGCTTCCATCAGCGTGAGGCCGGTCTGCGCCTCCATGGTCTTTTCAACACCGGCACGGTCGACAACGATCAGCTTGGGCATCGGATGTCCTCATGTGGTCTGGCCATTGGACGCGAACCCCCGTGGTCGCCCCTATCGGCCGTTCCGCGCGGCTGCTAATGGCGGATGCGCGCTTTGGCAAGCGGGTGTTCCCGTCAGGGGCATCAGGGAAGGGATTCGAGCGCGCATGGGCATTTCGGCAGAGGCGATCCGCGAGGGGCTCGATGCGATCGGCGTCATCAATCCGGCGATTGCCGGCGCGATCGAACGCGTCGGCTATCCCGAGCCGCGCATCCGGCTGCGCGGCTATCGCACGCTGTTGCGCACCATCGTGGGCCAGCAGGTGAGCGTGGCCGCCGCCGCATCGGTGTGGAACAAGCTGGAGGCCTTGCTGGGCGAGGCGATGCCGCCCGAGGACTTGCTCGCGGCTGATTTCGACGCTTTGCGCGGGTGCGGGCTGTCGCGGCAGAAGCAGGGCTATGCGCGGTCGTTGTGCGAGCTGGTGATGAGCGGCGAGCTGGATCTGCACACGTTGCCCGAGGACGACGAGGCGGCGATTGCCGAGCTTATCAAGATCAAGGGCATCGGGCGCTGGTCGGCGGAAATCTATTTGCTGTTTGCCGAGGGGCGGCCCGATATCTGGCCGGCGGGCGATCTGGCGGTGCAAGTGGGGCTGGGCAAGTTGCTCGGGCTGGAGGCGCGGCCGGATGAGAAAGCCACGCGCGCGCTCGCCGAAGCGTGGCGCCCGCACCGCGGCGCGGCGGCGATCTTCACCTGGCATTGCTACGACAATCCAGCGCTGTAGAGTGCCGTTAAAGGGGCAGAGTATGACCGACAGGAAAGCCATTTTCATCACCGGCGCGGCATCGGGCATCGGGCGCGCGGTGGCGCGGCTGTTTTCCGCGCGCGGCTGGTTCGTCGGTCTGGCCGATGTCAACGAGGCCGGGTTAGCCGAAACCGCCGGCCTGCTGGCGCGCCATGCCGGCGTGAATTCGGGCACGATCCACAAGCTGGATGTGCGCGACCGGGCGGCGTGGGACGTGGCGCTGGCCGATTTCACCGAGGCCAGCGGCGGTCGGCTGGATGTGCTGTTCAACAATGCGGGCATTCCCATCGGCGGCAAGATCATCGACCTTGGCACCGAGGAGATCGAAAAGGTGCTCGATATCAACCTCAAGGGGGTGATCTTCGGCGCGCAGGCGGCGCACAAGTATCTCAAGGCCACGCCGGGATCGTGCCTGCTCAACACCGCCAGCGCGGCGGGGATCTATGGCACGCCGGGCGCTTCGATCTATTCCGCCACCAAGTTCGGGGTGCGCGCGATCACCGAATCGCTCGATGGCGAGTGGGACGAAGACGGCATCTGCGTGCGCGACCTGATGCCCGGATTCATCGACACGCCGCTGCTGGAACAAGCCCCTAACCGTGCGAGCAACGAGGATATCCGCGGGCGCGTGATCGAGGCCGGGCTGGAAATCACGCCGGTGATCGCGGTGGCCGAAGCGGCCTGGGCGGCGGTGCATGGCGAAAAGCTCCACACCACCGTGGGCAAGACCGCCGACCGGCTTGCCTTCGCCTCGCGCTGGATGCCGGGCCGGTTGCGCAAGCAGACCCGCACCGGGGGGCGTGCGCTGGGGGGGTAGGCGTCAGACCAATGCCGAGATCACCTCAGGCGTGGATCGCGACGCGGGCCATGCAGCCGAAGGCCTTGGGGAAAATGGCCCGATGGATCGCAAGTCGATCCTTTCGCAGTTGTCGGCATCCGGACAGTGCGGTCGATCGTTCAACTCTGCAGAGATTCCGGAACATATTTCGATGCGGAACAGGCCTGCCGGCAGCTTGGCTTCAAATCCTGCACGTTCGTGCCAACCAACGCCGGGCACTTCGCGCACTTGTACGAAATGGATTGTATCATGCTGTGCGATGACCTGGTCGTCTGGTCGGGTTTCTTTCGCGTCATCGCGGAAATGAGCCGGACGAACGCCACGTTGCGGGTGCCCATTCCTGCCGCATCGGGTCTTCGATCTTGAACCCGTCCCAGCCTGCCACCCGCGACGCAGCCCGGCGAACGACACGGTTCGGCTTGCCTGTTATCCGGCAGTTCGCGACGCTCTCGCCGGGCAGGCGCGCGTTCATCTTCGCCCTTGGCATCTGCGCGATTTATGGAATCGTCGCTTGCCTTGTCCGGACCGGGGTCGGGTACGACACCCAGGTCGGCCTGCGCGTTGCGGATTCGATGCGCGCCGGCGCCCCCTTCAACGTCCTGGTCTACCCCGATCCCGCCGATATCGCTCGCAACACCAGCGGCTTCCTGACGGTCTGGTCTCCTGGTCAGTACGTATTCGTGTACCTGCTGGAACAAGTCGGTTTGTCGTTGGGCCTGTCGATTTCCGTTGTTGTCAGCATCGCAGGGTTTCTGGCGCTGTCGGGCTGGCACCGGCTTTACCGAGCTTTCGGCTTCTCGCGTGAATTGTCGGGGCTGACGACGTTGATCGTGGCGTGCTCGCAGTGGTTCGCCCTGCCGTACGGGCTGTTCGGCACAGGCGACTTGCTCCTCGTGGCTTGTGCTCCATGGCTCGTAATCGCGCTGATCGGCATCGACACTTCTCGAGCCCGCGCAGTCCCGATCGTGGCCGGTCTCCTTGCGATCGCGGCGATGGTCAAGCTGACGGGCATCGTCTTCATGGTCGCTGCGCTTGCCGCGGACCTCGCCCGGCGGCTTGACGCGGGTACGGCCCGCCCGGTCCGAGCCTTTATCCTTCCGGCGGGCGGCGCCACCGTGTTCCTCCTGCTTTTCCGGATGCTGTGGACCCATCGCGGGGCGACCGCCGTCACGCCGTCACAGATGCTCTCGGTTTCCGAGGTTGTGGAGAACCTGCCTCACGTTGTCATGCACCTGGTCACCTCGTCGGTTTCGCTGACGGCCCTGCTCGACCGGCTGTTGCTGTTTCCCGGGCACGCACTGGCGAACAGTGGCACTGTCGATTTCCTCATTGCTTCGTTGCTGGCGATCCCGCTCACCCTGCTGAGTTGCCTGGCACTTCTGCAAACCGCGCGGACAAACCGCCAGTTCGCGGTATTTACCGGGGTTCTGGTCCTGGCCTACGGAGCCATGCTGGCCTCGACCTTCGGCCTTGGCGGGGCCGTCAGCATCGAGGAACGGCATTGCCTCACGGCCTCGATCCTCCTCCTGCCCGCCTTCGTTCTCACGGCGGCGCGCGTGCGACCTTCGGTTGCACGCTGCGGCTTGTCGCTCGTGGCGCTGTCGTTCTGCCTATATGGCACTGGCAGCTTTGCCGCGAGGCTGCTGCAGAATCTGCATCGGCCGGTCGGCGCCCGCGGATTCCGGCTGACCGGCACCGCGGGAGGCGCCGCCACGTTCGTGCACGCCAGGCTTGCCGATGCGCGCCGCCGCGGGCTTGAGCCGCTGATGTACTCGACCGAGCCCGAAGTCTATCTCGAGTACTTCGGGGAAGCGCGGCTGCTTGCGAACCACGGCGATTTGGACCCCGCCGACTATGGCAGGAGGTTCGTCTACCGCGGCCGTACGGGGCGCATTATCATCATGGTTCCGCGCCGATTGGTGGCGACCGGTAGAGCGGATGCGATGAAAGCCGAGTTTGTCGACTACGACCGGAATGGCTGGCGTACAGTGACAATCGGCGAGACTGTCATTTTCGAACAGTAGCCGGAAACTGCCGCCGTAGCCTGTCAGGCAGGCTTGGCGTACATGTTCTGGAACCGTGAGATCGCTTCCGCCAGCGCCACGTCACGCGTGCTCAGGCCGCCGGCGTCGTGTGTGGTCAGCGTGATTTCGACGCGGTTGTAGACGTTGAACCATTCGGGGTGGTGATCGGCCTTTTCGGCCATGATCGCGACGCGGGCCATGAAGCCGAAGGCTTCGGCGAAATCGGCGAACTTGAAGGTGCGGGTCAAGGCCAGGCAATCTTCGCGCAAGGTCCAGCCGGGCAGGCGGGCGAGGGCGGCTTCGCGTTCGGAAGTTGTGAGAGCGGCGATCGGCATCGGGGGTCCTTCTTGGCAGTTGGGGCGGTTTCGCCTAACGCCCTCGATCATGCAAGCGTGCCGCCTCGCCGTTGACGATCTCGCTTGCCGGCGTGGCGATCGTGTGCTGCTGGCGCAGCTGGGCTTTGCGCTGGCGCCCGGCGAGGCGCTGCATCTGGCCGGGCCCAACGGCGTGGGCAAATCCAGCCTGATGCGTGTGCTGGCAGGGCTGCTGCGGCCCTTTGCCGGGACGGTCGAGCGCGAAGGTGGTGTGGCGCTGATCGATGAACGGCCAGCGCTCGATCTGCACCAGCCGCTGGGCCAGGCGCTCGATTTCTGGCGCCGGATCGATGGCGATGCGCCGGCGCTGGCGGTGGATATGGGGCTGGAGGATCTGGCCGATGTGCCGGTGCGTTATCTGTCCACCGGGCAACGCAAGCGCGCGGGGCTGGCGCGGGTGGCGCAGAGCGGCGCGCCGATCTGGCTGTTGGATGAGCCGCTCAACGGGCTCGATGCGCGCTGGACCGCGGCAGCGCACGGGTTGATCGAGGCGCATTTGCAAGCGGGCGGGATCGCGGTGATCGCCAGCCATCAGGCGCTGGCGCTGGCGCAATGTGCGGTGATTTCGCTCGCGGACTTTGCGCCATGATCCGCGCGCTGTGGGCGGTGTTCCGGCGCGACGTGGCGCTGTTGCTGTTCGGCGCGCAAGGGCGTGGCGGGGCGGTGCTGCCGTTGCTGTTCTTCCTGGCGGTGGCGATGCTGTATCCGTTCGCGGTGGGCCCCGATGCGCGGCTGCTGGCGCGGACCGGGGCGGGGGTGATCTGGGTGGCGGCCTTGCTTGCGGCGATCCTGCCGCTCGACCGGCTGATCGAGCCCGACATGGAGGCCGGGTTCTTCGACCAATGGGCGCTGCGCGGATTGTCCGAGGAACTGCTGATGGTGCTGCGTATCGCCGCGCACTGGCTGAGCTTCGGGGTGCCGCTGATGCTCGCCGCGCCGCTGGCCGCCGGGCTGCTCGGGCTGTCGGGCGAGCAATTGCGCACGGTCGAGATCGGGCTGCTGGCGGGCACGCCGGGGTTGGCGGCAATCGGCGTGACCATCGCCGCACTCACCGCCGGCTTGCGCGCGGGCGCGGCGCTGGGCGGGCTGCTGGCGATTCCGCTGACGGTGCCGCTGCTGATCTTCGGCGCGGGTTCGCTCCAGCCGGGGGGCGAGGGCGGGCTGCTTCTGCTCGGCGCGGCGAGCCTGATGGCGCTGGCGATCGCGCCGTTCGCGGCCGGCGCAGCGATCCGGGCCGGCCGCGAATAGGCGCCGCGAATAGGCGCCGGGAGTAGCGCGGCTCTGTGCCAGCAAACCCAAAATGGATTGCCGATGCGCGCTGCCGCCCTTACCTCCACCTCATGACTGCACCTGCTGCCACTCCCGACACACTCGCTCTCATCGGCAATACGCCGCTCGTCCTGCTCAAGGGGCCGAGCGCGGCGGCGGGGTGCGAGATCTGGGGCAAGTGCGAATTCGCCAACCCGGGCGCCTCGGTGAAGGACCGCGCGGCGCTGTGGATCGTGCGCGATGCCGAGGAGCGCGGCGTGCTGCTGCCCGGCGGGACGATCGTCGAGGGCACCGCGGGCAACACCGGGATCGGGCTGGCGCTGGTGGCCAATGCGCTGGGCTACAAGACCATCATCGTGATGCCCGAAACGCAATCGCGCGAGAAGATGGACACGCTGCGGGCGTTGCGCGCCGAACTTGTGCTGGTGCCGGCGGCGCCGTTTTCCAGCCAGTGCCACTTCGTCCACACCTCGCGCCGGTTGGCAGAGGAAACGCCAGGCGCGATCTGGGCCAACCAATTCGACAATGTCGCCAACCGCCGCGCGCATATCGAAGGCACCGCGGCAGAAATCTGGGAGCAGATGGAGCATCGCATCGATGGCTTCACGTGCGCTGCGGGAACCGGCGGAACGATCGCGGGGGTGGGCATGGGGCTCAAGGCGTTCGACGAGGCGGTCACGATTGCACTGACCGATCCGCACGGTGCGGCGCTTTACAACTATTACGCGCATGGCGAGTTGAAGGCCGAAGGGTCTTCGGTGGCAGAAGGCATCGGGCAGGGGCGGATTACCGCCAACCTGGAAGGCGCGCCGATCGATGCGCAGTTCCGCATCTCGGATCAGGAAGGGCTGCACTGGGTCGAACGGTTGCTCGCCGACGAAGGGCTGTGCCTGGGCCTTTCCAGCGGGATCAACGTGGCTGGCGCGGTGGCGCTGGGCAGGCAGTTGGGCGCGGGCAGCCGGGTGGCAACGATCCTGTGCGATACGGGCTTCCGCTACCTGTCGTCGCTTTACAACGCCGAGTGGCTGCGGGCGAAGGGCCTGCCGGTCTTCCCCTGGCTGGCGGGATAAGCTACAAATCCGCAACATGGCCCGTTTTGCAAACCCCCTTTACCGCGCCGCGCGGACCGAAAAGGTCCTATCGCAGGAGCTTATCGACGACGCGCTGCACTTCGTGCCACCCAGCAAGCGCGAATTGCGCACGCAAGCGGTGCATCGGTTGCAGGTCGGTTTGCTGGGCCTGGCGGCGATCCTGCTGCTGATCGCCCTGGCCAGCGCGATCATGCAGCACGCGCGCCAGACCGAAGACGCGGCCACGCTCGCCAACGGTGGCGTCGTCGCGCGCAGCGCGGTGGTGCGCCCGTCGGGTGGGCCCGGCGATCCGCTGGCGGACATGGGCGTGGCGCCCGAAATGCGCGCGGGCCGCGCTCCGGGGGCAGGCAATGCGACCCCCGCGCCGCGCAACCCGGCGCTGGTCGTCCCGCAAGATCCCGCGCGGGGCTCGCACACGCCCTGATCGGGTTGCGCTGCTTTGAATTGCGCACATTTGCGCCGTTTCTCGCCCATTCTACCGAAGTCTTAGGCTACGATCATGCACCTTGTGGCGTGGTTGGAGCGGGACTCTGCAGGAAATTCGAGTCGATATGCGGGAGGAAGCGGGCCATGGTATGATACGGCGTCCGGACGACTCGATACCGTATCTCTAAAACACTGAAAAAGAAGCATTATAGCTTGAGCCCATGAGCCAGTGGGAACGCCATCAAGGATCGCAAGGCGCCTAATAAAATATCATAAAATCAGATACGTAGATTTATTATGCCCGTGGATTCCCGCATTTTCCCGCAAGAGGGGTTCCCCAACGGGCAAAGCTCGGTTAGACAAAACCCTCGGGACGAACTCCAGGTGCATCCGCGGGGGATGACCGGCCGGCGCATAGGCGTGGGTCGGACTGGTGGCGTTTGCCCGGACGGGGTGATGCAGTGCCGGATTCGCAGGCGGCCATGCAGTATTGGGGACAGGGCTTTTCGCCACGCGGCGAGAAGAACCGTTTCGTGCTGCCCTCCGACTTTCGCGCCGATGTCCGCACCGCCTCGGCCGGCCAACGCATTCTATGCCTCGACAAGCACCCCCGTCTGCCCGCGATGGTGGGCTTCGGAACCGACCGTCCGCGCTACTTTCACCTTGAAATGGAAGAGGAAAAGGCGCGCGCCAAAGATGAAGTCGAAGTGTTCTCACGCGAATTGTTCATGGCGCAGTTGAGCGGGTTTCGCCGCGCCAACTTCGATGAATCGGGGCGCTTTGTGCTGCCGTCGTACCTCAGCGAGATGATCGCGGCAGAAGGCGGGCTCTATTTTCACGGCGGCGGTAATTATTTCACGATCTGGCCGCCCGAAGTGCTGTTCGCGATGCCTTCGGGCTGGGACACGATCAAGGCATCGTGCCGTGCGAAGATGGCCGAGACCATGGGCAAGGATCGGCGCAAGTGAGCGGCGTGCCCGTAGCCACCGCCGAAATGGCCGTCCCGCACATTCCCGTGCTGCTCGATGAAGTGATCGAGGCGGCCGCGCTGCAGCCCGGTGACTTGGTGATTGACGCCACCTTCGGCGCGGGCGGTTACACCCGTCGGCTGCTGGCATCGGGCGCCACGGTCCACGCCTTTGATCGCGATCCCGATGCGATCAAGGCGGCGCAGGACTGGTCCGAACTGGGAACGCGCCTGATCCTCTACCCGCGCCGCTTTTCCGAACTGGTATCGGGCATGGCCGAAGCGGGCATCGCGTCGGTGCAGGCAATCGTCTTCGACATCGGCGTCAGCTCGATGCAGCTCGACCAGCGCGAGCGCGGTTTCGCCTTCGCCAGCGACGGCCCGCTCGACATGCGTATGTCGCAGGACGGCATGAGCGCGGCCGATTTCCTCAACGAAGCCGACGAGGCGGAAATCGCCGACGTGCTTTTTACTTACGGCGAGGAGCGCCAGTCGCGGCGGATCGCGCGCGCGGTCAAGGCGGCGCGGCCGCTGGTGACCACCGGCGATTTTGCGGGCGTGGTGCGGCGCGCGTTGGGCTATCGCATGGGTGCGCCCAAGGACCCCGCCACGCGCAGCTTCCAGGCCGTGCGCATCCACGTGAATGGCGAGCTCGACGAACTGGCCGCAGGGCTGGCGGCGGCCGAAACGCTGCTGGCGCCCGGCGGGCGGCTGGCGGTGGTCAGCTTTCACAGCCTGGAGGACCGCATGGTCAAGCGCTTCCTGCGCGAAGGTTCGGACGGCGGACCCACAGGGTCTCGTCACTTGCCCGATCTTCCGTCTGCGCATCCGCCCGCATTCAGCAAAGTGTCGCGCGCGATCCGGGCGGGTGAGGCCGAAGTCGCGCGCAACCCGCGCGCACGCTCGGCCACCTTGCGCTGGGCGATCCGCAGCGCGGCGCCGGCACGCAATCATGGGAGCCTTGCGGCATGAGCCTGTCCGCACGCCGTCTTCGCTCGATCGGCTGGCTGGCCTTGCTGGCGGTTTGCGCAACGCTGGTGCTGGTGCTGACCTTGCGCGTCAATGCGCTGCGCAGCCAGGTGCGGCGCGAGGAAAACCGCATCGTCGCGCTGCGCGAGGAGACAATGTACCTCCAGACCGAGTTCGAAACCCGCGCCAGCCAGCAGCAGTTGAAGGCGTGGAACGACGTCGATTTCGGCTATGTCGCGCCTGGCGCCGGGCAGTATCTGGAAAACGAGCGCCAACTGGCGATGCTCGGCAAGCCCGCCGGGCCCGACGCGCCGGCGCCGGTGCGGCTGGCCGAACTGGGCGATAGCGCCAACGGCCTGAGCGGTGATGCCGCCTCGACCTCGGGCACCGCAGCCGCGGCCTATTCCGGCCCATCGTTTCCCGCGATGGTTTCGCCGTTGACCGGCAAGCCTTCGGGTCGTGCAGTGCGCAGCGATGCAGTGATGCGTGCGCCTACCGGTGAACGGCTGCTGGCGACCGACGATGTCGATGCGAGTGGCCAGGCAGGCAGCCGCGCAGACCATGCCGCCGCCACCGCAGCGCTGGGCGAGCGGCTCGGACATGTCGATCTTGGCGGGCCAGGAAAGGCAGTGCGCAAGCCGGCGCACAAGCCACCTGCCAAATCGAAGGCAAATCCCGACGCGGCCAAGACCAGCAAGGTCAAACCCCAAAAGCTCAAGGCTCCAAAGCCCAAGGCCGCTAAGCCCAAGTTAGCGAAAGCCAAGCCCGCATCCGCCGGCCACAAGCCCAAGACGCATTCGACGGAGAAGCCGGCTTGAACGCGATCGCCCCTCCGCTCCCGGCCGCATTTGCCGGTCGTGCATCGTTCTCCGGCACCGGCCGCGCGCAAGGCGAGCGCGGGCAAGTGGCGCAATTGCGCGCGCGTTCGCTGCTCACCGCCAAGACGCGGGTGCTGGTGGTGGCGGCGCTGTTCGGCCTGGGCACGGCGACCGCGCTCGCTCGCATCGCGCAGATCGGGCTGTTCGACCGCGCGCCCGGCATGCGCTCGATGACCGACCGGCTGCTGCCCCCGCGCGGCGAACTGACCGATCGCAGCGGTGCGCCGCTGGCGCGCGAATTGCCCGCCTATGCGCTGTGGTTCAACCCGAAGGCGTTCGGCGAGGGCAAGAACGCCAGCCAGGGAGCCATATCGCCGCTGGTGCGCACGCCCGAAGAAGTGGCGCGCGCGCTGATGGGCGTGTTCCCCGATGCCGATTACGCCGATCTGGTGCAGCGGCTCAAGTCCGACCGGCCAAGCTATCTGCGCCGCCGCGTGCTGCCCGAGGATGCCAACAAGATCTACGCGCTGGGCGAGCCCGCGCTCGAATTCCCGCGCGAGACAGAGCGCTTCTATCCGCAAGGTTCGCTGGCAGCGCACGCGGTGGGGTATGTCGACGAGAACGGCCAGGGCCATGTCGGCATGGAGGAAGTGCTCAACGCGCGGTTGATCGATCCGGCGCAGCGCGGCCAGCCGGTGGCGCTGGCGCTCGATATGCGGGTGCAGGGTGCGCTCGAGGACGAACTGGGCCGCGCGATGGGAGAAAGCAACGCCAAGGGCGCCGCGGGCATCGTGCTCGATGTCGAAACCGGCGAAGTGGTCGCGCTGGCCTCGCTGCCCGCATTCAACCCCAACCGCGGCGATCTTGCGTACAACGCGCTGGTGTTCAACCGCGTGTCGAACCAGGTTTACGAACTGGGCTCGGTGGTCAAGCCGATCACGATCGCGTCGGCCATCGATGCCGGCGTGGTGACCGATCTGTCGGTGCGCTACCCCTCCGGCAAGCCGCTTTCGATCGACGGGCGGTTGATCCACGATAGCCACAGTTTCGGCGCCTCGCTCAACGTGCCCGAGGCGCTGGTCCATTCGTCCAACATCGTCACCGCGCAAGTGGCCGACAAGCTGGGCGCGCCGGCCCTGCGGCAGACAATGCTCAACCTGGGCATGAGCGAGCGGCCCTATATCGAGCTTCCCGCGCGCGGTTTCCCGATCTGGCCCAAGGGCAACTGGTCGCGGATCACCAACATGACCGTCAGCTATGGCCACGGCATGGCGATCAGCCCGCTGCACCTGGCCTGCGCTTATGCGGCGATGGTCAATGGCGGGATCTGGCGCCCGGCCACGCTGATGAAGGTCGAGCCCGGCCACGCGGTGCAGGGGCGGCGCGTGTTCAAGGCCGCGACCAGCGCGCGAATGCGGCAATTGCTGCGGATGATCGTGGAAGTCGGCACCGGCAAGAAGGCCAATGCAGTGGGCTTCCGCGTGGGGGGCAAGACCGGTTCGGCCGAAAAGCCGGGCAAGCATGGCTACCAGAAAAGCGCGCTGATCGCGACGTTTGCCGCGGCTTTCCCGATGGACCACCCGCGCTATGTGGTGCTGGCCTCGATCGACGAGCCGCAGGGTACGCAGGCGACATCGGGCCAGCGCACCGCGGCGTGGAATGCAGCGCCCGCAGTCGGCCGGCTGATCCCGCGCATCGGCCCGCTGCTGGGCGTGGTGCCCGACGCCAAGCGTGATGTCGACATCTCGGACGTCGCCCCGCTGGTCGCGAGCGGAGACGGCGAATGAAGCTGGGCGCGCTGGCGGCGGCTGCCGTGAACCAAGGCGCGGCCGCTGCCGGGTACACCATCGAAGCGAACGCGGACGCGACGGTTACCGGCTTTGCGATCGATCACCGCAAGGTCGCGCCGGGCACTGTGTTCGGAGCGTTTCCGGGCACGCGCTTCAATGGCGAGGACTTCATCGAGGCGGCGATCGCGTCGGGCGCGATTGCGGTGGTGGCGCGGCCCGAGGTGCGCGTGAACGGCGCGGCGCATGTCGCCGATGCCGAACCGCGCCGGGCCTTTGCCATGCTGGCGGCGCAGTTCTTCCAGCCGGTGCCCGAAACCGTTGTCGCGGTGACGGGGACCAACGGCAAGACCTCCTGCGTCGAACTGACCCGCCAATTGTGGCGCATGGCAGGCATCCGCGCGGCCTCGATCGGCACGCTGGGCGTGACCACGGCGGACGAATCGGTTTCGACCGGGCTGACCACTCCCGATATCGTGACGTTCCTTGCCAACATGACCGGGCTGGCGCGCGAGGGCGTCACGCATGTCGCTTACGAGGCTTCGAGCCATGGCCTGTCGCAATTCCGCAACGAGGGGTTGCGCGTGGCGGCGGGCGCGTTCACCAACCTCAGCCGCGATCACCTCGATTACCACCTGACGATGGACGCCTACTTTGCCGCCAAGATGCGGCTGTTCGACGAGGTTGTGGAGGACGGTGGCACTGCTGTGGTGTGGGCCGACGATGCATGGTCCGCGAAGGCTTTCGAGCATGCCCGTCAACGGGGGTTGCGGCTGCTCGAGGTGGGCGAGCAGGCTGATGGTGACGATCGCGGCATCCGCCTGCTCGCTCGCACGCCCGGGCAATTGGGGCAGACGCTGGAAATCCGGCACGCGGGCAAGAACTACAAGGTCATGCTGCCGCTGATCGGCGCTTATCAGGCGGCGAACGCGCTGGTTTCGGCGGGATTGGTGATCGCCAGCGGGGGTGATGCGGGCGAGACTTTTGCCGCGCTCGGCCGGCTCCAGCCGGTGCGCGGGCGGCTCGAACGCGCGGCGATCACGCGCAGCGGAGCACCGGTCTATGTCGATTACGCGCATACGCCTGATGCTTTGGAAGCCGCAATCGCGGCGTTGCGCCCGCACGCGCAAGGCCGGCTGATCACCGTGTTCGGCGCGGGTGGCGATCGCGACGAGGGCAAGCGGCCCGAGATGGGCCGCGCGGCCTGCGCCGGATCGGACGTGGCGATCGTGACCGACGACAACCCGCGCGGAGAGGAACCTGCCGTGATCCGTGCAGCGATCCTGGCGGGCTGCACCAATGCCCGCGAAATCGGCGACCGGCGCGAGGCGATCCGCACCGCAATGGCCGAAGCGGGCGCCGGCGATGTTGTGCTGATTGCAGGCAAGGGCCATGAAAAAGGCCAGATCGTGGGGCGCGGCGAGGCGATGCGGGTGCTGCCGTTCGACGACGTCGCGGTGGCCCGGGAGTGCGTGGCATGAATGCGATGGCAATTCGGCATACCGCGATCATCGGCTGGCCCGAGGACCCTTCGGACGCGTGCGGCATGGCGCTGTGGACGAGCGACGAACTCGCAACGGCGACCGGCGGTACGGCATCGTGTGAATTCGAGGTGGCCGGCGCCGAGATCGACAGCCGCGAGGCGATGGAAGGTGATCTGTTCTTCGCGCTCAAGGGCGAGGCTTCGGACGGGCACGAATTTCTCGACGGCGCTTTTGCGAAGGGCGCAGCAGCGGCGGTGGTCGATCGGCCGATCGTGCAGCCTCACGTGCTGGTGCCCGATACCTTTGTCGCGCTCGAAGCTCTCGCGTGGGCATCACGTGCGCGGGTCGAGGATACCGCAAAGATCATCGGCGTGACCGGATCGGCAGGCAAGACGGGTGTGAAAGAGGCGCTGTTCGCGGCGCTCGATCGGGGCAGTAGTCTTCACGGTGGCGGAGGCCGCGCGCACCGCAGCCTCAAAAGCTACAACAACCACGTTGGCGTACCGCTCAGCCTGGCGCGGATGCCGTCACGCACGCAGTTCGGCGTGTTCGAGATGGGCATGAACCATTCGGGCGAGCTTTCACAACTTACGCAACTGGTGCGCCCGCACGTGGCGATCATCACCACGATCGCGCCCGCGCATATCGGATTCTTCAAGGACGAAACCGAGATTGCCGATGCCAAGGGCGAGATTTTCGAAGGGCTGGTCGAAGGCGGCGTGGCCATCATCCCTGCCGACAGCCCGCACTATGCGCGACTGCGCGCCAAGGCTGAACTCCATGCCGCCAGGATCGTCCCGTTCGGCCTGGCCGCGCATGCCGAAGCGCGGATGATCGATGCGGTCGGCGCGCCCGGCGGCGGCACGCTGGTCACCGCGCAATTGGGCGAACGGCGGCTTTGCTACACCGTCAGCCAGCCGGGTGAGCACTGGGTGGTCAATTCGCTGGCGGTCATGGCCGCGGTGATGGCGGTAGGTGGCGATCTTGGCGCGGCCGGGCTCGCACTAGCCGAAATGGAAGGGCTGACCGGACGCGGCGCGCGGCACACGATTGCGGCGCAAGGCGGCGACGGATCGGGAGCCGCGCTGGTGATCGACGAAAGCTACAACGCCAACCCCGCCTCGATGCGCGCCACGCTCGGCAGCCTTGGCGCGACGCGCGCGCATCGGCGGATCGCAGTGCTGGGTGCGATGAAGGAACTGGGTGCGGACAGCGACCGCTATCATGCGGACCTGGCCGAGGCCATCAGGGCGGCCAGGGTCGATTCTGTCATCCTGGTAGGCGAGGAAATGGCTCCTCTGGCGGCTGCGCTTACAGACACTGCACCATCCGCGCCGGGGAAATCCGCCGCAGCCGGCCTTGCCGCGCCGATCGATGTAAGCCATGTGGACGATGCCAGGACCGCGATCGCGCGGCTTGGGCGCGAGGGCATTCACGGTGGGGACGCCGTGCTCGTCAAGGGGTCGAATTCGGTCGGACTGGGTGCTCTCGTGCGCGCGCTCACGGCCAGGGGTGCGTGAATGCTCTATTTTCTGGCGCAATTGCTCAAGTTCGAGGGGTTTACCAACCTCATCCGCTACCAGACCTTCCGGTCGGGCGCGGCGCTGATGACCGCGCTGGTGATCGGGCTGATCATCGGCCCGCGCTTCATCTCGATGCTGCGCGTGCGGCAGGGCAAGGGCCAGCCGATCCGCGAAGACGGGCCGCAGAGCCACCTCGCCAAACGCGGCACGCCCACGATGGGCGGGTTGATGATCGTGATTGCGCTGACGATATCGCTGTTGCTGTGGATGGACTTGTCGAGCCGCTACGTCTGGGCGTGCCTGGCGGTGACGATGGGCTTCGGCGTGATCGGGTTCCTCGATGATTTCGACAAGGTGCGCAAGGCCAGCCACAAGGGCGTTTCGGGCCGGGTGCGGCTGCTCGGCGAATTCATCGTGGCCGGCATCGCGGCGTGGATCGTGGTGACCGACACCAACCTTTACGTGCCGGTGTTCAGCCATCTCTACATTCCGCTCGGGCCGTTCTATTACGTGTTCGCGGCGTTCGTGATCGTGGGCGCGGGCAATGCGGTGAACCTGACCGACGGGCTCGACGGGCTGGCGACGATGCCGGTGATCATCGCGGCCGGGACATTTGCGATCATCGCCTATCTGGCGGGCCGCGTCGATTATGCGCATTACCTGGGCATTCCGCACGTGAAGGAGGCGGGCGAATTGGCGATCTTCTGCACAGCGATCATGGGCGCATGCCTGGCGTTCCTGTGGTTCAACGCGCCACCTGCGGCAGTGTTCATGGGTGATACCGGCAGCCTCGCGCTCGGCGGCGCGCTGGGCATCGTCGCAGTGGCGGCGCATCACGAGATCGTGCTGGGCATCGTCGGCGGATTGTTCGTGGCCGAGGCGCTGTCGGTGATCATCCAGGTGTTCGTCTACAAGCGCACCGGCAAGCGCGTGTTCCGCATGGCGCCGATCCACCACCATTTCGAACAGCTCGGCTGGAAGGAATCGACAGTGGTGATCCGCTTCTGGATCGTCTCGATCGTGCTCGCGCTGATCGGACTGGCGACTCTCAAAGTCAGATGATCGTTTCGCACGCCTTTTGGGGAAAGCGTTACGCGGTGCTGGGCCTTGCGCGGTCCGGGCTGGCCAGTGTCGAGGCCTTGCTGGCAAGCGGCGCGCGGGTCACCGCGTGGGATAACCGCGAGGAAGCGCGGCTTTCGGTCGAGGCGCTGAACCACCCGGGTGTCGAACTGGTCGATCCGCTGAGCTTCGAACTCGATGGCTATGATGGCGTTGTCGTCTCGCCCGGCGTGCCGATCAACCGCCACCCGATCGCCGATCATGCCGCGCGCGCCGGCGTGCCGATCATCGGCGATATCGAGCTGTTCGCGCTGGCGCGGGCCAGCCTGCCCGAGCACAAGGTGGTGGCGAT
>NZ_JANXWG010000059.1 GCF_025351285.1 Novosphingobium sp.
TGCGTGTGGTGAACGGTCTCAGGCCGCGTCTTTTTCGGCATAGGCGCTGAATACGCGCGCCAGCTTGGCCGCCGGAGCGGTTGCGAGCTGGGCGAGTTTCGTTGCCGGTGCCTGGACGAGGCCGATAAGCCTGCCGCGCAGTTCGTCGAGCGACGGCATCGAGGCGAGCGCCTTGATCCCTTCCGCGTTCAGAACCAGGGCACCCATCGCGCCGCCAACGATCTCGATCTTGTCGTTGGTCTTGGCGAATTCCACGACGGCCTTGGCCGCAGCAACCGGATCGACCGAAGTCGCCAGCGCCACGGGCCCGGTGAGCAAATCACCGATGCCTTCGTAGTGGGTGCCCTTGATGGCAATCTTGGCGAGACTGTTCTTCGAAACCTTGAACGACGCGCCAACTTCGCGAACTTTCCCGCGCAGGGCGGTGGACTGGGCCACCGTCATGCCGAGGTTGCGGGTGACAACCACCACACCGACCTCGGAGAACATCGCGTTGAGGGCAGCGACCGTATCGGCTTTCTGCGAACGATCCATGCCTTACTCCTTCTGTGGCCGGACGGGACAAGTCCCGCGCGGCCGGATGCGTGTGTCCCCGGGCGCAGAAGCACCTGGGGGCGAGTCCGTGAGAAGGGGAAGGAGGTGCGCCGAAAGCAGCCCACATAAGTGGTCGGATCGGACACGGCAGATACCACAGGCGCAAGGCCAAGGGCTGCGGAAACTCATTTCCCCGCCTATGCTGGAGATTAAGCGGGGCAGAGCCAAGGCTCCTGAACCCCCGCACCAGCGGTCTCGGACGGATGGCCAAAAGGTGCACTCACCACTTGGACCGCCGCGCCACTATGCGCGATCCGGGCCGGAGTCAAGGATTGGCATCCGATCCGGGGCCATTCGCGCGCGGACTTGCATTCCCCCGGTTCCCCCGACAGCATGGCGCAAAAGAGGGAGGGGAACCAATGAACCATACCAAGCTTGGCGTCGTGCTGCTGCCGGCCGTCGCAATTCTTCTGGCCAGCTCGGCACCGCTTGCTGCCCAGAACACCGCTACCGTCGCGCCACCTCCAGCCGATCCTGCGTTGTCCTCCAAGCCCGCCAGCGCTGCCACCATCGCCGCGCAGAAGGCTGCGGCCGCGTCGCTTCCCGCCGAGGACGGGCGCGACGCCGAGTTCGCTGCGCGCGGGTTCGTGGCCAGTCGCGCCGATCCGCTGATCCGCAATGCCGATGGCCGGCCGGTGTGGAACCTGGCGGCTTATGACTGGGTCAAGGGTGCGGCGCCGGTGTCGGTCAACCCGTCGTTGTGGCGCGAGGTTTCGGTGCTGTCGCGCCACGGGCTGTTCAAGGTTGCCGATGGCGTGTGGCAAGTGCGCGGGTTCGACGTTTCGAACATGACCGTGATTGCCGGGAAATCCGGCTGGATCCTGGTCGATCCGCTGACCACGAAGGAAACCGCCGCCGCCGCGCTCGAACTGGTCAATGGCACGCTCGGCCGCCGCCCGGTCTCGGCGGCGATCTACAGTCACAGCCACGCCGATCATTTCGGCGGAGTGCGCGGGGTGATCGACGAGGCCGATGTTGCGGCGGGCAAGGTCATGGTGGTCGCCCCGGCGCACTTCGTCGAGGAGGCCGCGAGCGAGAACGTGCTTGCCGGCGGCGCGATGGGGCGCCGCTCGGTCTTCCAGTTCGGCGGGGGCCTGACGCCGGGCGTGCAGGGACAGATGGGCAGCGGGATCGGCATGGCGGTCTCGGGCGGATCAATCACCCTGATCGCCCCCACCCAGACGATCGAGCGCACCGGCGAAACCCGCCTCATCGACGGCGTGGCGATGGAGTTCCAGATCGTTTCGGGAAGCGAGGCGCCGAGCGAGCTCAACCTGTACCTGCCCGCGCAGAAGGTGTTCCTCTCGGCCGAGATGAGCACCTGCTCGCTCCACAATATCCTGACGCCGCGCGGCGCCAAGGTCCGCGACACCCGCGCGTGGGCCGGATATCTCGACGAGGCGCTCCGGCTCTATGGCAGCCGCGCCGAAGTCGACATCTCGAGCCATTGCTGGCCGCGTTTCGGGCAAGGCGAGGTGGCGCGGATGCTCGCGAGCCAGCGCGACAACTATCGCTTCCTGCATGACCAGACCGTGCGGCTGATGAACCGTGGCGAAAATCCGGCCGAGATCGCCGAAGCGCTCGTCCAGCCCCCGGCATTGGCAGCCGACTGGTTCATCCACGGCTATTACGGAACCTACAGCCACAACTCCAAGGCGATCTACCAGTATTACCTCGGCTGGTACGATGCTGTTCCCGCCAACCTCGATCCGTGGCCGCCCGCCGAACGCGCCAAGCGGATGGTGGCGGCGATCGGCGGGGGCGAAAAGGTGCTGGCGCAGGCGCGGGCGGCGATGGCGGCGGGCGATTATCGCTGGTCTTCCGATCTGCTCCAGAACCTGGTGTTCGCCGATCCGACCAACCGGCCGGCGCGCGCGGCGCTTGCCGACAGCTACGAGCAGCAAGGCTATCAGGCCGAAAGCGGGATCTGGCGCAACCAGTTCCTCGTTGCCGCAAACGAACTGCGCCACGGCCGCACCCAGTCGAACGCGTCGCAGAGCGCGGACCTCGTGGCCGCGGTGCCGACACAGCTCCTGCTCGATTCGGCTGCGACGCGGTTCGATCCGGCCAAGCTGGGCGGGCGCAGGCTGGCAATCGATCTTGTCATGCCCGAACGCTACGAGACCGCCGGAATCGATCTGACCGGGACCGCAATGATCGCGCGGATGGTTCCCGCCAGCGCCCCCGCGGCAACGATCACCGCCCCGCGCCGGGCGCTGCTCGGCCTGATCTTCCTCAAGCTGCCGCTGGCAACGGCCGAGAAGATGGGGGCCAAGGTCGAGGGCGATCGGGCGGCGATCGAGGCCTGGCTGGCCGCGCTCGACCCGATCCCCGGCGCGTTCAACATCATCGAACCGTGATCGGGCCTGGACGCTAAGGATAACGCAATCTTAACGCGGCTCTGCGAAGTCCGTCGGGCAACCGGATCGGGATACGAGCAGCATGAGCGCAAATGGTGTCGGTGTCGTACCGCAAAGCCGCATAAGGCCGGCGGTGCTCGACCGGTTCGAGCAGGTGCTGGTGCTGCTGCTCTATTCGGTGCTGACGTACCGGGTGTTCCATTCGGACAACCCGTTCCGCTACCTGCTGCTGGCGTCCGAATCCGCGGTGGTGATTTTCGTGCTGATTCGCCGTCCGACCGAGGCGCTGTCGATCGTGTTCGGCGAATGGATGCTGGCGTTCACCGCCACCGCCGCGACGCTATTGGTAGCGCCGGTGCCCAACCAGTTGCCCGCGCTCGTACCGCTGGGCGTGACGCTGTTCGCCTTGGGCGCGCTGTTCCAGATTTCGGCCAAGATCGCGCTCAACCGCAGCTTCGGCATCGCGCCGGCCAACCGCGGGATCAAGCGTAGCGGGCCGTACCGCTATGTGCGCCATCCGATGTATGCAGGTTATTTCATCAACAATGTCGGGTTGCTGATGCTGATGCTGTCGTTCACCAATGCGGCGGTCTATGCCATCGCCTGGACCGCGCAAGTGATGCGCGTGCTGGCCGAGGAACGCCTGCTGAGCCAGGACTCCAACTACCGCGCATACATGAAAGACGTGCGCTGGCGGGTGGTCCCGGGGGTATTCTAGGCTTTCATTCTTCCCAGATGACCATGCTGCGCGCATCGTGCCAGCCGCCAATGCGGATCATGTCGCCCGCTTGCGTATCGCGCGGGCAGCGGAGCGGGGTATAGCGCAGCGTCCAATGGCTCGGGCCATTGGCGCCGGGCAGGTTTTCGTAGGCAATGTCGTCCGCGAATTCGAGCCGCAGCCACTGCACCACGCCTGTGACATGACCGCCGTCGGAAGCGAGCTCGCAAATGTTCTGACGTTGCGTGGCCAGAGACGCCTGCGCTGCGAAATCGAACGCGAACGGCTCGACGGGTGCGCTGCGCAGCCGCAGGCGCTGGCTGTCCGCGCCGATGTTGCGGGTGCGTGAGACGTGGCGGTTGAACGGCGCCAGGTCGAAGCCCTCGACCATGCCGATTGCGCCATCGTCCTCGAACAGCGTGGTATCGACGAGCGCCACGCGCACGCTGGCGCGGCCGGGCAGGAATACCGCGTCGGGCACGCCGAGATCGCTGCGTGCATGATCGAGCGATGGCAGCACGCCTTCGCCGACCAGGTTGTCGTGGAAGATTTCCGAGACGATCAGTTCGGCCCCGCCGCCCAGATCGCGCGTGCGGTCGAGCTGGCTCGAATGCGCTGCGTGCACGGTGATACGGTCGGCCAGACCATTGGCGGCGATGATTTCGCGCGCGGTGGCGGCAATCAACGGGTTTGCCTCGCAGGCCACGACATGCGCGGCGCCGGCGCGCGCCGCCATCATCGCCAGCAGCCCCGAACCAGTGCCGATATCGAGCACGCGCTTGCCCGGGGCAAATCGCTCGATCGCGGCGCGGTAAGCGGCATTGCGCGGGGCATCGAACAGCATGCCGTGGTGGAAACCGGGCACGCCGTGGGTGGTGATGAGGCCGGCCAGTTCGCCCAGCAACCCGTCGTCGGGGCGTTCCTTGGCCAGCTTGCGCATCAGCCCGAGCGCGACCGCGGCCTTGCCGGTTTCGACCATGTCGAGCCCGCGCTGGTAGAAATCCTCGGGCCGGTCGAAGATCGACGTGCCTGCTTCAGGGATGGAAGTGAGTTCGTTCATCGTGCTCGGCGTCCAGCGGCTGGCATGTGCGCGAGCAGGAACCCCGAGCCTCGCGCCTCATAGCCGATGCTCGCGGTGCCGCAAGTTCCGTGCAGTGCCGCTGCAAGCGTTTGACAGTGCACGGGTGGCGTCCTATATGGCGTGCTCGCTCGTCGCTTCGAGCAAGATTGGTCCATGCGCGGGGATCGGTCACGGAAGGAAGCGGAGCGAGTCATCATCTGACGCAAAGGCTGCCGGTTTGGCTCTCTTCGGAGATGCCGTTGCCGCGCGGCCTTTTCGCGTTTGGTGGTTTCGCGCAATTATTTTCCAACCGGCTGTCCACGCCGGCACCAAGCAAGAGGCACGATCTCTCCATGGCAACCAAGGCCCCCACTTCTTCGAAGTCGCCACCCCGGGCAATCACCCCCGGCACCGCGTTCTCGCGGTCGGCGTCCAAGAAGCGCATCCGCAAGATCTTCGGCGACATCCACGAAGTCGTGCAGATGCCCAACCTGATCGAAGTCCAGCGCGAAAGCTATGAGCAGTTTCTGCGCTCGGACCCGTCGATCGGTTACGTCTCGGGCCTGGAAAAGACGCTGCGCTCGGTGTTCCCGATCCAGGATTTCGCGGGCACCGCCAGCCTCGATATCAAGGAAAAGGACGGCTACGTCCTCGAGCCTCCCAAGTTCGACACCAACGAATGCCGCCAGCGCGGGATCACGTATGCCGCGCCAATGAAGGTGACGCTCAAACTCGCCACCTTCGAAGTGGACTCGGAAACCGAGACCAAGTCGCTCATCGATATCAAGGAGCAGGACGTCTACATGGGCGACATGCCCCTGATGACGGAAAACGGCACCTTCATCATCAACGGCACCGAGCGCGTGATCGTCAGCCAGATGCACCGGTCGCCGGGCGTCTTGTTCGACCATGATCGCGGCAAGACTCACGCTTCGGGCAAGTACCTGTTTGCCGCGCGCGTCATTCCGTACCGCGGTTCGTGGCTCGATTTCGAATTCGACGCCAAGGACATCGTCAACGTCCGCATCGATCGCAAGCGCAAGCTGCCGGTTACCGCGCTGCTCCATGCCTTGGGCCTGGCAGACGAGGCGATTCTCGACCATTTCTACACCAAGGTCGTGTGGGTGCGCGGCACCGCGGACAACGGTGGCGGCTGGCGCGTGCCGTTCGTGCTCGACCAGTGGCGCGGCGTGAAGCCTTCGTTCGACATCGTCGATGCCAAGTCGGGCGAAGTGATCTTCCCCGCCGGCACCAAGATTTCCCCGCGCGCCGCCAACAAGGCACACAAGGACGGCCTTGAAGAATTGCTGATCCCGACCGAGGAAATCTTCGGCCGTTATTCGGCGCGCGACCTGATCGACGAAACGACCGGCCGCATCTGGATCGAATCGGGCGACGAAGTCACGCCAGAGAACCTCGAAATGCTCGACGCGGCAGGCATCGACCAGCTCGAGCTGCTCGATATCGATCACGTCAACACCGGCCCGTGGATCCGCAACACCCTGAAGGCCGACAAGGCCGAGGACCGCGACCACGCGCTCGCCGATATCTATCGCGTGATGCGCCCCGGTGAACCGCCGACGCGCGAAACCGCCGAAGCGCTGTTCGAGGGCCTGTTCTTCGATGGCGACCGCTATGACTTGTCGGCCGTGGGTCGCGTCAAGCTCAACATGCGCCTCGCGCTCGAT
>NZ_JANXWG010000031.1 GCF_025351285.1 Novosphingobium sp.
GATCGAGGTGGTACAGCCGGTGGACCTGGGTTTCGCCCTCGGCCGCAAGTCCCGCGATCACCAGGCTCATCGAGGCGCGCAAGTCGGTCGCCATCACTTCGGCGCCGGTCAGCTTGCCCACGCCGTGGACGACCGCAGTACGGCCCTTGGTTTCGATATGCGCGCCCATGCGGTTGAGTTCGGGGACGTGCATGTAGCGGTTTTCGAAGATCGTTTCGGTCAGCACGCTGGCCCCTTCGGCGCGGCACAACATCGCCATAAGTTGCGCCTGCATGTCGGTCGCGAAGCCAGGGTACGGCGCGGTCGACAGCGTAACCGGGCGCAGAGGTCCGTCCGCTTGGACGCGCATTCCGTTCTTGGTCGGCTCGACGCTCACGCCCGCATCGCGCAAGGCCTGGACGGTGGCCTCCATGTCCTCGATCACCGCGCCCTGCAACGTTACGTCGCCACCGGTTATGGCCGCGGCACAGGCGTAGCTGCCCGCTTCGATCCGGTCGGGCATCACCGCATAAGTCGCGCCGTGGAGCCGGGGCACGCCGTGGATGGTGAGGTCGGAACTGCCGATGCCCTCGATCTCGGCACCCATCGCCACCAGCATGTTGCACAGATCGACGATCTCAGGCTCGCGCGCCGCGTTGTGCAGCGTGGATTTGCCGCGCGCCGTCACCGCCGCCATCAGCGCATTCTCGGTCGCACCCACCGAGACCACCGGGAAGCTGTAGCGCCCGCCGGGCAGCCCGCTTGTCGGCGCATGTGCTTTCACATAGCCCGCCGCCAGTTCGATTTGGGCGCCCAGCGCTTCCAGCACCTTGAGGTGCAGGTCGATCGGCCGGTTGCCGATCGCGCAGCCACCCGGCAGCGAGACTGTCGCCTCGCCCATCCGCGCCAGCATCGGACCCAGCACCAGAATCGAGGCACGCATCTTGCGCACCAGTTCATACGGCGCGACGCTGCTGGTAATGCGGGGCGCGGAAAGCGTCATCACTCGCCCGAAGTCCCCCGGCCGGGTGCCCGCGATCGAGGTCGATACCCCGAACTGGTTCATCAGGTGCTGGAACGTATCGATATCCGCCAGCCGCGGCAGGTTGCGCAGCGTCAGCGGCTCGTCGGTCAGCAGCGCACAGGGCAGCAGCGTGAGCGCAGCGTTCTTGGCGCCCGAAACCGGGACGGTGCCGGAAAGGCGCTTGCCGCCTTTGATGATAATCTTGTCCATCGTCCGGCGTTTAACCGCTTTGGCCCCTTGCGCAAGCCGGTGCCGGTGCGCTGTTGATTCCGATGTCGCTTGCGTGTTTCCAAGGATTGCCGTTATTCGTTCTGTAACAATGCATTGGCACGCGGGGCAGGATGACCGAGACAACCACACGCAAACCTATCCGCAAGGCCGTGTTCCCGGTTGCCGGGCTCGGCACGCGGTTTCTGCCCGCCACCAAGGCTATCCCCAAGGAAATGCTGCCGATCATCGACCGGCCGCTGATCCAGTATGCGGTCGACGAAGCGCGCGAGGCGGGAATCGAGGAACTGATCTTCATCACCGGCCGCGGCAAGACCGCGATCGTCGAGCATTTCGACCAGGCCTACGAACTTGAAGCCACGATGGGTGGCCGGGGCAAGTCGCTCGACGTGCTCGAACCCACGCGCATCCAGCCGGGCAACCTCGTCACGGTGCGACAGCAGGTGCCTCTCGGCCTGGGCCACGCGATCTGGTGCGCGCGCGCGATCGTCGGCAACGAACCCTTCGCGATCTTCTTGCCCGACGAACTGATGGTCGGAAATCCGGGTTGCATGAAGCAGATGGTCGAGGCCTACAACGAAGTCGGCGGTAACCTCATCAGCGTGCTCGAAGTGCCCGAGGACGAAGTCTCCAGCTACGGCGTGATCCAACCTGGCAAGCGCGGCTTCGGACCCGGCGGTGCGCTCACCGAAGTGCTCGGCCTGGTCGAAAAGCCGAAACGCGAAGACGCCCCCTCCAACCTCATCATCTCGGGCCGCTACATCCTCCAGCCCGAAGTGATGCGCACGCTCGAAAGCCAGGGCAAAGGCGCCGGCGGCGAAATCCAGCTAACCGACGCGATGGCCCGCATGATCGGCCAGCAACCTTTCCACGCCGTGACCTTCGCCGGCCGCCGCTTCGATTGCGGCAGCAAGACGGGGTTTGTGGAGGCAACGCTCGCACTAGCGCTCGAACGCGAAGACATGGCCGACGAAGTGCGCGCGATGGCGAAGCGGTTGTTGGGGGTTTGATTTTAGTTTTAGGCAATGTTTAGAAAGGGATAGATGCGAGGGCCATTGCCCTCGCGCTCCCGGTGTTTGGCTTGTGACCGCGAAGTAGCGCTGTTAAGAGAAGTTGCGCGGCGGGCTAACTGATTGCAATTGCGCGGGTTTTCTGGCGAGCTTCTCTAACTTCTCGCATATCGCGCATGAGAGTGAAATTCACAGCGGAACTTTCCCCCGCGAATTTCCGCGCAAGATCAGGACATTACCGACGATTTGAAAGAACCACCCGGCCATAGCAGGGTGCGGCGATGTAGGAAATTGGTTGCGCGTCGCTTACGGCTGGACTGGCGTTGATGCCTAATTGGCACCAACCCATGGTATGTCGACGTTATCGTCGACATACTAGATGTAGGGTGTCGACGCTATCGTCGACACCCTGTACCTTGCTGCCATGAACCAAATGGAACTGCCCTTCGAAGGCCCGTTCGCGGTGGCCGATAGCCCGGCCCTCTGGACCCCACGCGAGATATGGGTTCGGCTCACAGCTCAAATGATGCCCTTCTTCTCGGAAGGACGGCGAATTGACAACAAGGGTGGCGCCAAAGTCGATTTTCACGACATGGCGAAGTACCTTAGCGCCTTTTCAAACACTCCCGATGGTGGAGTGTTGGTTTTTGGTGCGGATTCAGACGGTAATCCTACAGGGTGCAGTAGTCTATCTTCTGACCAACTAAACAGGATCGAATCTTGCCACACGCAGCTTTGCCCGGAAGCCAAGCCTGAATTTCGCAGGATCGAAGCAACGGTCAATGGCAAGCAGGATTTCTGTGTTGCTATTTACATTCCATACGTTGGGCGATTGATCGAAACAAACAAGCCCGAGGCTTGGATCAGGTATGGAGACACCATCCACAAAATGAGCGATGAGGAAAAGCAGGATTTCCGCTCGACTCGACAGGAGTTGACGTTTGAGCTGTCGCGCGCGCCATACGCGTTCCCCGAAGATTTTGACGATGGCATAATTCAAGATTTCTGTGATGGCTTCAGAACGCGCGAACGGCGAGAAGATTGGGGCAACGCCGAGATATTGCGAGACAGGTTTTTACTGGCTGACGAGAATGGTCGGCTTGCACCCAACAATGCCCTCGTGCTGCTTGCAGCAAAAAGCCCCCGCAAAAGCATTCCAGGGTGCAGGGTAAGAGTTCAACGGTTTGGTGACAATACAGAGGGAACTGGAAACAGCTACACGCCCCTCAGGGATCGATTCTTTGAAGGAAATGTTGTCTCGATTATCAAGGCGGCAGCTCAAGAATTAGATGAACTAGTGTATGATGTCACTGGCAATTATATACTTGACTACGCAGCATGACCGGCGCATATCTTTGGCATGGCAACGAACATCACAGACCCGATCTTCCACGACGAAGCCAAGGCGCTCGCGCATATTGAGGCTTCGCGCTGGAATGGTGAACCCAACTGCGGCCATTGCGGTTCGCTCCGCGTTCGCCGCCTTGAAGGCAAGATGACTGGCTATTTCCAGTGCAACGATTGCCGCGAGAAGTTCACCGTCCGCACTGGCAGCATCATGGAGCGCAGCCACGTTCCTCTGCACAAGTGGTTGCTGGCATTCCACCTCATGGCCGCGTCCAAGAAGGGTATGAGCGCCAAGCAGATGGAGCGTATGCTGGGCGTCACTTACAAGACCGCGTGGTTCCTTTGCCATCGCATCCGTGAGGCTATGGACGGCGCGGCTCCTACCGGCCCGATGGGCGGCAAGAACGAAGTCGTTGAAGCCGATGAAACCTACGTCGGCGGCAAGGCCAAGAATCGCGCCACCCGCTCGCCCGCTCCCAAGAAGGCGGTTGTCGCCCTTGTGCAGCGTGACGGAATCGCTCGTTCGTTCCACGTTGCCAACGTCAACGCCAAGGACGTCCGCGCCCTAGTCGTCACCAACATCGATCGCGCCTCGGTCCTGATGACCGACGAAAGCGCCATCTACACCCGCATGGGCAAGGAGTTCGCCAACCACTACACGGTGAACCACAGCGCTGCGGAATACGTCACCACGGGCGGTTTCAAGCACTCCAACACCGCCGAAAACTTCTTCTCCATTTTCAAGCGCGGCGTGATCGGCACCTATCACCACATGAGCGAAGCCCACCTTGGCCGCTACTGCGCCGAGTTCGATCTGCGCTACAACACCCGCAACATGAACGACGGCGAGCGCGCTGCACTCATGCTCAAGGGCGGCGAAGGCCGTCGCCTCACCTATCGGCGGACTGATAAGCTCGCCGCCTAAGCTGGCACGCATACCCCGCCAGAGCGGAGAGCGCCGCAAACGCTACTTCGATTGACTCGACTCCTTGCCCCGCTTCCCGGTAGCTTGGTGCGGCTTGTGAGGCATGGTGAAGGCGCGCTTTAGCGCCGCCTCTCGACGGGCCACCGTCTCCGCTTCGGAGTAGGTGTCATCTTCACTGCGAGATGCCATGCTTATACCAACTCCTCCACTTACCCCCGAACACCAAACGCTGATCAACGACCGGAACACTCAAATTGGCAATATCTGCGTTCAATGGGCTCACATTGAGTCTCAACTCTCAATCACCATTTGGGCGCTTCTACACCTTGACGATGCGACCGGCAAATTGGTTACAGGCGGGCTTGATATGATGGCGCGGGTAAGCATGGCCTTAAGGCTAGCCCAGCACCTTAGGGCACCCGGCCTTTTGATTGCAGCTATCAAGAAAGTTAGAACCGAGCTTCAGACTGGGCTGCTTGAAAAACGAAACCTCGTTGTCCATGGCCAGCGCAATCTAGATTTCAACAATACAACTGTTGAATATTTTGAGGTTCATCGCGGTAAATCGGCTGGTATAAAACAATCACTAACCAACGCTCAATTACATGAAATCGGCATGAAGCTTTATTGGATTGGTATAGAATATTATGCTGTGTTATTTGCACAAGGGGTTCTTACTACGCAAAAAGGCAAGCCAGAACGGATCATTGCGTTAAGGCCCGAAATGAATGCGGCTTCAAGCGAATCTACTGATAAATCGTAATCTGAGAATGCATCGAGAGCTGCCTCTATCATATCTCGGGTGACTTCAATCTGAGCGCCGGCCTGTCCCGAATCGTCTATCATGGCATCCTGCGTAGTTAAAGACATAATTGCCATGTCACTTGGTTGAACAAAGATGGTAAGTTTGAAACTACGCCGGAATATCCACGTTGGGCCTGGTTTGAGGCACTCGTAAACGCTTGTGTTCATCGATCTTACAGTTTTTCCGGAACCGATGTTACGGTCAAACTTTTCCCGAATAGAATGGAAATTGAAAGTCCTGGTGGTTTTGTTCCACCCGTCAATGAAAACAATCTTTATCTCACAAGAGCTGCACGTAACCATCATTTCATGGATGCGATGCGCTATCTTGGATATGTGCAGATGGCGCAGGAAGGTACGCGGCGCATTAAAGAAAGTATGGAAAATTATAGTCTTCCTGATCCAGTATTTAAGCAAGAAGCTCTTCATGGTGTCGTTGTAAGGGTTACGCTATTCAACGACCACCTCACTCGCAAGCGCGCATCAGATCGCGATGTAGCAGTCTATTTTGGCGTAGAGGTCTGGCGAATGCTGCAAGAGCATGAAATTGCGCTTGCGGCTCATGCTTACCGAAATCGAGTCATCCACGTCTCTGATGCGTCGCGATTAACAGGTCGTACTTGGGCCACTTCAAAGAAGGATCTGGACCGCCTTGTTCGCAAGGGCGTTCTTGAATTTATCAGCGGAAATTACACGCGGGATTCGAAATCTCATTACCGCCTCACGGAAAAAGCAAATGGATAAGCACCCTGTGCTCTGTAACTTGCTTGAGTGACCGGGGTTGGGCCCTTTCCCCTCTACCGTCGTTCCGGCGGTCCCCCTCCCCGAACAACCTCGGGGAGGAATTGGTGGCAGCGCGACTTGGCTTTCAATCGCCAAATGTCTGGGAGCGCGAGGGGGTAACCCCCTCGCGTTTAAATCCTTCGATTCCCTTCAATAATCCCTGAATTCACCACCCGCTCAAACCGCCCTGAACCGCAGCTGCAGCGACTTCAGCCTATAAACGAACACCGACTGGATGCGCTTCGGCTCTCCCGCCAGTTCGATGCTGCCCACCCGATCGAGCAGCGCTTCGAACAGGATGCGCATTTCCATCGGCACCCATCGCCCATGCATCCCGGTGCCTTGGTTTTTGACCGCCCGGCCAAGCGACCCCGCTATGCGCCTTGCGCAACACAGGCTTTCGCCAGTGCTTCTGCCACCTTGATCCCGTCCACTGCTGCCGAAAGGATCCCGCCGGCATATCCGGCGCCCTCTCCGGCGGGGAACAGGCCGGACGTGTTCAGGCTCTGGAAGTCGTCGCCCCGCGTGAACCGCACGGGCGAGGACGTGCGCGTCTCCACGCCTGTCATCACCACGTCCGGATGATCGTACCCCGGAATCTGGCGGCCGAACACCGGCAGCGCCTCGCGCATCGCGGCGACGGCGAAGTCGGGGAGGCACTCGGCAAGATCGGTCGGCTGCACGCCGGGCCGATAGGACGGGATGACCGATCCCAGCGCGGTCGATGGTCGACCCGCCAGGAAATCGCCGAGCCGCTGCGCCGGCGCCTTGTAGTTCGAGCCGCCCGCAACGAACGCGCGGCGCTCCCAGTGGCGCTGCAGCGCAAGCCCGGCGAGCGGATCGCCCGGATAGTCGCGGGCCGGGTCGATCCCCACGACGAACCCGGAATTGGCGTTGCGCTCGTTGCGCGAATACTGGCTCATGCCGTTCGTCGCAACGCCGCCTTCTTCGGACGTTGCCGCGACCACCGTTCCGCCGGGGCACATGCAGAAGCTGTAGACGGTCCGGTCGTTCGAGCAGTGGTGCGAAATATGGTATTCGGCGGCCCCCAGGATCGGGTTGCCGGCGTTGAGGCCAAAGCGCGCGCGGTCGATCCATGATTGGGGATGCTCGATGCGGACCCCGATCGAGAACGGCTTCGCCTCGACATGCACGCCTGCGTTGTGGAGCATCTGGAACGTATCTCGCGCGCTGTGGCCGATCGCCAGCACGACATGGCTCGCTTCCAGATACGCGCCGGTGTGGAGGTGGAGGCCGCGGACGCGGCGCCCGCCGTTGGCGTCGACATCGATATCGATGCCCTCGACGCGCGTCTCGAACCGATACTCGCCCCCCAGGGCCTCGATCGACGCGCGCATGCTCTCGACCATCGTCACAAGGCGGAAGGTGCCGATGTGCGGGTGCGCCTCGGTCAGGATCTCGGGCGGAGCGCCGGCCTTGACGAACTCGATCAGCACCTTGCGGTCGAGGTGACGGGGGTCCTTGATCCGGCTGTAAAGCTTGCCGTCAGAGAAGGTCCCGGCGCCGCCTTCGCCGAATTGCACGTTGGATTCGGGGTTGAGCACGCTTCTGCGCCACAGCCCCCAGGTGTCCTTCGTCCGTTCGCGCACGACTTTGCCGCGATCGAGAACGATCGGGCGAAAGCCCATCTGCGCCAGGATCAGCGCGGCGAACAATCCACACGGCCCCGCGCCCACGATTACCGGCCGCGCCGCCCCCGCCGCCGCCACCCCTGCCGGTGCCTGCGCGACATGGCGATAGCTGGTGTCGGGCGTGGGCTGAACGTCGCGATCCTTGCGAAACCGCGCGAGCACCGGAGCCTCGTTCCTGAGTGTCACGTCGACCGTGTAAACCAACTGGATGTTGGCCTTTTCGCGCGCGTCGTTCCCCCGGCGGACGATCTGATAGCGCACCACGTCGCGGGGGGTGACCCGCAGCCGCTTGAAAATCGCCGCAAGCAGCGCCTCGTCCGCGTGATGCAGGGGCAATGTCAGGTTGGTAAGGCGCAGCATGGGCTGCCTGTAGCGATTCAAACCGCAGGACGACACCGCCGATCAGCCGTCGATTGCGGAAATCGGGAAGATGTCGCTTCGCTCGGAAGGGCCGGTCGCGCCCAAAGGAGGTCGTTCTTCGGTCATCGTCGCCGTCCCGATTGCGGACATGGTCGTTTTGGCCCTAGGGTTTTCCGATGGAGCCAATTCCTCGCTTTCACGATGGCTATGTGACCGGCCTCCGCCTTCGAGATGAGGCTGTGACGATATACCTTCAAGATGTGAGCGGCTCCGATTATGAACTTCTCCTCGAAGGGCTGGAGGCGCTGCACGTTGAGAATTTTCGTGAGGGCAACGTCATACTTGTCGCCGAGGTCGTCACGGGGCGCACACCAGATGCGGACACAGATTTCGACAGCCTTTTCATTCCGCCTCATCCTTCCGCAGATGCTCAGTATCACGACGCGCATGGCCTTGTATTGAAACGGCAGATTGCGCGGATTGAAACCGGCGAACTCAGTTTGGTACTGATCGTTCCGTCGTATGGCGCAGATTTACTGGCGACTTGCCGCGAGGTGGTCTGCCGCCCCGTATGACGGTTACGCCCAGTTGCCGTCAGTCTGGAATGGTGCGAATCTCCTCCGTCACCGGCGATGGTTGCCAACTTCGGAGCGCAGGCTTGTGAGTGCACCAATTCCAATTCTGAAGGACGAAGAGCAGGAGCATCCTGTTCCGTCAATATGGAGGAGTACGCTTCGGGACATCGCGGAGGCCCTCAAAGATGGGAACTTCAACCTACGTAGCCTCGCCGATGTCGTTCCGCTTGACGATAACACAGCGGCTCGAATTGTCCGAAATATTAATGACTATGGCTGCGCGTTAACGTCGCTCCCGGACGCAAGTTGGGACACTTCGGTCTGCCAGTGGCAATTGGAATACTGGGAAGTGCTGGTGGACTTGTTCACCGTCGAGGAGGGCTGTAGCGATTTGGTTTTGCATGTTCACGTTTTCGAGCGCGGTGGCGTTTTCGATTTCAAAGTGCACTTCGTTTATGTGCCATAGCGCGGGCCATGGTCGCGTGTGGCAATGTCAGCTTTCCACCGATTCCCGCCGTCTACCCCGGCTGCAAAGCCGCCAACAGCCGTCATCCGACGAAGCAAGCCAACGCACCGTCGCGCAGGATCTGTCCTCGACGATAATGGGAGCGCGAGGGGGTAACCCTCTCGCAACTAACCTTCCTGCTTCTTGAAAATAGCGAAGCTGTCGCCCCCTCAAGCCGCCTTCCACCGCAGTGGCAAAGACTTAAGCCCGCCGACGAACACCGACTGGATGCGCCTGGGTTCGCCGGCCAGTTCGATGCTGTCCACGCGATCGAGCAGCGTTTCGAACAGGATGCGCATTTCCATGCGGGCGAGGTGCAGGCCCAGGCACTGGTGCGCGCCGGCGCCGAACGCCAGGTGACGATTTGCCGCTCGCCCCGCGTCGAAGCGGCGGGGGTCTGGGAAACGCGCGGGGTCGTGGTTGGCGGCGACGTAGTTGATCATGATGTAATCGCCCTTGGCGATTGTCTGGCCGCCGATTTCGGTGTCGGCACTGGCGGTGCGCATGAAGTGCTGGACGGGGGTGGTCCAGCGGATGGCCTCTTCGACGATACCTGAGAGCAGGCTGCGGTCGGCTTTCACCCGCGCGAATTGCTCGGGGTCTTGCGCCAATGCGAGCATGGCGCCGGCGGTTGAGGCGCTGGTGGTGTCGTGGCCGGCGCTGGCGGTGATGATGTAGTAGCCGGCGGTGTCGCGGTCCTCCAGCGGGTGGCCGTCGATCTGCGCGTTGGCGATCACGCTGGCGAGATCGTCGGCGGGGTTGGCGCGGCGCTGGGCGGCGAGGCCGGCGAAATAGTCCTCGAAGTTCTTTACCGCGCCCGCCACGATTTGGATGATCTGTTCGGGCGCCAGGTTCTTGATCGGCGACTGGTTGAGGTCTTCGTCCTGCCCGCCGAACATCTGCTGGGTCAGCATCAGCATGCGCGGTTCGTCCTCCTCGGGCACGCCCAGGATCTGCATGACGACGTGGAGCGGATAGGGCGCCGAGACGACGCGCGCGAAATCCACCTCGGGCCCGGCGGCGAACATGCGGTCGATCGCGTGGCCGGCGATCTCGCGGATCCGGCCCTCCAGCTTCATCAGGTTCTTGGGCATGAACCAGTCCTGCGTCAGCCGGCGCAGCTTGGGGTGCTTGGGCGCGTCGATCTGGACGAGCGATTCGACCAGGTTGGGGTTGCCGCCGGTGATGGCGCAGACCAGCGCCTCGCCTTCGCGGGTGGAGAACACCGAGGGGCGCGGGGCGTTGAGGAAGGTCGCATTGTCCTTGCTGACGGCCATGCAATCATCGAATTTGGTGAGCAGCCAGAACGGTTCGTGGATATCCTCGGGCGAGACAATCCGCGCCACCGGCATGTCCGCGCGGAGGCGGTCGAAGCGATCGAGTTGGTCGTCCCACGCGGCGTAAGCCTTGGGGTTGATGACGGCGAAAGCGTCTTCGGGCGTCGCAACAGGAACGGGGGCGGTGGGAACGGAAATGGAGGCCATGGTGGTCCTTGGATGTCAGGCAGTTTGCGCAGCGGCGGCGCGGTATTCCTCGCGCAGCAGGCGCTTGAACAGCTTGCCGGTGGGTTCGCGCGGCAGTTCGGCGCGGAAGTCGATCTGGCGCGGCATCTTGATGCGGCTGAGTTGCGGGCCGAGCCACGCGGTCAATTCGTCAGCCAGCGCGGGGCCGGCCTCGGCCATGTCGGCGGGCTGGACGATGGCGACGACGCGCTCGCCCATTTCGGCATCGGGCGCACCGATTACTGCGACGTCGGTAACTTTGGGGTGCGTGATCAGCAGGTTCTCGATTTCCTGCGGGTAGATGTTGACCCCGCCCGAAATGATCATGAAGCTCTTGCGGTCGGTGAGGTAGAGGAAGCCGTCCTCGTCCTCCCAGCCTACGTCGCCCAGGCTGGTCCAGCCGTGTTTGTTGCGCGAACTGGCGGTCTTCTCGGGATCGTTGTGGTATTGGAACACGGGTGCGGCGGGGTCGGGCTGTTCGAAGAACACCTGGCCTTCGGTGCGGCGGGGGACTTCATCGCCGTCATCGTCGCAGATGCGGATCGTGGCGGTCAGCGCGCGGCCGACCGAGCCGGGGTGCGCCAGCCAGTCGGCGCTGGTCAGGAAGGTGAAGCCGTTGCCTTCGGTGCCGGCGTAGTATTCCATCAGCACCGGGCCCCACCATTCGATCATCGCGTGCTTGACCGGAACGGGGCACGGCGCGGCGGCGTGGATCGCGCACTTGAGCGTGGAGATATCGTACTTCGCGCGCACTTCGGGCGGCAGCTTGAGCAGGCGGACGAAGTGTGTGGGCACCCACTGGCTGTCGGTGACCTTGTAGCGCTCGATCGCGGCGAGCGCAGCTTCGGGATCGAACTTTTCCATCACCACAACGGTTCCGCCCAGGCGGTGGACCGACATCGACCAGCGCAGCGGTGCGGCGTGATATAGCGGTGCGGGGGAGAGATAGACCGAATCGGGCGTGATGCCGAAGGCTTGCGAGGCGATCCCCATCAGCGCGTTGACCGCGCCGATCGCGGGTTCTTCGGGCAGCGGCTGGCGCACGCCCTTGGGCTTGCCGGTGGTGCCCGACGAATAGAGCATGTCGCAGCCGGCGCGTTCGTCCGCCACCGGGTGTGCGGGCATCTCCGCCAGTGTGGCTTCGAGATCGTGGTCACCGATGGCGCCGATGCGCAATTGCGGAACATCGGGCGCCGCTTGCGCCACCGGGTCGAGCACGTGCGCCAGGCTGGCCGAACCGAGCAGCAGCTTGGCGCCGCTGTCGTGCGCAATATAGGCGATTTCGGGCGGGGTCAGCCGGCTGGAGATTGCGACATAGACCAGGCCCGCGCGCTGCGCGCCCCAGCACAGCGCGAAATACATCGGGTGGTTTTCGAGGCACAACGCGACGGTGTCGCCGATCGCCAGCCCGCGCGAGCGCAGCAGTTGGGCCACGCGGTTGCTGGCTGTATCCAGCTCGCCATACGTTACCGTCTCGCCGCTGCCGGCCATGATCACCGCGGGCTTGTCGGGCGAGGTGACCGCATGGAACGTGGGGTGGAATTGCATGGCCGAAGTCCTCTCGTGCGGTCGTCATGCGCCGCGTTCGAGGGCAGTTTAACCGATCGATTAAGAACCGCAACGGGAATGTCGGGAGCCGGACCCGGCCTTGCACAGCTTGCTGCCGGTGCCTTTTCCGCCGCCACAAAAAGGAAAGGGCAGCATCGCGTGCCGCCCTTTTCCCCCATCCTCTCCAAGATGGAACTCTGAAACTCGCCATGACGCCTACACTGCCATGATCATTCTGTCAAAGCCTGTTGTGGCGCAAGAATGCGAATGTCAGCGGCTGGCGAGCACGGTGGCGTCGTCGCCATCGCCCACTTCGCCACCATGCATGTAGGGAATGGGGTTGACCGCCGCGCCATCGACGCGAACTTCGTAATGCAGATGCGGCCCGGTCGAGTTGCCGGTGCTGCCGACATAGCCGATCACTTCGCCCTTGTGGACGAACTGGCCTTCGGCAACCGCGATCCGGCTCATGTGGCCGTAACGGGTTTCGAGGCTGCCGCCGTGTTCGATCTGAACGTAAAGGCCGTAGCCGGCGTAGCGTTCGGCCATCGCCACCGTGCCATCGGCTGAGGCGTGGATCGGGGTGCCGGTTGGCGCGGCAAGGTCGACGCCCTTGTGCTGGCGGCGGCCGCCTTGAATCGGGTGCCAGCGCATGCCGAAGCCGCTGGTCATGTGCACGCCCGAAAGCGGCACGATCGATGGAATGGAAACGGCGCCCTTTTGGGGCGCCGCCGATGGAATGCGGGTGTTGCCGTCAAGCGCCTGCCACGACGCGAACAGATGCTGGAACTGCTCGTCGCCCGAACTGGTGGTGGTGCTGGTGCGGGTGGCTTCGGCGGCACGCAGCGGAGCCGCGATATCGGCCGAAGAAGCCGAATTGGCCAGCGCGGGAGCACTTGCGAGTGTGCCGGCGGCAATTGCGATGATAGCAGACAGAAAGCGGATTTGCATTTGCGACCCTAGACCCGTGTTGACCCCGGACACTTGCGCGATGTTGTGCGCTTGAAGTGCCGTCCCGGCGTTACCAAAAAAGGATCCCATTCGAGGTGTGGCCAAGAGCCGCACCACGTTGGAAGTTTTTATTGGAGTTGGCTGGAACCCCCCACCCATCTCGTAGTTTGGGGTTAACGGAGGCATGGTTCAGATGGCAAGCGCCGATGCGCTGAGCCGCGACAGACCGGCTGCATGACGCGCTGAGTCGTTGAACGGCGGCTTAAGTTGGCCGCGGAAGTGTTTCTCGACCAGCATTTTCCAAAGCTGGGGCGCTGATTCGCCTCGTTCTTCGCACACCGTTTCGAAATGCGTTGTGCCGAACCGCACATGGTTGATTTCATCGTCAAGGATTCGCGTGAGGATGCGCGCGGAGCGTGTGTCACCCGCCGCGGCGAAGCGTTCGATCATCACCGGCGTGACGTCCAGCCCGCGCGCTTCGAGCACCATCGGCACCACCGCCAGCCGTGCGGCGACATCGTGCGCAGTCTCGCGAGCGGCGTCCCACAGACCATCGTGCGCGGGCAATGCGCCGTAGAAGCTGCCCAGCGTATGCAGCCGGCGATCGACCAGCGAAAAGTGCATCGCTTCATCGGCCGCGACCGAAAGCCAGTCGGAGATGAAGCCAGGCCCACGCGCCCTGCCGAAGCGACCGGCCATATCGAGAGCGAGATCGATCGCGACGAATTCGATATGCGCCAGCGAATGGAGCAGCGCGATCCGTCCGCGTTCAGACCCGCCGCGCCCGCGCTTGGGCATGCGGTTTGGTGGCAGCAGTTCTGGCAGGGCGGGGCGCGCGGGATAATCCGGCATCGTGGCGGCGCAGGCGGGTGCCAGCCGGCCCAGCCTCCAGTCGCGCGCTACGCCCCGCGCGGCCATCGCTTTCGCGCGCGGGTCGGCGGTAAGGAGCGCTGCGCGGATCGCAGCCGTGATGGTGGTGGTGACGGTACGGTTAGTCATGGTGTCCATTTAAGCTCACGCTTGCCCGGCGTCAGCCCCATCTGAACCAGCACAGCTTTTCCGGAGGCTCCCATCTGCGAGAAGGCAACTCTCATCGAGTATTTTTACAAAATAATCAAATAGAAACAATACTTTCTTCGGTGCCCATGCAGTCGATTGACTAATTTTATTGCCACAGCACGATCAATCGCTAATATTATGTTAAATATGGGGAATTAAATATGAAAAATTCAGCGGCATTGCTTGCTGTCAGTTCTGCTTTTATTTCGGGCTCGAGCCTGAGCGCGGCAACAACGCAGCAACGAGCGGTGACGGTTACACCGCAAACACCTTGCCTCGCCATCAAGACGACTGATCAGGTTTTTGAATATCGCAACATGCAGGCAACGACGTTCAAGCGTGGAGACATTCGGTATGTCGCGGTGTACGGCTGCCTTGTTACAACTGTGCCTGAGAAAATTCGGAGTGTTGTAGTTAGTTTTGTTGCGAAGGATGCGCTCGGTGCGATCATCAGCAATTCCAACGGGCAGCAGATGTTGACGCCCACCCAAACAATCGGATTCTGGAGCAACAAAACTCCAGGCTGGACCGTGCCAGCCGCAGCCGAACTGTCCATCAATAATGGCGCAGGGTCAGCTGAGGTAAAGTGGGTGCAGGTGACTGTTTTGTGGCGAGAGTTAACGGGTAATTCGCACACGGAAGTCTATCTGCTCAGCACCGATCCCAAGCCCCTTGAGGGTGATGCTCCAACTGCTCCTGTTGATGGCGATCTTCCGGCCTTTGAGGCAGAGCCGCAGCGCGCCGACTGCGTACTTGTGGGGGATCAACCGCGATTTAAGGTCGAAGATGTACAACTGCGGTTATCGCGCCTCACGTCTCCGACCGGCCCTGTGCCAATCGCCAGTTATCAAGCAAAAGTTGAAATTCCTAGCTATGTAACGATGTCCAAAGCCTGGGTCACTTTTTCCGCATTTGATCGCTACGGCAATTTTATTGGTTCGGATGGCGGCGTGATCGGCGGAAAGAAGGACCAGCCGCCTCCACCCTCTACAACAGTGCCCGAGGGTTTTAGTCTTCGCACTGGTAATTTTGCGCGGGTCAGCAACCGGACGCTGTTGACTTTCCAATGGTATGACACCGTCGGATGTCGTTGGTCTGAAAACCACTTTGTAGACGCCGTTCGGATTGCGCTCGTCGCTCGCGCAGAGCGTAGAGAATGAGCGGAGCAACCCAAATAGTTGAATTAATGTGACACGTGCAATAACCCCCTTACCTCAGCCGATGTAAAGCCGCGCATCAGTCCGAACGCACTGGCACCATGCCGACCCGCCCGTCAGCAAAAGTTAAGCATCTTCGGTGAAAGAACCAGCATCATCGGAGGAGCTTTCGGGTGCGCGCATTTTCAACATGCCTTTTGGGTCTTTTGCTATCGGGCTGTGTCGCATCGATGGCGGGGAGTGCCGTCACCGGCCTTGCCGGCACTGCGGTCCGCGCGCCATTCAAGGTGGGCAGCAAGGCGATCGATGTGGGGACGACCAGCCAGGACGAAGCCGATCGCAATCTCGGCCGAAAGATTCGCAAGCAGCGCAAACGCGAAGAGCGCGAGCGCCGTGAGGCCAGCCAAGCGGACTGAACTTTGCCGATCGAGCCACCGCGATCAAGGTAGCCGCCTCAATGACCGCTACCCCCCTTCACATCAACCCTTCGCCGCGGCCAACACCTCGTCCGCGTGGCCCTTGACCTTCACCTTGTTCCACACCCGCGCGATCTTGCCCGCCGCATCGACCAGGTACGTCGTGCGCTCCATCCCCATGTAGGTGCGGCCATACATCGACTTTTCGGTCCAGATGCCGAGCGCGTCGGACAGGCCGCCGGTTTCGGAATCGGAGGCGAGCGGCGCTGTCAGCGCGTGCTTTTCGATGAATTTCGCGTGCTTCTTCGGCGGGTCCTTGCTGATCCCCAGCAGCGCGACTCCGGCCGCCGCGAACGCGCCGGCCAGCGCGGAAAAGTCCTTGTTCTCGGTGGTGCAGCCCGGCGTATCGTCCTTGGGATAGAAGAACAGCACCAGCGGCTTGCCGCGGTATTGCGCGGCGGTCACGGTGCCGCCTTCGGGCAGGGCCAGTTCGAAATCGGGCAGCGTGTCGCCCTCGCCAATGCGCTCGCTCATGCCAAGTACTCCATTGCGATCGTTTCGCCGAATGTCGCTGCCCATTGCGCTGCGACCACTTCGCGTGCCGCTTTAACCGCGCCGAGCAGGGATGCCCAGTCCTCCTGCCCACACAGGCGGGCTACAATCGGTTGGCTGGCGGGGGGCGGATAGCCGCCATCGGGCGCCATCAGCCGCACCGTCACCAGCAGGCGCGTGAGCAGGTCGTGCGCCGTGCCGAAGCCTTGACCGACCAGACCCGCCGCGGTCAATTCCGCAATCGCGGCGCGCAAATCCGGTTTCAGCCCGACCCGGTCGCGCAGTTGCGCCACGTGGACGATGAACTCCACATCGACCAGCCCGCCGCGCAGCAGTTTGACGTCGAGCGGACCCTTGGGCAGCTTGTGCTGCGCAATATCGCCGCGCATCTTGAGTGCATCGGCGCACAATTTGGCGGGATCGCGCGGTTGCGCGGCGACCGAAGCGATGATCCCGGCCAGCGCCGCGCGGTCCCCCGCCTCGCCGAACACCGGCCGCGCGCGCATCAGCGCCATGTGCTCCCAGGTCCAGGCCTGTTCGCGCTGATAGCGCGCGAAGCTCTCGAAGCTGACCGCCAGCGGGCCCTGCGCCCCGGACGGCCGCAGCCGCACGTCGACCTCGTAGAGCGCACCTGCGGCGGTCGGCACGCTCAACGCGGCGATCACGCGCTGCGCCAGCCGGTTGTAGTAGAGCGTGCCGCCGAGCGGCTTGGGCCCGGCGGATTCGGCCGCGAAATCGCCGCTGAACAGGAACACCAGGTCGAGGTCCGACGCGTGCGTCAGCGCGCCGCCGCCCAGCCGGCCGAGCCCGAGGATCGCCATGCGGCTGTCGGGAACCCGGCCGTGGATCGCCTCGAATTCGCGGGTTGCGGCATCGGCGAGCACCGTGATCGCGGCCTCCGCGACACGCGCCAGCGCTTCGGCGGCATCGAGCGGATCGCGGCCGCCTTCGACGAGTTGCACCCCCAGCGCAAAGCGCAATTCGCCCACGCGCAGCCGCACGCGATCGAGCAGTCGCTGGTAATCGTCGCCCGCTTCGCCGCGCGCAAGGCCGGTGGCGATGTCCTCGACGCTGCCCGGCAGGTCGAAGGCGGTGCGGTCGATCAGGATGTCGATCAGGTCGGCGCGGCGCGCCAGTTCGTCGGCCAGAGCGGGTGCGTGCGCGAGCACTTTCATCAGGATGGCCAGCAGCGCCGGCCGGGCTTCGAGCAGACGAAAGACGTTGATTGCGCTGGGCAGGTTGGCCAGCACCTGCTCCCAGCGCAGCAGCGCGCGCATCGGGTCGGGCGCCTCGGCCAGCGCGGCGAGCAGCGCCGGTCGGACCGCATCGAACGCGGCGCGCGCCTCGGGCCCACGCAGCGCGCGGGTGCTGCCGCTGGTCCAGCCTTCGATCCGCGCGGCCAGCGCCTCGGTGTCGGCGAAGCCCAACGTGGCGAGTTGTTCGCGCAAGCCGATACACGCCCTACCACGACCAAGCGCTCACCTGTCGTCGCCGCTATCTCGGCAGCGATTGCCAGCGCTCCCGCCGCAGCCGCGCCAGCGCCCGGCTCGCCACAAG
>NZ_JANXWG010000080.1 GCF_025351285.1 Novosphingobium sp.
CCTGGCTCGGGCGAGCGCGACCAGCACCAGCATCACGCGCGGTTCGAGCGTTTCGGCTTCGGTGCTGGTGGTCGAGACTTGCCGCAGTGCGGGTTCGATGCACAACGCGTCGATGCGGAACGGCGCGGTGGTCGCCAGGTCGATGCGGGGCGTGTCCTGCATCCGGGTCAGGTCCGTCGCCGAAGTGTTGCGCAAAGCGGTGGCGCGCCTGGCGATACGCAGAAGTCAGGCAGGTTGCCCGACTTGCGCCAGTAGTCGGCAAGACCGATGCGCGTGACCAGCGCGGCGAACTCGGGCGTCTGGCGCGCGCGCGCCAGAGCGGGAGAGTAAAGAACAGTCAGCGTTCGGTATCCATTGGCGTCGAACCACCGTCCGGCGGTGGCCACCGCAAGCGCCGGACGGTCGGCCAACGCGAGCCCGAAGATGAGCGTATTCGAGAATCGAGCGGGGTCGGCGGACAGGGCTGCAAACAGGTCGCCGGCTTCGTGCACGCTCGCGGCGTCGCGCATCGCCAGGCCGGTCACGAGCTTTGCCATGGCGACTTGGGTCGGCTGGTCCAGCTTGACCGAGTTGACCAGGCGCTTGGCGGTGTCCCAGTCATGCGCTTCAACTGCGGCCCTAAGCCAGGTCAGCTCGATTTTGCTGCGTTCGTTGCTGATCCGCGCTTCGTCGGCAAAGATCGCTCGGCCCTCGTCGTAACGTCCCGACCACGAAAGCAAGATCGCGGATCTGGTCGTATCAGGGGGATTGCCGGGGTTGACGGCAAGCATCCGTTGGTGTGCCGCCAGTGCGGCAGACAGCTTTCCGACCGTGGCGAGGACGTTGCCCTCGAGCTGAATTTCAAACCCCCATTTCGTTGGCCGGGACGCGCGCGCACGGCGAACCTCTGCATCGCGCCCGGCGAAGTCGCGCTCGTCTGCCAGGTAGGCGCGGGCGATGTGAACGCCTGCGTCGCGCGGGTTGAGCTGCTCGGCCGCGTCGACCGCGCGCCGGCCTTCGGCGCGCATGGCATCAACCTCGGCACCGCTGCGCCCGTCGATCTCTGCGGCGAGTTCCTGGCCGAGCGAATATTGTGCGATCATAAAGCGCGGTTCAGCCCGGATCGCCAGGCGTAACGACTCGATTTCGGTGATGTGACTTGAAATGTCCTTGTCGTTTTCGTCACAGTAACTCGCCCAGGCAGAGACCGCGACGGGGGAGCGGTTTACCGGCGCGTGGGTGACTTCGGGCTCCAGGACGCAAACCGCGCCGCCCATAAGCTGCAAAGCGACGCCCTTGATCGCGCCGGGATCGCGAAGCGGGACGCGCGGTTTCCAGATCGCTGGGCCATCGCCCCGCGGGCGCAACTCGCCGAACACGACCTGCTCGCCGCCCATGTTGCCGATCCGCGCCGAGAGGCGAGCAACTTGCTGCGACCCATCGACGATGCGCAAGCGCTCGGCGCCGTACACGCTGCCCATTTCATCGCGCAGCGCTTGCGCGACGCCGGGCGCGGTTCCGGGACCGGCGGTGACGTTGAGCGCCAGTTCGGGCACGCCGTCGCTGGCCGCGCTTGCAGGCCAGAGCGAGATGCCGGCTGCTACCGCGCCGATCGCCAGCGCCGCAGTAGCCGCGATCATCAGCGGCCTCGCGAGTAGCGAACGGGTCACGATCGCGGGAATTGCCCCAGCGATGGGTGCAGCCTCGACGGATCGTCCGGGTTCAGCGGCATTGACCAGCTTCGCCACCAGCCGGTACCCGACCTTGCTGATCGTCTCGATCGTAAACAGCGCTTCGCCATGTGCGCCCGCCAGCTTGCGCAACCGAGAGATCACGCGGTTGATGCTGTCGTCGCCGACGATCCGGCTGTCCCAGCATTGCTCGATCAACTGGTCGCGGCTGACGATGCCGCCCTCGACCCGCGCCAGCGCGACCAGCACCAGCATTACGCGCGGTTCGAGCGTTTCGGGTTCGGTCGCGGCGGTGGAGACCTGGCGCACCGCGGGTTCGACACACAGCGGCCCGATCCGAAACGGCGGAGTACTCGCAAGGTCGATCCGGCCGTGGTCGCGCATGACTGCCCCCCGAGCATTGCAACTTACGGCCCAAATTGATTGGGCACGATAAGTAACGGCTTGTCAATTTTCCAACCGCGCAACAATTGGAAAGTCGTGCGCTCATGTGATGTCTCGACGGGCGGCTTTGGGTCCGCTAGCGTCAGCCGATGGCGGGAAGTCAGGATTTCGAGGCCGATGCGCGCAACGAGGATCTCGTTGTGCTGCTCGATGGGCAATTGGTGCCGGCGCGCGAGGCGCGGGTGTCGATTTTCGATGCCGGGTTCGGGCTGGGCGATGGGGTGTGGGAGGGACTGCGGCTGCATCGGGGCAGTCTTTTGTTCCTCGAGGCGCATCTGGACCGGCTTCATGCCGGCGGGGCGGCGATCGGGATTGCGATTCCTGCGCGCGAGGCGCTGCTGGCAGACATGGTTCGGTTGCTGCGAGCCAACGCGATGGAGCACGATGCGCACGTGCGGCTGATGATCACGCGCGGGCTCAAGCGCACGATCAACCAGGACCCGCGCTCGACCATCGGCGCGCCGACGGTGGCGATCACCGCGGAGTTCAAGACGCGCAGCCAGGTGCTCGATCGGGGGCTGGCGCTGGCGACAGTCTCGATCCAGACCTCGCCGCCCGAAATTTTCGACATGCGGCTCAATTCGCACAGCCGGTTGAACTATATCCGCGCACTGCTGGAGGCGATCGGACTGGGAGCGGATGAGGGGATCATGCTCGATCCGGCCGGGAACATCGCGAGCTGCAACGCGACCAACTTCTTCTGGGTGAGCGGGGGTGTGGTGCACACTTCGGGCGATGATTACTGTTTCAACGGGGTGACGCGCGGCAATGTGATCGATGCTTGCCGTGCAGGGGCGGCGCCGCTGCGGCAGGGCAGCCTTCCGCGTGAGGCACTGGATGCGGCGGAGGAGGCCTTCGTGACGGGGACAATGGGCGGGATTACCCCGGTCGCCATGATCGACGGGCGCGCGTTGCCGCAGGTCTATGGCCGGGTGACGCAGGCGGTTATCGACGCTTATGCCACGATGAAGGACGCATACGCGGCCGGGAACCGGCATCTGTGACGGTGCGAATCGCGATGTGGTCGGGCCCGCGCAATATCTCGACCGCGATGATGCGCGCGTTCGAGAACCGTACCGACACCTGCGTCAGCGACGAGCCGTTCTACGCGGCCTTTCTGGCGGAGAGCGGCGCCGATCACCCGATGCGCGAAGCGGTGCTGCAATCGCAACCGATCGACTGGCGTGCGGTGGCCGGCGCGATGACCGGGCCGCCGCCCGAGCCCGCCGCCGTCTGGTACCAGAAGCACATGTGCCACCATATGCTCGACGGCTTCGGGCTCGACTGGACAGCGGAACTGACAAACGTGTTCCTGATCCGCGATCCGGCGGCGGTGATCGGATCGTACGTGGTCAAGCGCGAGGATGTCACCCTCGCAGACCTGGGCTTCGCGCAGCAGCAGCGGCAGTTCGATATGGTGGCGGACCGGATCGGCAGGGCGCCACCGGTGATTGCTTCGGAGGATGTGCTCGCCAACCCCCGCGTCATGCTGGCGGCGCTGTGTGCGGCCGTGGGCATTGCGTTCGACGCTCCGATTCTGGATGCGATGTTGGCCTGGCCGGCGGGTCCGCGCGCCAGCGACGGGGTTTGGGCGCCGGCATGGTACGATGCGGTGCATCGCTCGACCGGCTGGGCGCCGCTGCGTCCGCCCGCGCGCAAGGAAGCGCTACCGGCTGCGCACCAGCGAATCGTCGAGCAGGCCATGCCGTTTTACGAGAGCCTGGCGCGGCACCGGCTGGTGGCAGACTAGCCTCGGGAAACCGCAAAAGCGCACAGGGCCGTTCGTGTCGAGCGAAGTTGAGACACGCCAGCACTGCGCTAGTGTGTCTCGACTTCGCTCGAC
>NZ_JANXWG010000146.1 GCF_025351285.1 Novosphingobium sp.
CTGCGCGGCAGGCTTATCGGCCTCGTCCAGGCACCGGCAACGAAACTCGCCCAGCTCGCAACCGCTCCGGCGGCCAAGCTGGCGCGCGTATTCAGCGCCTATGCCGAAAAAGACGCGGCCTGAGACCGTTCACCACACGCATTTGTCCGCGCCGGTGGCCGGACTTACAGACACCAGGAGTGATTTATCATGGCTGACATCGCCAATCTCGTTGCAGAACTTTCGAAGCTGACCGTTCTCGAAGCCGCCGATCTTGCCAAGGCGCTCGAAGAAGCATGGGGCGTTTCCGCCGCTGCTGCCGTAGCAGTTGCCGCGGCTCCTGCCGCCGCTGCCGAAGCGGTTGAAGAAAAGACCGAATTCGACGTCATTCTGACCGGCGACGGCGGGAAGAAGATCCAGGTCATCAAGGAAGTCCGCGCCATCACCCAGCTCGGCCTGACCGAAGCCAAGACCCTTGTGGAATCGGCTCCGAAGGCGATCAAGGAAGGCGTCAACAAGGCTGAAGCCGAAGAAATCAAGGCCAAGGTCGAAGCCGCTGGCGGCACGGTTGAGATCAAGTAATCGGCTCGATCAAGTAATCCTACAACCAGTTTCCCGCACCGCTCCACGGTGCGGGGAAATGCGAAAGGGCGGCCCGACGGGGCCGCCCTTTTTTCGTTTGCGCACCTTTTGGAGCGTGCGGTGCTTCAGCCCTGAATGCCTTGGGCGGTGCGCGCACCATGGATCGGGCAGTGGTTGAAATTGGCGCGATACCCTTGCGCATAGGCATAGACGTCCTTCCTCGCCCGGTTCACCGCGCCGAGCGGCTGGTGCGCCGCCAAACCGTTCCACGGGCTGAAGTACAGCGCATCTTCTGCCGCATCGCTGCCCGCGTCCCATGACACTTGGGGATCGGCTTCGAACGTGGCGACCGTCAGGTAAGGGCTGACCGCCTGGTCCCATTCGACGGTCGGATCTTCAACCGGCATCGTATCGAGGTCGGCGCAAAGCTGGACGCACAAGTCCCAGCGCGCCAGCTGCTGCTCGATGACTGTGCCGATTTCCTCGCGCAACGCGTCGGCGCGGCCGTGCAATTTGATGATCTCGCCGCTGTGCGCGGTCAGCGCGGGCGAAACCGGGCGCAGCGACAGCTTGGCAATGTAATCACCGAATCGGAATGCGGTGGTGGTGAAATAGGTTTCGCCCAGCGGATGCGTTTCGGGCGCGCCACCCAGCGCATTTAGCAACATCGAATGGCCACCCAACGCTTCCAGCCCGGCCTCGAGCGCGCGCAGCGTGGCCGACCAGGCCTTCTTCAACCCCTCGGCCCTGTCGGTCGTGGCGGCGAGCAGCTTGAGGTTCTTCGCAAACGCGCCGGGTGTTTTCGCGCCGAACACCGGGCCGTTGACCATCAGAAAGTCCTGCTCGCCCCGCGTCGCGCCGGGCAGCGGCGCGCCGGGCACGCTGCTGATCTTGAGCGCAGCGCCGCGCGCCGAACTGACCGCGTCGTCGAGGATGTCGCCGGGCACGGTCGACAACCGCAGCACCGCTGGATAGCGGCCGGCTTGGGCGAATAGACCCTGCGCCAGCGCGGGTGGCAGGCCGGCCGCCACCGTCAACGAACCATGCACCAGCGCGTGTCCCTTGGCGTGGACTCCGCGCACTGCCCGGCCGTAATCGCGGCTGGTCGTGTCCATGATCGTCTTGAAGCTGGCCTTGAGCGCGTCGACTGCCTCTGCTTCGTCGACCGAAACATTCTCGACCTCGGGCGAATAGCGGACGAGCGTTGTCGGCGGGGCGGAAACAGTGGCTTGCGTCATCGGGGGAGCTCCGGACTTCGAGGCGGGGTCTCGCGCAAAACCGGCCAGACCGGCGCTTGTTCCAAGCAACTGAAGAGCGCGGCAGCAGGGAGCAACAGTGTTGCCCTCGCGCCGCGGGAAACCGACATTCGCCGCGGTCCACCAAGCGATTGCTTTTCACGCGCGAATCGATCGCATATCCGCGCCGGCTTTATGTCCGACGCGCCCGCCTTGCCCTTGGTCACCGCCCCGCATCCCACCCCGGTTGCGGCGCTATCGGCCATGCGCGTCGAATTTGGCGCGATGCTGCGGCTGGCGGGGCCGCTGGCGGCGGCCAACCTGCTGCAGATGCTGGTCTATGCGATCGACGTGATCTTCGTGGCGCGGTTGGGTGAGCAGGCGCTGGCGGCGGCTAGCCTGTCGATCGCGCTCTATTCGCTGATGGCCTGGGGCAGTTCGGCGATGACCGGCGCGGTTGCGCCGCTGATCGCCGCCGAACTCGGCGCGCGCCGTCATGCGGTGCGGCAGGTGCGCCGCAGCGTGCGGATGGGACTGTGGCTGGCGATCTTGCTGGGCCTTGGGTGCATGGTGGTGACGTGGCAGGGCGAGGCGATCCTGCTTGCAGCCGGGCAAGATTCAGTCGTGGCGGCACGCGCGGGAGGCTTCCTTCAAGTACTGGCCTTTGCGATCGTGCCGATGATCCTCAGCAACGTGTTGCGCAACTTCATCTCGGCGCTGGGACGCCCGGCGTTTGCAACCGCGATCACCGCGCTGGCGATTCTGGTCAACGGCGCGGCCAACTATGCTTTCGTGTTCGGGCACTGGGGCGCTCCCGCGCTCGGGCTCAACGGTTCAGGCCTGGCCAGCGTTTGCACCGCCTGGGCGACACTCGCCGCCTACTTCGTCGCCATCCGCGCCGACCGCCGGCTGCGGCGCTATCGCATCATGGGCCGCTGGTGGCGGCCCGAATGGTCGCGCTTTCGCGAGATCGTCCGGATCGGCACCCCGATTGCGTTCACCGTGATCGCCGAGGGCGGACTGTTCGGCAGCGCGGCGTTCCTGATGGGGCTGATCGGGCAAACCGAGCTGGCGGGCCATGCAGTGGCGTTGCAGATCGCTGCGCTGGCGTTCCAGGTGCCTTTCGGGATCGGCCAGGCCGCGACGATCCGTGTGGGCTATGCTTATGGCGCGCGCGATTCGGACGCGATCCGCCGCGCGGGTGCCGCCGCCTTGAGGCTCGGGCTGGCCTTTGCGGTGGGCAACGCCATCCTGATGCTGTTCACGCCGCGCCTGCTCATTTCGGCCTACGTCGACGTCCATGCGGTGGCGAATGCGGCGATGGTGGGCTTTGCGGTGCGCTATCTCGCGATCGGCGCAGCGTTCCAGCTTGCCGACAGCACGCAGACCATCGCCGCCGGTGCATTGCGCGGTTTGCAGGACACGCAAAGGCCGATGGCCATCGCCCTGTGGGGATACTGGCTCGCCGGTTTCGGCACCGCGGCGCTGCTCGGCCTGTTCACGCCTTTTCGCGGCTCCGGCGTGTGGCTGGGGCTGGCCATCGGGCTGCTGTTTGTCGCGGTGCTGATGGTCCGCCGCTGGTGGGCGCGCGAGCGACTGGGACTCTTGCCGAATTGACTCACTTCAAGATCGGTTTTCGTTCGTCGCGGCGCAAAGAAACTTGCCCCCCGCCGCTTGACGCCCACCCGCCCCCTGCCCATATGCAGCTCGCTGGCACTCTCGCCTTGAGAGTGCCAAGGCAGTTTTATGACACTTGAGAGGGAGACTCCCATGAACTTTCGCCCGCTGCACGATCGCGTGCTCGTGCGCCGCGTTGAGGCCGAAGAAAAGACGGCTGGCGGCATCATCATCCCCGACAGCGCCAAGGAAAAGCCCGCTGAAGGCGAAATCGTCGCCGTCGGCACCGGCACCCGCGCCGATGACGGCAAGATCACCCCGCTCGACGTCAAGGCTGGCGACAAGGTGCTGTTCGGCAAGTGGTCGGGCACCGAAGTCAAGGTCAACGGCGAAGACCTGCTGATCATGAAGGAATCGGATATTCTCGGCGTGATCGCCTGAATTTCCGAGCTTTCGCAATAACTTAAATCCAAAGGAACATATCATGGCAGCCAAGGACGTACGCTTTTCGCGCGACGCGCGCGAACGCATCCTCAGGGGTGTTGATATCCTCGCCGACGCAGTGAAGGTCACGCTGGGCCCCAAGGGCCGCAACGTCGTCATCGACAAGAGCTTCGGCGCACCGCGCATCACCAAGGACGGCGTTACCGTCGCCAAGGAAATCGAGCTCAAGGACAAGTTCGAGAACATGGGCGCGCAGATGCTGCGCGAAGTGGCCTCGAAAACCAACGACCAGGCCGGCGATGGCACCACCACCGCCACCGTGCTGGCGCAGGCGATCGTTCGTGAAGGCATGACCTCGGTCGCCACCGGCATGAACCCGATGGACCTCAAGCGCGGCATCGATCTGGCCGTCAGCAAGGTTGTCGAAGACCTCAAGGCGCGTTCGAAGCCGGTTTCGGGCACCACCGAAATCGCGCAAGTCGGCATCATCTCGGCCAATGGCGATACCGAAGTCGGTAACAAGATTGCCGAAGCGATGGAAAAGGTCGGCAAGGAAGGCGTGATCACCGTCGAAGAGGCCAAGGGTCTCGAATTCGAACTCGATGTCGTCGAAGGCATGCAGTTCGATCGCGGCTACCTGTCGCCCTACTTCGTGACCAACCCCGACAAGATGACCGTCGAGCTGGAAAACCCCTACATCCTGATTCACGAGAAGAAGCTGTCGTCGCTCCAGGCGATGCTGCCGATCCTCGAGGCCGTGGTGCAGTCGGGCCGCCCGCTGCTGATCATCGCCGAGGATATCGAAGGCGAAGCACTGGCCACGCTGGTGGTCAACAAGCTGCGCGGCGGGCTCAAAGTTGCGGCTGTCAAGGCTCCCGGCTTCGGTGATCGCCGCAAGGCCATGCTGGGCGATATCGCCACGCTGACCGCGGGCGAGATGATCTCGGAAGATCTCGGCATCAAGCTCGAGAACGTCACTGTCGGTATGCTCGGTTCGGCCAAGCGCATCACCATCGACAAGGACAACACCACGATCATCGACGGCCTGGGTTCGGCCGACGATATCAAGGCGCGCGTCGAGCAGATCCGTTCGCAGATCGAAGTCACCACTTCGGACTACGACCGTGAAAAGCTCCAGGAACGCCTGGCCAAGCTGGCCGGCGGCGTTGCCGTGATCAAGGTCGGTGGCGCTTCGGAAGTCGAGGTCAAGGAACGCAAGGATCGCGTCGACGACGCGCTCCACGCTACCCGCGCCGCGGTTGAAGAAGGCATCGTCCCCGGTGGCGGTACCGCGTTGCTTTATGCAACCAAGGCCCTGGAAGGCATGAAGGGCGCCAACGATGACCAGACCAAGGGCATCGACATCGTCCGCCGCGCCATCCAGACCCCACTCCGCCAGATCGCCCAGAATGCCGGGCATGACGGTGCAGTGGTTGCCGGCAATCTGCTGCGCGTCAACGACGAGACGCAGGGCTTCAACGCCGCAACCGACGTCTACGAAAACCTGATCGCCGCCGGCGTGGTCGACCCCACCAAGGTCGTCCGCACCGCGCTGCAGGACGCAGCCTCGGTCGCCGGCCTGCTGATCACGACCGAAGCCGCGATCAGCGACAAGCCCGACGACAAGCCGGCCATGGGCGGCATGGGCGGCGGCGGCGGCATGGGCGGAATGGGCGGAATGGACTTCTAAGTCCAAACCACCATACGACCATACAACCACAAGATCGGGGCCGGAGCGCGCAAGCGTTCCGGCCCTTTTCTTTGCGTGGATGAGAATTGAAGTGGCCTCCGGCGGGCAATGGCCATCGCCCTTGTATCGCGGACTGGCAGCGTTGCGTCTCATCGAAATGCAGCGCCCGCCGCGCAGCGACTTTAAAACCTGCGGCGCTGCGGTCGCACACTTCCTCTCAGCATCGCATCCACTTCGTCGGTAATGGGTTGCAAGGCCGATGGCCCTTGCCCGCCGGAGGCATTTATCCAACCTTCCCCGAATTTCTGTCAGCTTTCCAGCCCCTTGCTGCGCCCAGCCGTGCACCAATAGCGAGCGGCTGAGGGAGCAAGCTGGCGGGGGCAAGCGTTGTTCCAGCATATCCCTTCAGGAGATTTGCCATGGAAACGACCGCTTTCAACCCGACTTACGATTCCACGACCCATCGCGCTGGCGAGCGTGATGGCGGAGGTCATGATGTGGCCGCCTTGAACACGCTGATCTCGACTTTGCTCGACAGCGTCGAAGGCTACACCAAGGCGGCAGGCGACATCGAAAGCGCCAGCCTGGGCACGATCTTTGCCGATCGCGCGCGTGAGCGCCGTGAAGTTGCCGCACAGTTGCAGGCAGTGGTTGCCCAGCAGGGCAGCGAACCCGAGAACGACACATCGACAATGGGCGCCATCCACCGCACCTTCTTCGATCTGAAGACCGCCATCACGGGTCGCGACAACGAGGCGATCATCAACGAGGTCGAGCGTGGTGAGGACTATCTCAAGGGCAAGTTCGAAACCGCGATGAAGAACGTCGATCTTTCGCCGGCCGCGCGCGCCGCCGTCGGCTTGGCATGGACTTCGGTCCGAGCCGGTCATGACCAGATGAGCCAGTTGAAGCACCAAATCAACGGCTGAACTTGGCAGCCATGCTTTATGGGCGGGCCGGGCGGTTGATCTACCCGGCCCGCTTCGTTCGCGGGATCAGTGTTTTGGCGTGTTGGAGCGTGTGGTCTGTTCGGCCAGCGCCTTGACAAAGCCCTGCTCCATCGCGGCGACGAGTTTCTGCATTTCGCCCGGCACGATGAACGGATTTGGCCCGGGATTGCGCAACCGTCCGCGCTTTCCCGCCAGATCGTAGAATTCGGCATGCGGCGCCAGGAATACATCAGCCCTGACCGTCTTCAGCCGCGCGAACGTCCGGCGATAATCAGCGACGATCCCGGGATACTGCGGGTTCGGCACCAGCCGGTTGGCGGCGACGCTGGCGCTGCAGAAGAAAAATACGGTGTGCGCGGCGCCCTGATCGCGCACGGTCAACAGGTAATTGGTGCAGCCCGCGCTATGCCCCGGCGTGATCATCGCGGTGAGCTTTACGCCGCCAAGTGCCACGGTGCCGCCATCGGCCACGACGCGATCGACCTTGACCGGCGGCGCGTCGAGCGAATGGTCCTGCTCCCATCCCGGATAGACACCGCGTTCGAGCGCCAGCCGATCGCCTTCGCTGGCGATCAGCTTGGCGCCCGTATCGGCCTTGATCCGCGCGAGCCCGCCCGAATGATCGAAATGGGCGTGGCTGTTGAGCAGGATCTTCACATCCGACAGCTTGAACCCCAGCGTGCGGATGTTCGCTTCCACTGTGGGCACATATTCGGGCATCCCCGCATCGAGCAGGATCAAGCCCGCTGGCGTCTTGATGATCCAAGCCGCGATCCCCGCCGATCCGACGTAGTAGACGTTGTCGATCACCTGGAACGGCGCCATCGGCTGGGTCCAGGCGGCAGGTGCAGCCGTCGCGGGTCCGGCCACGCCGAAAGCAACGAGCAGCGACGCCGCGAATGCGATTTTCATGGCAGGCGCTCCCTCGGCTGGCCGGCGTTCAGGCGTTCGAGCAAGACCAGCGGCCGCTCACCGCCTTCTTCCTGGTGCACGGCATAGGCCTCGAACCCGAGCGCGTGCGCCAGCCGCACCGAGGCATGGTGTCCTTCCTCGATCATGCAGGCGATCCGCCGGGTACCGTGCGTTTCATCGAACCACGCCAGCACAGTGCGCATCGCTTCGCCGGCAAGGCCCTGACCCCATGATGCTTCGCCCAGGATCCAGCCGGCTTCGGGTACATCATCGAGGCCATCGCCGAACCCGCGCCACGAATGGAACACGCCGCAAATGCCAAGGATCGCCCCGCCATCCCTTGGGCGCATGACGAACGTGCCATAGCCGTAAAGCGCCCAACTTCCGGCATTGCGCAGCAATCGCGCCGATTCTTCAGCCATCGTTGTCGGGCGGTTGCCGAGAAAGCGCCGCACTGCCTCAGGCGCAACCATGCTGTGCAGCCCTGCCAGGTCCGTCGCCGCGGGCTGCCACAGATCAAGGCGTTCGGTACGCAGCATGGGGGCGCCGGAGGCGAGCGAAAAGCTCACAGCAGCATGTCCACAGAGTGAATCAGCACTCCGACCAGGCCGCCGACCAGCGTGCCGTTGATGCGGATGAACTGGAGATCGCGCCCGACTGCACCCTCGATCCGATCGGTCACCGTGCGCGCGTCCCAACGCTTGACCGTTTCGGACACCAGCCGCACGATTTGCCCGCCATAGCGCGTGGCCACGCCCACCAGCGTCCGCCGCGCGAAGCGGTTGACCATGAGTTGCAGCCGCGGATCACGCTGCAACGCGGCGCCCAGATCGGCCACGCTGTTGCCGAGTTGACCGGCGAGCATCCCTTCGGGCTCGCGCACCATCTGCAACAGCTTTGCGCGCCCGCGTTCCCACAGCGCATCGAGCCAGCGTGCGAAGGCCGGGTTGCCGAGCACTTCGCGTTTCAGCCGCTCGACCCGTTCGCGCATTGCCGGATCGTGGAGCAGGCCTTCGGCCAGTTCTTCGAGCCCCTCCTCGATCCGCCGTCGCAACGGGTGCTGGGGATCGACCACGGTTTCGGCGAGTAGCTTGTACAGCCCGTCGAGCACCGCGTTGGCGAGCCGTTCGTCGAGCTTGGTCCAGCGCAGCAGGCCATTGGCCCGTTCGTGGATCATGTCGCGGATCAGCGGTTCGTTGTCTTCTAGCACCAAAGCGGCACGACGAATGGTCGCGTCAATCAACGGCATGTGGCGCTTGTCCGCGATCGCGGCGCTGAGCAATTGGCCCAGCAGCGGCGCGACTTCCCACTTCTCGATCTGCGTGCGCAGCGCTCCCTTGGCCAGCCCGCCGAGCTGTTCGGGATCGAGCGATTCGAGCACATCGGCGATCAGCCCTGCGGCGCCGGCGCGGATGCGCCCTTCCCCGCCCTTGGGATCGGACAGGAAACCGCCCAATGCAACCGCCGCGTTCATCGCCTGCAACCGCCGCGCAACCACGATCGGCGTCAGGAAATTGTCCTGCAGGAACGCCGCCATGGTCTCGGCGATGCGGTCCTTGTTTTCGGGGATGATCGCGGTGTGCGGGATCGGCACGCCCAGCGGGTGGCGGAACAGCGCGGTGACCGCAAACCAGTCTGCCAGCCCGCCAACCATCGCGGCCTCGGCAAAGGCGCGCGCGAAGCCGAG
>NZ_JANXWG010000156.1 GCF_025351285.1 Novosphingobium sp.
CCGCGTCTTCACATCCTACGACAACATCATCGACCACTGCTGCGAAGCCTGGAACAAGCTCATCGATCAGCCTTGGCACATCATGACCATCGGCCGCCGCAAATGGGCGCGTGGGTCATGATCAGTGCAGGTTGGTATAAATTCAACGCGGCCCCAATCTACCATATCGGGACGTGAAAGAATCGCGCGCGTGTCAAATGGTCGATAGGCAATCGGATGAATATCGCTGTGCCAACTTGCATTTTTTAGAGCTTTTCGGGCGGCTGGTAGCTTCCAGCCCCGTGAATCACCGGGTGGGTATTTTCCGCCCTTCTTGTCCCCAAAAAACTGGAAGCGAATGTCCTCATCGGTACTGGTTGGATCGGCGAACTGCGAGATGCGTTCGGTCAGTTCTCTGGCGTCAAATGCAATCACCAGCCCATCACGTGCAGTGACGATACCGGCGACATTGGATGGCATCAGTTCCGTGACGGAAATACCCATCGCATATTGCGAAGCGAGGTCATTTTCACGCGGAACAAAGGGATACTGAGGACCCTCTTGCGACAATGCTTCAAGGCTGAGCGTCGATGACGCTCCCTCCCAAAGCATTGAGTATTTTGATTCGCGGCTACCCCATAGCTCACCGTGCCGCACCACAGCGGCTGGCTTGGGCTTCTTGCCATTTGATCGCCGCTTGACCGCTACAATAATGGCCACACCCTGCATAATATCGAATACGTTTTTGTCGGGCGTGCCGTCTGGACTGATTTCCTTTTTGTTCGAATTTCCATGCAGGTCCAACACATGGATGCGATCAAAAGTCTGCATCAGGTGCCACCGCATCGCGCGAAATGTCGGATTGTCGAGATAGCCGTGGTTGGTGATGAACCCCAGCACACCTTCGCCGGTCTGTTCGATCATGTGCTCAGCCAAGCGAATGAATTTTACATAGTCATCCTGTAGCCAATGCTTGCGTTCACCGAAGTGGACGCCATCGACATATTTGTAATCCTCGATCTTGCCTGTGATCCATGCGCCATTGTTCTGGCTGATGCCCGAATACGGCGGATTGCCGATCACGCACATGATCGGGGTCTGGCGCTTGATGTTGTTCGCCAGCTTGGATTCTTCGGCAATCGCACGTTGCAGGCCAATGAAGGGTAAGGTCTGGTCCACCCGCTCACCGTCCTCCAGCGAGTTGGTGAGGTAAACGCCCAGCCGTGGCGGCGCGGCCGAGGGTTTGTAGCCCAGCCCGGTCAGGATCATGTCGAGCTTCATGTGGCACATCGCATAGCTGGCCATCAGCAGTTCGAAGCCGTGGATGCGCGGGATCAGGTCCTGTTCGACATAGCCCGACCATTGCCCCGGCGCGATGCCCTTCACGCGGCCCGCCACCAGCTTGACCACTTCGGCCAGGAACGTGCCGGTGCCGGTGGCGGGATCGAGAATCTGCACGCGGTGGACCTGCTTGCTGATCGTGGCGGGCTTGCCGGTCTTGGGGTCGTTCTGCCCGGTGTCCCAGTCGATGGTGACCTTGCTGGTATCGGCCAGGCCATCGGCCAATCCGAATTCGGTTTTCAGCACATCGTCCACCGCGCGCACGATGAAGTTGACCACCGGTTCGGGCGTGTACCACACGCCGCGCGCCTTGCGCTTGGCCGGGTTGTATTCGGCCAGGAACACTTCGTAGAAATGCAGGAACGGATCGGCGCGCGCGGTCACTTTGCCGAAGTGCTTGAGCACTTCGGCCATGTCGGTGGCCAGGAACACGTTGCACAATTGATCGATGGTGCGGCGCAGGCGTTCGTCCAGATTGGGCCCGGCGATGTAGATGAACAGTTCGCGCAGGAACGGGTTGGACTTGGGCAGCAGGTCCAGCGCCTCGCCCCGGCTGAAGGTGGCGGGGGTTTCATCATGCAGCCGCGCGGCGAACAGACCGTAAGCGATCGTTTCGGCGTAGATGTCGGCAAAGTCTTCGGCGGTGATGTCGTGGATCAAGTTGGCCTTGAACGCTTGGTACTGGCCGATCAGGTCGCTCGGCTGGCCGCCGCCGTCGCGCGTCTTGAGATCGGACAGCAGCGCATTGCCCATGATCTCCTTGATCAGCGCGGCCTTGCCCGCCATCAACTGCGCCAGCTTTTTCGAAGACGTGATGCTGAGCGGGGTGGCATGCGCGAATTCGGCCAGCCGCGCTTCGAGCAACGCGAAGTTGCCGGGCCGCGCGGGCATCGTCGGGATCAGATCGGCGATGGTGATGAAATCCACCACCTCGCCCTCTCGGATGAATTCGAAATCCAGCCCGTTGGTGTAGATCAGGTTGGGCAGGCCCTTGCGATACCGCTCTTTCTGCGCCTTGCTGTAATCGGTGGCGGCGAACTTGCGCACGTCCTTGCCGATGTCCTTGGCCTCGCACCAGCCGATCGCCACGTCACCCCGGTTGAACACGAAATCGGGCGCGCCGACTTCGGTGATGTGCTTGGGTTCGTTGATCACGGTGAGGGCGGGGTCGATCGACGCGAACAGGCGCGCGAGCAAGGGACGGAAGCTGTGCTCGGTGGTCTGCCCGCTGGCGTGCAGCTTGCGCAGATCGGCAAGAAACCCTTGAATATCCATTGCCATCTTGGCCCCGCCGGTGGTGAACGCGGGGCTTATCGGGCCGGTGCCGGTCTTGTCCACCGCGCGCGGCTGGGGCGAAGGCGCTTTCCTACATCCAGAGAAGTTGCAACAGTCGTGCGGCTCATTGAGATTGTCGGCAAGGCGTTGGAATAGAACGCAATTTTTGCGCGCGCGTGATTCGTGGCAGACTTTTGCAGTGTGCAATACGTGTGAACTTGGCGAAGTTGCGAAATTAATCGTCTGATTTCAGCTATTTGACTGAACAAATTGGTCGTCAGAACAGCCGCGAATGGCGGATTTCCCGGGTTCCGGCGGGCAGGCTGAACAGCATGCCGTCTTCGCCCACGGTGATCGAGCCGCTGAAATGGGCCTTCGCGTCGCCCAGGAAGGCGGGGTAGAAGAAGCGGCTGGGCAGGACGGGGACGAGGTGGCTCAGCACCAGTTGCCGCACCCCCGCCGCCCGCGCGCTGTCGGCCGCGACTTCGGGGGTGGAATGGGCATTGATGATGTCGCGGGTGATTTGCGCGGTCTTGGTGGCGCCCTTGGTATCGAGGCCTGCGGTGATCGCTTTGACCATGGCGGGTTGCAGCGCTTCGTGCACCATCAGGTCGGCGCCCTTCGCGGCGGCATCGAAGGCAGGTGAGACAGCAGTATCGCCGCTCAGGACGATCGAGCGGCCTTTGTAATCAAAGCGATAGCCCACCGCATCGGCGATCGGCGCGTGATTGACCCGGATCGCGGTGACCCGCACCCCGTCTGCGTCATAGACCACGGTGGTGTCGCCCTTGCCGGATGCGGGCAGGTCGAACGGGTGCGGCGTCGCGCCGGCCGAAGCCGGGTTGGCGACGACCACGCCGTGGTGCGCGGTGCGATAACCGTTGTCGGTGGCGAAGGCGGCGTTGAACCCGCCCAGCACCGCGGTCACTTCGGCGGTGCCATAAACGGGCAATGGCGCGGTGTTGTCGCTCCCGGTCCAGCGCAGCAGCATCATCTGGCCCAGGCCGTCGATGTGGTCGGAATGGAAGTGAGTGATGAACACCGCCTCGATCCGCGTGATCGGCAGCCCCATCAGCGATATGTTGCGCGCGCCGCCCTCACCCGAATCGACCACGAAAATGTGCTTGCCGGCGATCACGACATTGCAAGCGCCCGCGCGGTCCCGGCTCGGCAACGGAGATCCCGTGCCACACAGGGCGACATGGAGCCCGTCGGGCAATGCGGCGGTGGCATCGCGACCGACCCGTCCGGCGGCCATGCGTTCGTACAATGCCTGGCCGAGCGGGCGCTGAGCCAGCCCGACTCCGGCGGCGACGATGATGACCAGGCCCAGGACCAGCACGAAGGTCTTCGTTCGAGTGAGCATATCAGGCCAAACTCCATCCCCGGGAGTTTGCGCTATGAGCGAACCGAGCGACCGTCAAACGATATCGGCATGCACCATGCCATATCATCGGGATTGCGCGCATGGTGGAAACGAAAAACCCCGTAACTCCAATGACTCCGCAAGGCCGTCTGATTTGGCTTCGATCTGTGTAGTTAAGGTATTTGTAACAAGCGTTTTTATGGATGCAAACCGGTAACTTTGGTGTAAAAGCAACAGGCTTGAGTGTCGATTGCGGCCCTATGGTTCGCAAAACCGCGCTGGTTCGCGATGCAATTTTCGGGGTGATTTCGCATATGGCTGGTGCCAGATCCAAGGTTCGTCTGATTGTCCTGGCAACCGCACTGTGCAGCGGCGTAGGTTTCGCCGGCACGGCATCGGCGCAACAGCTTCGCTTCCAGTTCACGGACCCTTCGTTCGGCGGAAACCCGTTTTACTCTACCCAGCTCCAGGGCGTCGCCAGCGCGCAGAACGGCTACACCAACCCCAAGGCGACCAGCTCGTCGACACCGGCCCAGATCTTTGCCAACCAGCTGCAATCGCGGCTGCTGTCGGCGCTCTCGGACCAGATCGTGAACCTGATTTTCGGCGCCAACCCCCAGCAAAGCGGCACGGTTTCGTTCGGTGGCCAAACCATCACGTTCAGCCGCGGCCTTACCGACGTGACCCTGAACATCACCGATGCGGGCACCGGGCAGACCACCACGATCGTCGTGCCGACCACGCTGACCACGAACTGATATGCGCCATCCGATTGCTATAGTCGCCATGGCGGCGCTTTCGCTCGCCGGTTGCACCACCATTGGCCGCAGCGGCCGCACGAATTTCCCGCACAGCGGGGGACGTGCCTACATTCCGGAAAAAACCCAGACGCAGCATCTGCTCGAAGCGTTGCCGCCGCCGGCACGGCCGGTTGCGGTGGCGGTCTACGGGTTCGCAGACCAGACCGGGCAGTTCAAACTGCAGGAAACCGGCCAGACCTTGTCGCGTGCCACCAGCCAGGGCGGCGCCGCAATCCTGGTCAAGGCGCTACAGGACGCTGGCAAGCATAGCTGGTTCACAGTGGTGGAGCGCGAATCGCTGCAGCACCTGCTGAACGAACGCCAGATCATCCTCGAGATGCGCCAGCGCTATCTCGGCGAAAAGGACGTCAACGCGCAGGCACTGCCGGCGCTGCTGTTTGCCGGGGTGCTGCTTGAAGGCGGGGTCATCGGCTACGATACCAACACGATCACTGGCGGTGTGGGCGCTGCGTTCCTGGGGATCGGCGGCAAAGTCCAATACCAGGAAGATACGGTCACCGTTTACTTGCGCGCTGTGTCTGTTCGCACGGGCGAAGTCCTGTCTTCGGTCCAGTCTTCGAAGACCATTGCCAGCAAGGCCATCGGGGCCAACGCGTTCCGCTATGTCGCCTATCAGCAACTGCTCCAGCTCGATTCGGGCTATACCACCAATGAACCGGGTCAAATTGCGCTTCAGCAGGCGATCGAGAAGGCTGTCTGGGAACTGGTGGTTGACGGCGCCGACCAGCATCTATGGGAATTTGCCAACGCTGCCGAAGCATCGCCACTGATCACGCAATACCGGCGCGAACGCGACGGCAAGTCGAGCGGCAGCCAGATCCAGGCATCACTCAACAACCAGTCACCCGCCGCGCCCGAGCGACTGAGGGCACGCGCCCCTGCACCGCCCGAACCGGCCCGCTATTCAGCGCCGGCCGCCGAACCTGGCCGGCCGCAGCCGGCAGGCGTTGCCTTCGGGAAAGGCCAGAAGGTCAAGATCGTCAAGGGCAAGCTGGTGCCCGTGGGCAACCCGAATTGATATTAAGTCACACAAACTTAACATTTGGCCAGCAACGTTGCGTGATCGGTCGGGAGGGGCAATTGGACGCCGGCGCCTGGCAACTCCGGCAAAATACGTAACCCACTGGCAAGAGTTCGATGTTGGCACAAACACTGCGCCAGCAGTCAAACTCGGCGCTAGGCAGAACAGCAATTTTTGTGATAACACAACTGTGAGAGAGGTGATGGTATCCTATCGGCCCAACCCGATTTGCGATTGGCTTCAACACACTAGCCAATTGCGGCGGGGCTGAAATCCGGATATTTTCGATCTCTGGAATATAGTTTTCGTTTGTCAGCAAGGTTCCAGAAAAGCCCCCCAACCAGCGGAACCACCTGGTCGCGTTCGTCAAAGCACATGCAACAAGGAATCGAAGCATGAAGAAGACCTTCCTTTATTCGGCCTGCGCAGCAGCACTGCTCGCCGCCACCCCCGCGCTGGCAGCCGCACCTTCCACCGGCGGCAACACGTCGACCGTGACCCAGGCCGGCGATTCCGAAAAAGCCACCGTCACGCAGAACGGCGCGAACGATTCTTCAAGGATCGATCAGATCGGATCCACTTCGAACCACAATACTGCAACCGTCACGATGACGGGAAACACCGGTGGTCAATCCGGCATCACCCAGTCGGGCGCCAACAACAAGGCGACCGTGACGACGACCGACGACGGATTGGCTTTCCCGGGCCAGGTTAAGCCGATTACTTTGTCGAACATTTCGCAGTACAGCACGAGCGCTGTGCTCAGCACGGGCAACCAGGCTACTGTCGTGCAAACGTCGCAGTTCAACGCGACGCAGTCGGCTTCGGACATCTTTCAGGGCTCTGCCCTCAGCCCGGTCAACGGCAACAAGGCTTTCGTGACCCAGTACGACGATCAGCAGCAATCGACCATCGTCCAGACGTCCGACAACAACACTGCCACCGTCAGCCAGGGCAACAATGATGCCTTGGGCGATTCGACCTGGGGCAACACTTCAACCGTCAACCAGATGGGCGTATCGGGCGGTAACGACGCCAAAGTCAGCCAATTGGGCCTGCTCGACACGAGCACGATCACCCAGACCGGCGCGAATGGCAAAGCCGATGTGAAGCAGCGCGATACGGCGTTCACTTCAACAGCCTCGTCAAACAACCAATCGAGCATCAACCAGTCGGCTTCGCTTAACGATGCGGTTGTGCTGCAGATCGGTGAACGCAACACTTCGGGCATTACCGAAAGCGGCAACAGCAACGGTGCCAATGTCGATCAACGGGGCAACGACAACTCGTCGACAATCAGCCAGAACGTCGGCGCTGGTTCGATCACGTACTCGGGCAAGGAAATCGGCACACCGATCGCTCCTGTGGCTGGCACCAACACCAGCTTCGACGTCGTTGTTCAGCGCGGCAACTTCAACGGGTCGGGCATCACGCAGACGGGCGCCGGCAACTTTGCCTTCATCGGCCAGACCGATGACGGCACCAGCACATCGACATCGCGCAACACATCGACTGTCACGCAAAGTGGTGCTGACAACGCAGCTTTCGTCGATCAGTTCGGTGCGAACAACAAGTCGACGTTCACTCAGTCGGGCACGCGCAACCAGGCCGGCGCCACGTCGGAAACGCGAGACACACACTCGCCATCATTTGGATTGGGACTGGGCGATAGTCTTGCGAGCGCCTTCGGCATCCACCAGACTGGTTACAACCTGGTGTCGTCGATCAGCCAGAGCGGCAGCAATGGCATCGTCAATGTCGTGCAGAACAACTACAGCACTGTAACCGGGGGCAGCGTCTTTGCATTCCCGGCGGCAACCGGCGTGAACGATCGCTCGATCATCACCCAGGGTGGCAACGGCACCGGCGCAAGCGTTGCCCAGGTCAACCAGGCCTATGTTACCCAGACCGGCACCCTGAACGATTCGCAAATCGATCAGGACAGCACCACCGGGTTGGGCACGGGCAATGTCATCTATGTGCAGCAGGTGGGCAACAGCAACATCTCGTATGTGACGCAGGATGGTTCGAACAACACGCTCAACTCGAACCAGTCGGGCAACGGCAACAAGTCGACGGTCACCGAATCGATTTCGACCAACGGCGACACTGTCTCGGTCACTCAGGCGGGCAATCTCAACACGTCGACCGTCGCCGAAATGGGCACATTCAACACCGCAACAGTCAACCAGTACTCGAGCGGCAACACCTCCAGCGTGACGCAATCGGGTTCGAACAACACCGCTACGGTCAACCAGGGCTTCGTGTCGCGCTAATCGCTGCAGGAAACTGGCAAAACGGGCGGCGGGGTCAATACGCTCCGCCGCCCGAATTGTTTGTGAATCCGGTGACAAGACCGGAATTGACTGATACAATCATACGCAATCTGCCCATTCGCTCGCTCACAGAGTCATGCGACAGCGGGTGGCAGGCGGATACCGGCAGCATTTGGCTGCGGCGGAGATCCCCCCGATGAAAGCACCTTCGAACAAAGCGATTGCCGCTCTCGCGTTCATTGCCGGATCAACTGCGGCACACGCAGACGCCCCATCCACCGGTCCAACCGGGCAGGACACCACCATGACCACAACCAACGGACCCAACGGCCGTACCACGGTGATCGAAACAGGGTCTGGCCACAGCCGTACCGTGATCCAGCAGGGCCTCGATGAAGACCTGCTCATCGAGCAGCATGGCCGCAACCACCACACAGTGGCCATCCAACGTGGCCATGGTGAACGGCTGGTCGTGAAGCAGGATGGCACCGGCGCCGCCGCATCGGTCACGCAAGACGGCGGAAGCAACGATACAACCATCACCCAATCGGGCCAGGGTGGACATGTCACTGTCCGTCAGTCAGGTTCCGGTAACAAAGTGTATGTCAATCAAGGTCAGCAGCCACCGAGTCCTGCTGACGCCAGCAACAGGAGCGACCAATGATGCGCGTTTTGTCCCTGACCGCCGTTGCTTTGGCTTTGGCATCCGTATCACCCGCTCAAGCCGTGACACCGGCAGACACGCCGACCACCATCACCTGCAAGGATTCGGGCGGATGCACTCAACTTCCGGCATCCGCTCCTTTGGCGACTCCCATCGCCGTAACGCCCGTCAACACCAACAAGGGCGCCTTCATCAGCCAGATCGGGGATCACCAGACCGCCACGATCAACCAGGCCAATAACAACCAGGCGGCCAGCGTGACACAAAGCGGGTCTTCTCAGACAGCCACCGTCACGCAATCCGGGCTTGGCGCACACATCGCCGACGTCACGCAAAGCGATAGCAGCAATATGCTGACGCTCACGCAAGGTGGCGCCGCCGGGCAGGTCGCGGTGCTGTCGCAAGCCGGAACCGGCAATACGATGACGATCGGCCAAAGCGGTTCGTTGACCAACCAGGTCAGCGCTTCGCAAATGGGCGGAAGCGGCAACACCCTCTCGCTCTCGCAAAATGGCGAAAGCAACCTGGCGCAATTGGCGCAGAACGGCAGTGGCAACCATATGGACGCCGTCCAGAACGGCGCCGGCAACCAGCTCGCCTGGACCCAGACGGGCGACAACCTCGTCTCGTTGCAGGTTACCCAGAATGGTGGCCAGGCCATCATGATTTCGCAAGGCAAATGACCACACGCCCGCCCGGGTTGGCTTTGGCAGCGCAGATTGTGGCTGCGGGGCTCGCGCTCACATCCCAGTCAGTTTGTGCGCAAGACCGAGCAAGCGGAATCGAGCAGATCCAGAGCCGACAGACCGGGATCGATCAGCTTACCACGTCGAACGTGGCGCGGCGGGCCCAGCAACGCAGCGTTGAGAATGCCGCGGCGGGAGAGAATCTATCAGGCGGGCCAACAGCCGGAAACGTCCAGATCGGATTGTCACGGCGCAATGTGGTCGCGCCCGGCACAATCTCCGACGCAGCAGACAGCCGCGGAACGGTCGCGATGGTTGTCGGCGGCACCGATCGTTGCGATCCTGCCAGCGAGACATCAAAGCAGCCAGCCTGCCGCGACCTGATCGAAAACCGCTCGGGCGACTTCGCGCACGCGCAGACTGCTACGATCTCTCCGGAAAGCACGTTGCTCGCCGCAAGCCAGCGCGCCGGAATCGGAACGGGCACTTTGACCACAACCGGGACGACGGCCCCTACCGATGCCGAACAGCGCGGAAATCAAGAATTGGCCACGATCGTGCTTAACCAGCAGCAACAGGCTCAAGCCGCGACCGCCAATTCGACCGGCCAGCCAACGCTCGATACCAACCAGCAGGCCATCGTCAATGCCGTCGTTCAAGGCATCACGCGCGGCAATTGATCCAGCCGACTGCCGAGGTCGCTTGTCTCGCTATTTCTGCGTCATCGTGAACACGCCGTCCCAGTCCTCCGAAGGTGGCGTACCGGCGTATGCCCGGCATCGCTGGAGGTAGATCGCGCTTGGCTGATCGTCGGCCATAAGCCCCAGCGCGGTCTCGAAGCCCGAAGCCGCCGCAGTCCAGTCACGGCTCCGATAACGCTCCAGCCCCGCATTGTAGGCATCGAGCATGGCGTCGAGCCCGACCTCCCCTGCGCGATAGTCCAGCGCCTCGAACACGGCCGCTGGAACGTCCTTGCCCTTGACCCGAACGCGATCGATTTCGCGGAACAGGGCCGGCCGTTTCAACCGCTGGATCGTGGTTTCGCCAACCAGGATCTTGGTGCCGAACTGCTTGTTGGCGCCTTCCAGCCGTGAAGCAAGGTTCACGCTATCGCCGATCACGGTATATTCCATGCGCTTGATCGACCCGATGTTGCCGACCACGACATCGCCCGTCGCGATCCCAACCCCGATCTGAAGCTCGGGCAATCCGCGCCCGGCCTGCCGCGCGTTGTGATCGCGCAGCCGCAGGATCATCTGGTTGGCGACGAGCACTGCGTTGTCGGCATCGTGTTCGCTCGGGAACGGGGCGCCGAACAATGCCATGATTGCATCGCCGATGTACTTGTCGAGCACCCCGCCGTGTTCGAAGATCACGTCGACCATCTCGGTGAAATAGGCGTTGAGCAGGCTTACGGTGTCGCGCGCGCCAAGCCGTTCGGACAGCGAGGTGAACCCGCGCACGTCGGAGAACAGCACCGACACTTCCTGGTCCTTGCCGATCAGTTCGGCCTCGCCCGCGGCCAATAGCTGGTCGGCGACTTCCTTCGACATGTAGCGTGCCATCGTCGCGCGCACGCGCCGTTCTTCGGTGATGTCCTCGATTACCACCATAGATCCGATACGCTGGTCGTTGGCATCGATCAGCGGCGTCACCGTCAGGTTCACCGTGGCGTTGCGGCCATCGGTAAACAGCATCTCGGAATCGAGTTCGAGCGTGGCCTCGTTGGTTTCAGCCGTGCGGCGGATCGCTTGCGCCACCCACGCATTCTGCGACCCCGCGATCCGCGCAGCATCCCGACCGACCAGGCGTTCACGCGACACGCCGAGCAATTCGACGCCGGGATCGTTGACCGTCACCACCAGCCCCTCGCCATCGAGCGTGATGATCGCGTTGCTGGTGCTCTTCAGAACGCTGTCGTTGTAGTTCTTCATCGACAGCACGTCATCGAACAGCCGCGCGTTTTCGAGGCTGACCGCGATCTGCGCACCGAATGCGCGAAGCCGCGCCTCGTCCTTTTCGGTGAAGGCACCAGTGCGTTTGTTGAGCACTTGCGTCACGCCGATGCGGCCGCCCGCTTTGTTGGTGATCGGCGCGCACAGGATATTGCGCGTTCGAAAGCCCGTGCGCTTGTCGACATCGGGATCGAAGCGCGGATCGGCGTAAGGATCGGCAATGTTCTCAAGCTGTCCGCTGGTGAACACCGCGCCCGCAATGCCCTGGGACGAAGGTATGCGGATTTCGTGCGTTTCGAGACCTGCGGCAAAGATCGAGAACAATTCGCCGGTGCGCGGGTCCTGGATGAACAGCGTCGAGCGTTCGGCCCCCAGCAATTCGGCGGTCGCGGTCATGATCCGCGCGATCAGCATGTCGAGCTGGAGTTCGCCGGCCAGGTCCTGGCTGACCGACAGGATCTTCTGTTCTTCGCGCAACGATTCGACCATCAACCCGAATCCGCGATAGAGTTGCGCGAATTCATCGGTGCTGGTGACATCGAGGTGCGCTTCTTCGAGCCGCCCGATCTCGACCTTGCCCATCGCAGCAAGCATGCGCTGCGCCGACCGCGAAACCTCGGTCGCGGTCAACACCGCCATCGAGAACGAACCCAGCACACAGACCAGCACCACACCCATGATCCACCAGTACAGCGGCATCATCTGGTCGATCGACAAGTGCAGCCCGTTGGCAACCATCAGGCGGTTGACCTTGAACGCGACCGAAACCGCGAAGAACATCAACGGCAACGAGGCGACCGCGATCGCCAGGTACAGCAGCTTTTCCTTGAGTCGGATCGCCACAAGTTGCTCGCGGCATTCGGCCGGCAGCGGCCCACCCAGCGCCTTGCCCATCCGCGCGATCGCCGGTTCGACCGCGCGGCTGACGGCGAAGTACTCGTAGATCGCGTGCGCAGGCGACGCGAACAGCAGCGCAGCGCCGGAAAACGCACCGATCTGCCAGGTTTCGAAGCCGAGGTTCGAATAGTGGTTGGTCAGGACCATAGCCAGCGCCACCGTGAGCGTAGCCAGCGGGCCGTGCAGAAACGTCACCCGCATGAATGCAAAAAACGGCAGGTTCAGCGCGCGCGTGATCCCCGAAGTCAGGACCGAATGTTCGGGATCGACCCCCTCATCGAGGGCGGCCAGCACATCGCGCACGGGTCGTACATGGTAGTTGATCAGGAAAACGTCAGCCAGGACGTAAATGGCGAAACCCACCGGCACGAAGCGGAAGAGGCTAAGCCATTGCCAGGTCTTGAATTCGACCCCGGTCACGATCAGCGGCAGGATGATGCCAACGGCCGCGACCGAAGCGAGGACATAGATTTCCACCATCCGCCGGCTCAGCGCACGGGCGGACGGTCGCTCGCCCACCGGCAGCGCATGGTCCGCTTCTAACCGCCCGGCATGCAACACGCCCGATTTGCCCCTGATGTCCCTGTCCATTCCAAGTCAACACCATGCGCGGCCGCTGCGCAAGCAATCGGATGTTTGCAAACCCCGATTTGGTGGCCGAATCCCGGCCGTTTCGTCCCGCAAAACCCGGCGTTAACCTCCCCGCGCTATGCGCATGGGACTCTCCGGGGGTCGGAGCAATAGCAGACAGTGCGACGGGATGTGCCGATGCAGGCCGAAGTGTTCACGCCAGAAGCCAAGAACGGGCTGGAAACCGCTTACCCGGCGCGCGCTACCCGGCTGACCCACCGTTTGACCTCGCACCCTTTGCTCGACCTCGAAGCGCTGGTCACGCTCGCCGCCGCGCTCCCGCCCGAGGCTGTCGAATACAACCCCGGCAAACTGCCGATCGGCATCGCGCCCGAAGACGTGCCCGCGCCAGAACTGGGCGTGGCCGAAACGATCCGCTCGATCGAACAGGCGGGCGCGTGGATGGTGCTCAAGCGGATCGAGAGCCACCCCGCTTACGCGCAGTTGCTCGATGCCATCCTCGATGAAATCACGGCAATAGTCACACCCCGCACCGGCGCCATGCTGCGGCGCGAAGGCTTCATCTTCATCTCGTCACCGGGTTCGGTGACCCCGTTCCACTTCGATCCGGAGCACAATATCCTGCTGCAAGTGCGCGGCACCAAGACCATGACGGTGTTTCCCGGCAACGACGAAACGATGTTCGATCCGCAAGTCCACGAGGCGTTTCACCTGGGCGAACATCACCGCAACCTGCCATGGCAGGACGAATACGCCGCGTTTGGCGAAGCGATCACGATTCAGCCCGGCGAGGCGATCCACGTGCCGGTCAAGTCGCCGCACTGGGTGCAGAACCACGATGGCGTGTCGATCTCGCTATCGGTCACCTGGCGTTCCGAATGGAGCTTTGCCGAAGCCGATGCGCGCGCGATGAACCGCGTCATGCGCCGTGCCGGGCTTGCGCCGCGCAGCCCTGCCCCTTGGCCGGCACGCAACCTTGCCAAGTCGCTCGCCTATCGGGCCCTGCGCAAGGTGGGTGTGTAATCGGCCGCCGATGACTGAAGTCTACATCACGATCGACACCGAGTACTCCTCGGGCTTCGCCGCGCGCGCGCGCGGTTGCGAGCGCGCGGCCAATTTCGCGCGCTCCATCGCTTGCGAAACCCCCGATGGCGCGGTGGGCGTCGATTACCAGCTCGATGTGTTCGATGCTCATGGCTTGAAGGCGGTGTTTTTCGTCGATCCGATGCCCGCGCTGCTGTGGGGCGTGGCGGCGATCGAGGACGTGGTCGGCCCGATCGTGGCGCGCGGACACGATGTCCAGCTTCACCTCCACACCGAATGGCTGGCGCTGGCTGGGGCAAGCAACCCGTTGGGATCGAAGACCGGCATCAATATCAAGGATTTCACCTTCGAAGACCAGTGCCGGCTGATCGAGCACGCACGCGCATTGCTGGTCGCCGCAGGGGCGCCGGCGCCAGTGGCATTCCGCGCCGGCAACTACGGCGCCAACGATGATACCTTGCGTGCGCTGGCCGAATGCAACCTGACATACGACACCAGCCATTGCCCGGGCATCGCGGGCTCGCTCTGCGACATTTCGCTTAGCACCGAAGATCGCCAGCCGATGCACCACTCCGGGGTGATCGAAGTGCCGATCGGCTGCATTGCCGGTTTCAGCGGACGGCTGCGCCACGCGCAAGTCACCGCGTTGACCGCGGGCGAAGTGCTTTGCGCAATCCGCCATGCGCGCCGTCAGGAGATCGACAGTTTCACGCTGGTGTCGCACAGTTTCGAACTGCTCAGCCGCGATCGGCATCGGATCAACCACATCGTGAAACACCGGTTCGAGCAGCTTTGCGCCGGTCTGGCGCGGCTCGATGGCGTGCGCACCGCGACATATGCCGATACGCCGCCCGTCGTCCGCGACCAGCCGGCGGCCGCTTCGGTGCTGCCGCACAATCCCTTGCGGACCAGCCGCCGCCTGGCCGAACAGGCGCTGGCCAACGCCCTATATGGAGCCCGCTGACACAATGGCCAGCCGCGCAATTCCCTTCGACAAGACCCCATCCGAAAGCTGGACGATACGGCAGTTCGGCACGCTGCGGGGGCTGGTGCGGCTGGGGCTGTCCTATGTCGAACTGGCTTCGGGTTTCGCGCCCACTCGCGCCCCTGCGAAGGGTTCGGTGCGGCGGCTGGTGTTCGTGTGCCATGGCAACATCTGCCGCAGCGCCTTTGCCCAAGCGGTGGCGCGGCGCGAAGGCTTTCGCACCGCCGGATTCGGGCTTTCGACCACCAGCGGCATGCCCGCGCATCCACCGGTGGCGGCCGAGGCGGCGCAGCGCGGACTGCCACTCGACGATCACCTGACGACGGCCTTGGGCAATTTCGCGTTCGAACCCGGCGACTTGCTGCTGGTGATGGAAGTGCGCCAACTCAAGCGCTTGCGCGCCAATCCCTCGCTCACCCGGTTGCCGCGTAACCTGCTCGGACGGTTCGCGCGGCCGCCCGTGCCGCACCTCCACGATCCCTACATGATCGACCCGGCGTATCTGCCGACTTGCCTCGACCGGATCGAAAGCGCGGTGGTCAATTTGTGCCGCGCTTACCCAGAGGCCAAAGCTTCCTGACTACGCCGGCAAGGTCAGCGAATAGTGGCGCAGGATCACGCCACGACCATACGAACCAACGCACGCGGGGGTCTAAAAAGTCGGCGATGAAGCGCGCTACGGCGCCAATGCGTTTGAAAACAGGAACTTTTCCGTCGCGCAACAGCATCACCAAGCCCTTGGCATCGGGAATCAGATAGCGCGCCCGACGCAACGGCATTGCAACGGCATTAGAACGGCCTTGCACCGCCGCGTCCTCTCCCAGCATCGCGCAGGCGTACGTCTCCCAGCCGAAGTGCGCGCCGCAGTGGTAGGCAAGCGGCAAGCTGCCCCAGAAACGCCCGTTGATTTCCATCAGCCACGATCGGCCGCTGGCGGGATCGTGCCGGTACTCGACCATCGCCGGACCCTCCCAGCCCATGGTGGAGAGCAAGGCTTCGGAGCGTTCCATCAGCGCGGCGTGTTCAGCCAGCGGCACCACCTCGCAGAACGCCGAAACGCCCCCGGTCGGCGGAAATTCGCGCAAGCGCCGGTGCTGGAAGCGCAAGGTCGCGCGGCCCTGCTGCATGTGCAGCATCTGGCCGAGCCCGTGGCCCGGGCACCAGGTCTGCACCAGCGGCCAGATCCCGACGACATCGTAACGCGCCAGCAACGCCAGCAACCCGCTCGCATCGTTGGCGTATTCGACCTTTTCGAGCGCGATTCCCGCCGCCCCCAGCCGCGCGGAGACCGCATTCGGATCGGCCCATTTCACGGCCACCGGATAAGCCAGGCCAGCGGCGATCGCGGCATGGTCCTCGCCCGTCAGCGGTTGCCAGCTCGATGGCACATCGATGCCGAGCCCGGCCGCAAGGTCCAGCGTGCGCGGCTTGTCGAGCACCAGTGCCAGCTTGTCCGGTTCGGGAACCAGCAAGCGGCACTTTCCGATCACCGGTCCCATCGCTGCCAGTTCGATCAGGTGATGTTCGGAAATCGCCAGCACCGCGCCGATGTCGTTTGCGGCCACGAATCGCGGCAGCCATTGCGCCAGCGGCTTCTCGATCAGCGCAAACGCATGCGTGTGCCGCGATGTCCGCGCCAATGCGCGCTGGTCGCGGCCCAGTGCGAATACCCGCACCCCACGCTCGCCCAATTCGCGCACCACCGTCAGTCCGATCGGACTGTCCGCGCCGAGCACCGCCACACGAAGGTTGGAACCGATTGTCACGTCCGACGCCTTAGCCCGGCAATGCTTCACGTCTCCCTAACCCTGCCCGGCTAGGGTGCCACCGCGATGATCGACAAGTTCACCATTTTCCTGCCGCACCTGCTGATGGCGCTGATGGTCTGGCGCCTGCTGCGCCGCGACGATCTCGATAGCGACCCGGCGATCGTGGCGGCCAACAAGGCCGCCGAAGTGCCCAAGCGCGCGCGGCGCCGGGCGCCCAACCCCTAACTTTCGGCAAAGGGCTCGAACATCGCGGTGATATCGGGCCGCACCCGCTGCAGCCAGCCGCTGCGCCGATCGATCAGCGCCCAGGTCGTACGCGCGCTGACGATGACCTTACCCGCGCCATTGCGGAAATCGGTGCGACGGTCGAATCTCGCTCCGCTGGGCGGATCGGGGATGAACGTCACCGCCTCCACGCTTTCACCCAGCCCGATATTGCCGCGGTAATCGATCTCGTGGCGAGTCACCAACCACACGAAAGCGTCCTGCAATTCGGCCGACGCAACCGTGGTCCAGTGCGCGGTGGCGATCGTCTGGCACCATTCCACCCACACCGTATTGTTGACGTGGCCGAACACGTCGATGTGTTCGGGCGCCGCGGTAAAGGTCATGGCATGGCGGCAGGACATCCCGGCGCTATTCCGCGACGCCGAGTTGCCACAGCACGAAGGCGAATTCCTCGGCGGTTTCGTGCAGGCTTTCGAAACGGCCCGACTTGCCGCCGTGGCCTGCACCCATGTTGGTCTTGAAGATCAGTTCGGCGTCAGTGGTGCGCAGTTCGCGCAGTTTGGCGACCCATTTGGCCGGTTCCCAATAGGTCACGCGCGGATCGTTGAGCCCGGCCGTCACCATCAGCGGCGGGTAGTCTTGCGCCGAAACCTGATCGTAGGGGCTGTAGCCGCGGATGAGGTCGAACGCTGCCTTGTCCTCGATCGGATTGCCCCATTCGGGCCATTCGCCCGGCGTCAGCGGCAGGCTTTCATCGAGCATGGTCTGGAGCACGTCGACGAACGGCACATGCGCGACCACAGCGCCGAACAGGGCCGGCGCCTGGTTGATTACCGCACCCATCAACTCGCCGCCGGCCGATCCGCCCGAGATGGCGATCTTGCCCGGCGCGGTGAGGCCAAGATCGACCAAGCCCTGCGCCACGTCGACGAAGTCGTTGAAAGTGTTGGTGCGCTGTTCCAGCTTGCCGGCCTTGTACCACGCCCGGCCCAGATCGTCCCCGCCGCGGATATGCGCGATGGCGTAGGCGAACCCGCGATCGACCAGGCTCAACCGCGCGGTCGAAAAGCCCGGCCCGATGGCGATGCCGTAAGCGCCGTAGCCATAGAGATGGAGCGGGCCGGCGGCTTCTCGATCCTTCCGCATCACCACGCTGACCGGGATCATCGTCCCGTCGCGCGCTGCAATTTCCAACCGCTGCGTCTCGTACAAATCGGCATCGTAACCCGAGGGGATTTCCTGAACCTTGAGCGGTTCAAGCGTGCGATTGCCGACATGATAATCGAAGGTGGTCGCCGGGCTGACCATGCTTTCGTAGCTCAGTCGCAACGTGTCCATCGCCCATTCGGGATTGTCGCCGAAGCCGGCCTCGAAGCTGGCTTCGGGAAAGAGGATCGGTTCTACGCGCGATGGATCATCGTAATAGCGCACCTCCAGACGATCGAGCCCGCGCACCCGGCCTTCGACCGTGTAGAAATCGCGGAACAGTTCGAACCCGGTCAGGTAGAATTCGTCCGAACCTTCGATCAGCGTGGTCCACTCGCCCGGATTGCCCAGCGGCGCGGTGGCGAGACGGAAATTCTCGTGGGTATCGTTGGCGTGGATATAAAGGACGCCATCGCGCTCATCGGCATCGTATTCCACGCCGGTCTGGCGCGCGCGGACGAGGATCGGTGTGGCCAGCGGATCGGCGGCGGGCACCAACCGCACTTCGCTGGTTTCGTGATCGCCGGTGCCGATCACCAGCCACTGCTCGTTGGCCGAGAGCGATGCGCCGACGCGGAAGCCTTCGTCGTCCTCGTGATACAATTCGACGTCGTCGGACAGCGGCTGGCCGAGCCAGTGCAGCCGCACGTTGTCGGTGCGCCACTGCTCGTTGGCGAGCGAATAGACGAGGCCCCGATCGTTGCCGACCCACACCAGCGAAGACAGCGTGCCGGGGATCTCGTCCGCCAGCATTTCGCCCGTGGCGATCACCTTGATCCGCACGGTGAAGCGCTCGGAGCCGTTGTCGTCGACGCTCCACGCGATTTTCGCGCCATCGTTGGATATGGCGATCGCGCCGAGCCGGAAATATTCGTGCCCCTCGGCCAGCGCCACTTCGTCGAGGATCAGTTCGTCAGCAGTTTGATCGTCTTTGGCTGAAACGGGCCTGCGCCACCACTTCTTGTACTCGGCGCCCTCCTCGTATTCGATCCAGTAAAGCCACTGGCCGTCCTTCTGTGGCACCGACTTGTCGGCCTCCTTGATGCGGCCGCGCATTTCTTTGAACAGCGTGTCGATCAGCGGCTTGCGCGGTGCCATGCGCGCCTCGAACCAGGCGTTTTCCACCTTCAGGTGCGCAAGGATTTCGGGATCGGTAACCTCGGGATAGCCCGGGTCACGCAGCCAGGCGTAATCGTCCGAGAGCGCCTCGCCGTGCCAGGTGGTGGTCTGCGGCTTCTTCGCGGCGACAGGAGGAGCATGCGTTGCGGCGGAACTGTTGGAAATGGTCATCGCGCGCATCTATGGTGCGCACATGGCAGCCGCAAGCGAATGCGGCCTCAGGCAATGGAATAGACCGATGTTGATGCAGACTCACGAGGCGCGACTTGACGATCTCCGCCAGGAACTGGCCCGCCGCAATCTCGATGGCTTCGTCGTGCCGATCTCTGACGAGCACATGAGCGAATATGTCGGTGCCTATGCGCAGCGGCTGGGCTGGCTGACCGGGTTCGGCGGATCGGCCGGGAGCGCGGTGGTCCTGACCAAGCCCGGTGTTGACGGGGGCAGGGGCGCGGCGATGTTCGTCGATGGCCGCTACACGCTGCAAGTGCGCGAGCAGGTCGACGGCAAGCTCTACGACTATGAAAGCGTTCCCGCGACCTCGATCGCCGCCTGGCTGGCCGACCATGCGCCCGAAGGCGCGCGGATCGGCTACGACGCATGGCTCCATTCCAAGGGCTGGGCCGAGGGCGCTGCGAAGGCGCTGGCCGAAAAGGGCGGAACGCTGGTCGCGGTCGATGGCAACCCGATCGATGCGGTGTGGCAGGATCAGCCTGCGCCCTCACCCGCGCCGGCCGTGGTGCACAGCGATGCGCAAGCCGGGCAATCGAGCGCCGAAAAGCGCGCGGCGGTGGCCGAATGGCTGGCGGCGAAGAAGCTCGACGCAGCGGTGATTTCGGCGCTCGATTCGGTGGCGTGGTTGCTCAACCTGCGTGGAACCGATGTCGATCGCACGCCGGTGGCGCTGTCGTTCGTGCTGGCGCATGCCGACGGCACCGCCGAATTGTTCATTGCGCCCGAAAAGGTCACGCCCGATCTCGTCCAGCACCTGGGCAACGCCGTCCACGTGCGCCCGCGCGATGCCTTCGTGCCCACGCTGCAATCGCTCAAGGGCAAGCGCATCGCGGTGGACCCCGAGCGCGCGGTGGCGGCCGTGTTCGCCACACTGGAGCTGGCTGGCGCACAGACCATCGCGCTGACCGATCCGACCGTGCTGCCCAAGGCGGTCAAGAACCCGGTCGAACAGGCCGGTCACCGCGCCGCGCAAGCGCGCGATGGGGCCGCGGTCACGCGCTATCTGCGCTGGCTGTCCGAAGTGGCGCCACAGGGCGGGCAGACCGAGCTCTCCGCTGCCGCCGCGCTGCGTGCCGAGCGCGAGAAAACCGGGCTGCTGCGCGACTTGTCGTTCGACACGATTTCGGCCGCCGGCCCGAACGGCGCCAGCCCGCATTACAAGGTCGACGAGGGTAGCAACCGCGCGATTGAACCCAACAGCGTCTATCTGGTCGATTCGGGCGGGCAGTACCAGGATGGCACCACCGACATCACCCGCACCGTGTGGATCGGGCCCGATGCGCCGCCAGCCGAAGTGTGCGATCGCTTCACCCGCGTGCTCAAGGGCCATATCGCATTGGCCCGCGCGGTGTTTCCCCAAGGCACCAACGGCAGCCAGCTCGACAGCTTTGCGCGCCAGTTCCTGTGGGAGGCCGGGTTCGATTACGCGCACGGCACCGGGCACGGCGTCGGCAGCTACCTCTCGGTCCACGAAGGGCCGCAGCGCATCGCCAAGGCTTCGGCCGGGCAGGCCGGCACTGGGCAGGAACTGATGGCAGGCATGTTCCTCTCCAACGAGCCGGGCTATTACAAGGCGGGTGAATACGGCATCCGCATCGAAAACCTGGTGCTGGTGGAAGAGCGCAAGATCACCGGCGCCGAAGGGCGCTTCATTGGCTTCGAGACGCTGACTTTCGTGCCGATCGACCACACGCTTGTCGACCTTTCCATGTTGACCGCAGGGGAGCGCGCGTGGTGGAACACCTATCACGCACAAACCTGCGCGCTGCTGGCGCCGCAGCTTTCGGGCGCGGATCTGGCATGGCTCGAAAGCCAGTGCGCGCCGATCTGATCGCGCTTGTGACACCATCAATGTTCGCGTAATGTTCTAACGCCGATTCGGCAGGGAGAAATGCGATGATCGGATACGTAACGCTCGGCACCAGTGATCTGGCGCGGTCTGCCGCATTCTACGATGCGCTGGCAGCCGAAATGGGCACTGGCCGGATGATGGACAACGAAACCTTCATCGCCTGGGGCACGCCCGGCGGCGGCGCGGGGATCGGCCTGACGAAGCCGTTCGATGGCCAGCCGGCCAGCGTCGGCAATGGTGTGATGGTCGCGCTCGAAGCGAAGGACCGGGCGCAAGTCGATCGGCTCTACGCCATTGCGATCGAACAGGGCGGCACCGACGAAGGCGCCCCGGGCGATCGCGGTGGCGGGTTCTACGCCGGCTATTTCCGCGATCTCGATGGCAACAAGCTGAATGCCTTCGTGATGGCTCCCCCCGCCTGAGGAGAACGTCGATGGCTGGTCACTTGCTGGCAACGACCCCGATCCATCTCGGCCTCGGCGCCAAGGCGCATGTCGAACCGGCGTTCACCGGGATGGAATGGTACGCGGACTATGGCGCGCGCCACGATGCCGATGGCGCCGAGGGTCGGCTGGTCGGCATGCACACCTTCACCCAGCCGTGGGACAGTTGGGAGATGCACCCGGCGGGTGACGAGGTCGTGCTGTGCACCGACGGTGAAATGACGCTGCACCAGCAATGGCCCGATGGCCGGATCGGGACGGTGACGATCGGTGCAGGCGAATATGCCATCAACCCGCCAGGCGTATGGCACACCGCCGATATCACGGGCGAGGCGACGGCGGTGTTCATCACCGCCGGAATGGGGACCGAAAATCGGCCGCGCTGAAAGCGACAAATTGCTACAAGATCGGGCGCATCGGGCATAATTGCGCGACAATACGGGGGTAGAGACAATCAGGAAGTTGCGGGTGCCTTGCAAATCCCTCCCCGGCCCGTCCCATGGCTCCCTCCCTCGCCTTGCGGACAGGCGCCCGCAGCTTTCGATTGTGTTTCGCTCCCTCCACGTCCGGGGGTCAGACTGGAGTTTTCGCGACATGAAAAGACTGACACTGGCCTTGTCGGCCGCATCGCTGGCCCTGCTGGGCACGGGTGCCGTAATTGCGCAGGACCGTCCCGAGGGCATGGCCAAGGGCATGGCCATGGGCATGGATGGCGACCGCCCCATGACCTGGGTCGATTTCAAGACACACGCCGATGAAGGTTTTGCCCGGATCGACGCCAACCACGATGGCGTGATCGACAAGACCGACCGCGAAGCGATGCGCGATCAGATGCGCAACCGTCGCGGATCGGAGGCCGGCCACGGTCCCGATGGCCCGCCCCCGCCTCCGGCCGGAATGGGTCCGGGTAGCGAACATCCTGATGGTCCGCGACCCGGCCAAAGCATGGGTGGCGGCGTGGGCCAAGGCATGGGTGGCGGCATGGGCGCAATGATGCTCCTGCGCGGCGCCGATACCGATCATGATGGCAAGATCACCCGCGCCGAGTACGATGCATCGGTCAAGATGCATTTCGACGCGATGGATACCAACCATGACGGCCAGATCTCGAAGGACGAACGCCAGGCCGCACACGCGAAAATGCGCGCCGAAATGGAAGCGCGCATGCGCGAACGTGGTGGAAACATGGGCGGGAAGATGGGCGGCGACATGGATGGCATGCACCACGGCCCGGATCATGGCCCCGCAGGCGCCCCGGGTGGTGACGATATGCCGCCCCCGGCCCAATAAGCAGACCACGGCACCAGCATGACCGAAACCGCGGCCATCCGCGTGCTGCTCGTCGATGACGAACCGGGCTTGCGCGAACCTCTGGCGGACTACCTCGTCCGCCAGGGGTTCAGCGTGGTTCAGGCCGCTTCGGCCGCGCAAGCACGCCGCGAGCTGCCCGACGGCGCGTTCGATATCGTGCTGCTCGACATCATGATGCCGGGCGAGGACGGGTTGTCACTGTGCCGCCACCTCACCGAAGCACGGCAATTGCCGGTGATCTTCCTGACCGCGAGAGGCGAGGCGACCGACCGCATCGTGGGGCTGGAGATCGGTGCCGACGATTACGTGGTCAAGCCGTTCGATCCGCGCGAACTGGTGGCGCGGATCCGCAGCGTGCTGCGCCGCGCCGGGCGCCAGCCGGCCGAAACCGACGAGCCGGTCACGCTCGAATTCGAAGGGTGGCTGCTCGATCCGCTCAAGCGCCGCCTGATCGACCGCGAGGGCGCGGTGGTGGCGATTTCCTCTGCCGAATTCCGCCTGCTGATGGCGTTTCTGGAGCATCCCCGGCAAGTGCTCGACCGCGATCGCCTGCTCGACATGGTGCAGGGCCGCGAGGCACACTTGTTCGACCGCGCGGTCGATAACCAGATCAGCCGCCTGCGTCGCAAGATCGAAGTCGACAGTCGCAATCCGCAACTGATCCAGACGGTGTGGGGCGGCGGCTACATGCTGGCGGCCGAGGTCACCCGCCGCCCTGTCACGGGCACCTGAGTGGCCCAAACCCGTTCACGCCCCGGGTTACCGCCACGCAGTCTCCAGGGGCAAATCCTGCTGGCGATTGCGGTCGCGTTGTTCGTTGCGCAAGGCATCTCGGCCGCGTTGATCTGGCGGGCGCAGCAGGAACGCGCAACGGTGATGCTCGTCAATTCGGCGGCGTTCCGGCTGCTGGGGCCTGCCACCCGGCGTGCCGACCTTCCGCTTGGACCATCGGCCGAAGCGCAGCTTGAAGCACCACCTCAATCGAGGCAGGAACCACCGCACCCGGGTGGCCAATCCGATTTCAGCCTGTTCCGAGCCCGGCTCGAATCCGCAGGTCCTTTGCGCCCCGGCGAAAAACGTCTTGGCTCCATCGAGCTGGCCTTGTCCGAACTGCTGGCCGCGCAAGGCCTGCCGGCGC
>NZ_JANXWG010000044.1 GCF_025351285.1 Novosphingobium sp.
GAGCGAAGTCGAGACACGCTCGCACAACGCCAGACGAGTCTCGACTTCGCTCGACACGAACGGGGTGCCTCGGATTACCCAACCTCGCTCACGTCCACCAGCGGCCGGCTTTCGCGCGTGCCGCGATAGCCCGCATCGGGCTCGCTCTCACCCGGCGAGATCACCACGTAATCGGCATGGACTTCGAGCAGCGTGCCCACGAAGGGAAACCCTTCGAGGCTGCCATTGACGCGGTAGCTCACCGTGTCGCCCGGCTTGAAGCTGCCCGCATCGAAGTTGAATGCGAACGGGCAGTCTTCACCACTCTCGCCCATGCCGATCATGGGTTTAGCCGACGATTTCTTCGGGCTTGAAGAAGTAGGCGATCTCGATCGCGGCGTTTTCGTCCGAATCCGAACCGTGGACCGAGTTGGCTTCGATCGATTCGGCCAGTTCCTTGCGAATCGTGCCCGGCGCGGCGTTGGCGGGGTTGGTGGCGCCCATGATGTCGCGGTTGCGCTGCATTGCGTCTTCGCCTTCGAGCACCTGGACCACGACCGGGCCCGAGATCATGAACGCAACCAGTTCGCCGAAGAACGGGCGTTCCTTGTGGACCGCGTAGAAACCCTCGGCCTGTTCGCGGGTCATGTGGATGCGCTTCGAAGCGACGACGCGCAGGCCGGCTTCTTCCAGCATCTTGGTGACCGCGCCGGTCAGGTTGCGGCGCGTGGCGTCGGGCTTGATGATCGAGAATGTGCGGGTCACCGCCATGGGAAAGTCCTTTTGAGCTTGGGCAAAGCGCCCGAATTCCGTTGCGCGCGGCCCCTAGCGAGGATTGCGCGGCGCCGCAAGGCGATGCGGTGCAGGGTCCTGCGCCAGCACGTGCAGGTCCAAATTCAAGATCCACGCATTTCCGGCGAGTCGCGCGGAGTTAGTTGATAAAACACATGCACGAACACGGTTTTGTCTGGGCGATGAAGCGGGTTCAACGATGCAAAGAGCCGATGCGAGCATAGCAGGCCAAGGCGATGTAGGAAAATCGTGCGTGAGCGCGCTGACCGGATCCCCCGCCCGCTTGCGGGGAGCCGCAGGCGTTCCGCAGGAACAGCGGTTAGGGGTGGACACTTTCTTGTCTGGGCCCACAGCGCTGCGCTTTGCCGCTGCCCACCCCCAGCCCCGCCCGCAAGCGGGAGGGGGCCAGAAACGGGGGCCCGCCACGGCCGATCACGACCGTGGCGGACCGTATTTTTCAGCCGCGCGGCACCGGCGCCGGGCCAACCGACTTGATGAACGCCCACACTTCGGCCGAAAAGGGCGGCTTCTGTTCGGCCTGCCACTCGGGGATCTTGTCGTACATCTTGCCGACGCCCTGCATCATGGCGGGAGTGGCAATCGCGGTGAATGGGGCCAGCAAAGCCATCCATTCATCGTAGAAGGCGCGTGCCATGTCCGACTTGGGATCCATCGGCAGGGCCGCCTGGATGCGCGCAGCCAAATCGTCCCACCTGGCTGTGTAAGCTGCCTGATCGAAGTCCGGCGGCATTTTGGGCATGGCCGCGGCGAAGTCGGCCTTCGCCTCAGGCCCGATATAGCGGTCGCTGACTGCCGACCAGTTTTCGTGTTCCATGATAGTCGCTCCTGATTTTATCAGCGAACAAAGGGTCGCGGCATCGAGCGGTTCGCCACGGTCGATGCGGGACAATGCGGTTTCGAGATGGGTGCGCGCCTCGGCGAGGTCGCGAGCCTGGGCATCGATGATGTCGATCTGGGTACGCAGCAACCGACCGAGGTCGATTCGGCGACCCTCGAACAATTGCTTGATCTGGGCGAGGCTGAGTCCGGCGCGCTTGAGCGTCAGCAGTTGGTGAACCCGGGCCAGTTCGCCGGTACCGAACAGGCGCCGGCCTGATGCGGTGCGCAGCGGTGCGATCAACCCGCGCGCTTCATAGAAACGCAGCGCCCGGCTGGTCAGGCCTGTAAGGCGCGCGACGGCGGCAATATCCAGAGTCTCGATCATGAAACGCCGTTTACAGGTTGACCATGGGTCAACTTCAAGGCCCGATTGAAGCCATTCAGAAGAAATAGTTCATCCAATGACCGCTAACCAAGACTTTCAAGCCGCAGCACCCGCTGCCGAACGCGCCCGATAGCCGCCCATCTGCAACCGAAGCTGCAAATCAGGACACGACGCCATTGCGGACCATTACCCGTAAGGCGGCTTACGCGCATTTGCAGACACCCGATCATCCCCACTCGTGGGGAGGGGGACCGCCCGTAGGGTGGTGGTGGGGGCTAACGAACTGGGGCAACACACGAGATGAAGTGTAAGATGGAGAGCCCCCTCCACCATGCTGCGCATGGTCCCCCTCCCCATGAACGGGGAGGATCTGAATGGTCCGCTCCCCACCACCAGCCGCTGTTCCTGCGGAACGCCTTCGGCTCTCCGCAGGCGGGAGCACGCATCCTTGTCCCCCGCCCGCTTGCGGGAGGGGTTAGGGGTGGGCACTTTTCTTGTTTACGCCCCAACATCGCGCTTTGACGCGGCCCACCCCCAGCCCCTCCCGCAAGCGGGAGGGGGGCCGGTCGCGCGGTTTCGCCACAGTGTCTCGCTGCCGATACACAATGATACTTTACATCATCGTCGCGCTTATGACATCGAAAGTGCCATAACGAGCGGCAGGAGCGCGCAATGACACGAGCTTCGCAAGTTTCAACGGCATTGGCAGTGATTCTGGCTCTGGGCGGGTGCGGCGGGGATAGCGGCGGCAGCACGACGACGTCCGTAACCCCGACCCCCACCCCGACTCCGACGCCCACTCCCACGCCGACGCCGACCCCCACACCGACGGGAACCGCGATCTCGACCGCCACGGTGCTGTGCCCTTACAGCCAGAGCACGCCGAACATCACGCTCACCACCGGGGTGACCGCGACCAGCACATCGTCATGGATCTGTTCGACGTCGACGCGGACCTTGACCGCGAACGGCGTGCCCAATCACCCGATCGGCACGTTCCCCAATTCGGGCAATCCCAACACGCCGACGGTGCAGACGGTCAGCTTTTCGGCCACGCTGGCGCCCTCGCTGGGCACCGCCAACAACACTTCGCGGTCGCTGGGCTATGCGCTCAACGGGGTGAAGTTCCATCCGGGCACCGGGGGCAGTTGCCCCTCCACCGCCACCAAGGCTTCGGATTGCACCGCGATCGGCATGGGCACGTTCAGCCTGGAAGCGTTGCAGAGCTTCTTCGACTTCGGCGTCGACAGCAACAACGCGCACGTCCAGCCGGGCGGGGTCTATCACTACCACGGCATGCCCGAGGGCGTGCTGACCGCCGCCGGGGTGAGCAGCACCGCGCCCAAGATGCTGCTGATCGGCTGGGCGCCCGATGGCTTCCCGATCTATGCGCGCTATGGCTACAGCGTGGCGACCAGCGCGACGAGCGCATTGAGGGTAATCAAGGGCAGCTATGCGGTCGACACGGTGGCCGATGCGGGCCGGCCTTCGGCGGCGAATATTCCGCTGGGCACCTTCGTCAGCGACTGGAACTATGTGGCGGGATCGGGCGATCTCGATGATTGCAACGGCCGCTTCGGGGTGACGCCCGAATTCCCGAGCGGCATCTACCACTACTACGCCACCGACACGTACCCGTACCTGCCGCGCTGCTTCAAGGGCGTGTTCTGATTCGCATCCGGCTGCGGTCGATCGCGTGGCTGGCGCTGGCGCTGATGGTCGGCGGCGGCGCGCCGGCCATGGCCCATCTGCTGCCCGCGCAGACCGCGACGATGAATGTGGTGGGGGATACCGCCTATTTCGTGGTGTCGGTGCCGCTCTCCGCGCTCCACGGCATCGATGATGATCGCAGCGGGGGAGCCTCGCAGGCCGAAATCACCCGGCATTCGCGCGAGATCGCGGACGCGTTCAACCGGCGCTTTCACGTCTCTTCCGAAGGCGTCGCGGGCCGGGTGCTGATGACGATGGCCTGGTCCCCGCAGACCGAAGGGCCGCCGGCCGACAGCGCCTATGTCGTCGTGCTGCACAGCGAACGCTTCTCAAGCCCGCCGCAACGCCTTGTGGTCGAGACCGACTTGTTCGGTACGCGTCCCGGCGAGGCGCAAATGACGATGACCGCCAAGCGCGACAAGCGCGAGGACAGCGCCGAAGTGGCCATCCTGCGCCCCAGCGCACAAAGCCATGCGTTCTTCAAGGGCGGCCTGGCAACGTTTGCCGACTTCGTGCGGATCGGCATCGAACATATCCTGGGCGGACCCGATCACCTGCTGTTCCTGCTGACGATCGTGGTGGCCGCAGCCGGCTGGCGCTATTGGCTGGGCGTGGTGACCAGCTTCACCGTGGCGCACAGCATTACGCTGACGCTCGCGGTGCTGGGCGTGGTGCGCGTGGCGCCCGCCGTGGTGGAGCCGGGGATCGCGGCGAGCATCGTGCTGATGGCCGCGCTCAACTTGTGGCGCGGCGGGCCGGCCGGACTTGCGGGCGGGCGCGCGCGGATCGCGGTGGTGTTCGCTTGCGGGCTGTTGCACGGGCTGGGCTTTGCAGCGGCGATCGGCGCGATCATGGCGCAAGGCGCGCACCGGCTGGCGACACTGGCGGGGTTCAACCTGGGCATCGAACTGGGGCAATTCGCGTTCGTGGGCGCGGTGTTGTTGCTGGCTGCCGTGCTGCGCCGCGTGGTGACGGTGCCGCCTGGGTTTGCGCTGACACGGATCGCTTCGGTGATCGCCGGCGTGTTGGGGATGGTGCTGCTGGTGTGGCGGTTGCCGTAGCGCCGCTCAGCCCGCGATCTGGACCATCACCTCGTTGCGCCGCATGAACCACGGGGTCCATGGCGGATTGTATTGCGCAAGCGAGGCCGGGCCGAGGGCTTTCAGGTGGCGGGCCTGCACGAAGGCCATCAGTTCCGCGGTCCGCTCCGCCACGGTGGCGGGGCGGGCGAGGCCGGAAAAGCGCAAGGCCACGAAGCGCGCGGGGGGCAGTTGGCGCAAATGGACTTGGCTGTTGTTCGGCCTGGGCAGCGTGTCCAACGTGTAGCTCGATGGCATGGTGAAGCGCACCACCCACGCGCCATTGGTTGGTGTCTGCGTTACAGGCGCGGTCATCGCAATCTTTTCGGACGTGGGCTGTTGCGCGACGGGCGCCGTCATCGCGATCTTGCGCTGGCCGGTGTTGCTTCCGAAGATGTAGCCTGCAAGCAGGCGGAAGCCCTTGCTCGCCGCGGTTTTCTGGTCGCCGGTCACGGTGACTTCGGCCGCCACCGCGCCCTGGTAATCGCGGATTTCGAACGCGCCATCGCGCGAGGACAGCGTGAACTTGGGCTCTTCGATGGCCATGACGCTGGTTCCTGTGATAGCAAGGACGATGAGCAGGCCCAGCGCGGCCAGCCAGCGCCAGATGCGGGTGGTTCGAGCGGGTGCGAGGGTGGTGGGCATCAGCCTGCTTCCTGCCATTTGCCGCCGTCCTGCTTCCACAAGTGACGATCGAGGTCTGCATGCGTTCCAAGATCACGCCAGACCGCCCGCGCGGCGACGATCGTGGCATCGCCGAACAGCAGGAATGCGCGGTCGAAGGTCAATGCTTCTTCGCGCCACACGCCGTCGGCCAGCGCGACGTAGCGCGCGCCGTTGGCGGGATGGACGGTGGTGGACAGCAGGATCGGCTGGCGATCGGCGTGGACTTCGTCCGCGCGGCCGTGGGCGAGGAAGCTTTCGGGCAGGCGCGTCCATAGCGCGTCGCTCAGCCGGTCGAACTGGTCGGGTTCGGAAACCACCAGCAGCCGTTGGCCCTGCGCCAGCGTGTTGCGCGCGATCAGCGGCAGGACCGCCTCTACCGGATCGCGCGTCAACTGGTAGAAATCGACGCGCATCGGGTTCAGATCGGGTCGGACAGCGAGCGTGCCAGCGGGGTGAAGCCTTCCGGCCCGTGCTCGGTCATCACCCAGCAGTCTTCCAGCCGCATGCCGAATTCGCCGGGGATGTAGAGGCCGGGCTCGTTCGAAAAGCACATGCCGGGCTGGAGCGGGGTCTGGTCGTTGCCGACGAGGTAGGGCGATTCGTGGCCGTCCATGCCGATGCCGTGGCCGGCGCGGTGCGACAGGCCGGGCAGCGTGAAGCCGGGGCCCCAGCCCTCGCGTTCATAGAACTTCCGGACGGCGGCATCGAGCGTCGACACCGGCACGCCCGGTTTCGCGGCGTTGTAGACCATGTCCTGCCCGCGCCGGATCGTGTCCCACACCTTGCGCTGGCGCGGGCTGGGCTCGCCGTGGACCCAGGTGCGCGAGATGTCGGACTGGTAGTCATCGACCACACAGCCGCAGTCCATCAGGATCACCGAACCTTCGCGCACGACCTGCGGTTGGCGCGATCCGTGCGGGTAGGCGCTGGCTTCGTTGAGCAGGACGAGCGCGAATTCGCTGTCTCCGCCCAGCCGCGTTGTGGCGGCTTGCATCAACGTTGCAATGTCGTTGCGGGTCATGCCGGCGCTGACTTTGCCGTGCACTTCGCGCAGTGCGGCGAGCGTGATCGCGTTAGCGCGGCGCATCAGCGCGAGTTCGGCGGGGGACTTGATCTGGCGGCAGGCGTTGACGAGGCCGGCTCCCGAGACGACCTTGAAGCCGCCTTCGCGCTGCAACCCGTCGACGATGAATTCGCGCACCGTCTGCTCGACCGCGACTGGGCCCGTCACCGGCCCGAGCGCCTTGGCGATCAGCTTGAACGGGCTTTCATCCTCGTTCCAGCTTCGCACATCGGCGGGGATCGCCAGCGTTTCCTTGACCGAGGGCGTCTCGAAGAACGGCGTGACCAGCACGACCGGGCCGCGCGCGGGGATCACCGCGGCGGTGATGCGTTCAGACCGGCTCCACCGGACCCCGGTGAAATAGACGAGGCTGCTGCCGGTTTCGACCAGCAGCGCGGCGATCCCCTGCCGCTGCATCAGGTCCTGCACTTTGGCGATCCGCGCGAGCCGTTCGGACTGGCTGATTGGCTCGGGCAGCGGATCAGTGGGCGCAGCGCGCAGGCCGTTCGCCGCGACCAGCGTCACCGCGCCTACGAGGGCAGACCGCCGCGTCAGCCGCATTACGCTTCCAGCGTATCGCGCACGAACTTGTCGAGCAGCCGTACGCCATAGCCGGTGGCGCCCTTATCCCAGGTGGCGCCGGGCTTGTCGGCCCAGACCACGCCTGCGATGTCGAGATGCGCCCACGGCGTCTGCTTTCCGCTCGCGTCCTTTTCGATGTAGCGCTGGAGGAACTGCGCGGCGGTGATCGAGCCGCCGTTGCGGGGGCCGACGTTCTTCATATCGGCGATCGGCGAATCGATCAGCTTGTCGTAAGCCGGGCCGATCGGCAGCCGCCACAGCTTCTCGCCCACGGCCTTGCCCGCCGCCAGCAGGCCATCGGCCAAGGCATCGTCGTTCGAGAAGATCCCGGCGTGTTCATTGCCCAGGCTGACCATGATCGCGCCGGTCAAGGTCGCGAGATCGACGATCCGCGCGGGGTTGTAGGTGCGCTGCACCCAGGTCAGCGCATCGCACAGCACAAGGCGGCCTTCGGCATCGGTGTTGATCACTTCGATCGTCTGGCCCGACATCGAGGTGACCACGTCACCCGGCCGTTGCGCATTGCCATCGGGCATGTTTTCGACCAGCCCGCACACGCCGATCACATCGGCCCTGGCCTTGCGCAGCGCCAGCGCCAACATCGCGCCCGCAACCGCGCCCGCGCCGCCCATGTCCCACTTCATGTCTTCCATGCCGGCAGGCGGCTTGAGGCTGATGCCGCCGGTGTCGAACGTAACGCCCTTGCCCACGAACGCGGTCGGCTGCGCCACATCGGCACCCTTCCAGCGCAGCGCCAGCATCCTGGGTTCGCGCACCGAGCCTTGCGACACGCCCAGCAGCGAACCCATGCCCAGATCGGTCATCGCCGCCTTGTCGAGCACCACGATTTCCACGCCGGTGCCCGCGAACGCCTTCTCGCAGCGCGCCACGAAGCTTTCGGGGTAGATCACGTTGGCGGGTTCGGTGACCAGTTCGCGAGTCAGCGCCGAGCCGGCGGCGATCGCGCTTTCGGTGGCCCAGGCGGCTTCGGTGCCATCAGGCGCGTTCACCGCGATCACTTCGGTGAGCGAGACCTTCTGTTCAGCGGACAGCTTTGTGCGATAGATGTCATAGCGCCAGCCGCGCAAAACCGCGCCGAGCAGGACTTGTGCGGCTTCGGCGGCGGTGAGGCCCGATCCGGCGAAGTCGATCGCCAGCGTGGTTTCGCCCGAGGTCAGGTACTTGGCGGTCAGTGCGCCGCCCGCGCGTTCTGCGGCGGACAGGCGGGCATCGCCGATCGCGTCCCCGAGCCCGGCCAGCGCAATGCGGCGGAAATCCGCGCCGCTGCCGGTGAAGCCTTCGAAGGTCTGGCCCGGCTTTCCGGCAAAGCGCCCGGCGCCGGCGGCTTCGCGCAGCGTGGCATCGAGATCGGCCGGAAACGCGTCCTGCGCCATCAGCCGCGCCACAACATGGCGGCCCGAAACAGCGGTCATGCCAAAAGTAACCTTCATCGAATGCTCCTGTCGGATCTGCGAGCAGTCCGCCGCCAGCCGCGACGAACCGAAAAAATGTGGGTTTGCAGTTAGGCCGCACCGGTGCGATAGGCAAGCCATGCTACCCCCGAAGCGGCCCGGATATTCGCCCCTCTGGCCGCCAGCCCCCAGCTTGCGAAACGTGACCCGAACCGCTTGCGCCCATCGCGCATTAGCGGTGGCTCTGGCGCTTGGCACCTGTTTGCTGTCGCTGGCCGCCGCGCACGCACAACCATTGACCGTGGGCGCGCGCGGCGCTTCGGGCGCCAGCAAGGCCAGGCCCGCGCCCAAGGCGCCCGCCGCCACTGTCTCGGTGCTCGATGCCGAAGGCACGCCCGAGCCGAAATCCGAGCCGAAGACCCCGGGCGAATCCTCGTCGAAGTCCTCAGCGGCGGCCGATAAGGAACAGATCCGCTTCGAGGCGGACGCGGTCCAGTACCAGTCCCCCGAAGCGGAATTGGGCGGTGCGCAGGCATCCGAAACCGTTACCGCCACCGGCAACGTGGTGCTGCGCCGCGATGACCAGACGGTGCGCGCCGACAATGTCACGTGGGACCGCAAGACCGGGCAGATCGTCGCCACCGGCAATATCCGGCTGGTCGACGATGCAGGCAACGTGCTCTACACCGAACGCGTCGAACTGACCGACGCGCTCAAGGCCGGGGCGATCGACAACCTGTTGCTGGTGTTGCGCGAAGGTGGCCGCCTCGCGGCAAAGCATGGGTCACGCGATGCACAAGGCGTGGTCCAGCTCGACACCGCCACCTACAGCGGCTGCGCGATCGAGGACAGCGATGGCTGCCCGCGCAAGCCAAGCTGGCAGATCACCGCGGTCAGGGTCAGCTACAACCCGGCCGACCAGCACGTGCGCTATCACGGTGCGGTGTTCCATCTGTTCGGCCTTGGCCTGCTGCCGCTGCCGGGGCTGGTCCACACGCTCGACAACCGCCCCGAAAACGGGCTGCTGGTGCCCGACATCAAGTCTTCGGCCGCCAACGGGCTGGAATTCATCGACAGCTACTACATCCGCTTCAACAACAACCGCGATCTCACGATCGGCGGCTACCTGTTCACCAACGCGTTGCCGATGGTTTCGGCCAAGTTCCGCCAGTTGACCGACATCGGCGCGTTCCAGATGACCGGCTACCTCACGCAGAGCCGCGCCATCTCGGTTTCGGGCGCGCCCACCTCGAACTTCAACTTTCGCGGCTATTTCGACACCAACGGCCATGCGCAGTTCAGCGACAACTGGGCCGTCACCTCGTCGATCCGGCTGGCGACCGACCGCACCTTCCTGCGCCGCTACGACATCAGCTTCGATGACGAATTGCGCTCGACCATCAACCTCGAACGTATCGGTCCGTCGAGCTATTTCAGCCTGGCGGCGTGGGGCGTGCAGACCCTGCGCCCCAACGAGGCGCAGGGCCAGATACCGCTGGCGCTGCCGCTGCTCGATTACCGCAAGCGCGTGACGCCGCCGCTGGGCCTGGGCGGAAATCTCGAATTCCAGGCCAACATGCTCGGCATCCTGCGCAGCGCCGGGCAAGACACGCAGCGCGCCTTTGCCAAGGCCGAATGGAACTTGCGCACGGTGACGGGCATGGGCCAGGTCGTGACGTTCACCGCGCTGGCCCGCGGCGATCTTTACCACAGCAGCTCGAACGCGCTGACCAGCACCGCGGTGTATCAGGGCCGCGCCGGCTGGCAGACGCGCGGCGTGGCGAGCGGCGCGGTCGATGTGATCTGGCCCTTCGCCGGGCCGTTCGCCGGCGGTACGCAAGTGCTCACCCCGCACGTGCAGATCGTGGCGACGCCGACGATCGCCAACCTCAACGTGCCCAACGAGGATTCGCGCGCGGTCGATCTTGAGGATTCCAACTTGTTCGCGCTCAACCGCTTCCCCGGTTACGATCGGGTCGAAGGCGGGGTGCGCTTTACCTATGGCTTCGATTACCGGCTCGACCGGCCGGGCTGGCGCGTCACCTCCACGCTGGGGCAAAGCGTGCGCCTGTCCGATCAGAACCAGTTGATCCCCGACGGCACCGGCTTGTCGAACAAGGTGTCGGACATCGTCGGGCGCACGACGCTGCGGCTGAAGGACGCGGTCGAACTGACCTGGCGCTACCGGCTCGATAAAAACAACCTGACGCTGCGCCGCAACGAGTTCGATGCGACCGTGGGCAATCACAAGACCTATTTCGAGTTGGGCTACCTCAGCCTCAACCGCAACATCGACCCCGCCTTCGAACAACTGCAGGACCGCGAGGAACTGCGCATGGCTGGGCGGGTCACGGTGAAGAAATACTATTCGGTGTTCGCCAGCGCCGTGGTCAACCTGACGCGCAATTCGCAGAACCCCGCGCTCAACGGCAACGGCTTCCAGTTGCTGCGCCACCGCGCCGGCATCGCCTATACCGACGATTGCATCGACTTGTCGTTCACCTGGCGCCGCGACTACATCACCACCGGCGACGCCAAACGCGGCAACGCCTTCCAGTTCAGCTTTGCACTGCGGAATCTGGGGATACGGTAGGGGGCGGTCTGCCTGTCACGGCAATTTTGACATATCGCGCGATGCCTGAGGAGCGCGCTTGCTCAGTGCCAGCGTTATCCTGGCGCGAACAGGATAGAGCGCGACATAGCGAAATGACGCAAAAAGATGTGCCTCATCCATCGCCACCGATCCATAACGGCCCTGCCCCGATGCCCGGTCGCGCGCATCCGTGCATTGTCCTCTGAACCCTTCCCCACCCCCCGGAATTCCCGCAATTCTCCGGGTAACGATTTGCTAATGGTTGAGTCCGCAAAAAGGTCCATAATGGCCAGAATAGCTTTGGGTCGTTTAAAAGACTGCTCCCCTTCAACCAAGGAGATCTCTGTGAAGACTTTTAAAGCGGCCCTGCCAATCGTCGCTCTGGTGTTTGCGAGTTCAGCCCTTGCGCACGAACCGCCCGCTGGGCGAAGCGTGACTGAATTGTCCCCAGCAAAGATCAAACACAATGGTCGCTCCGACAGCCTGCCCAAGCCAGTAGCGCACAGCGGTGGCACCGACGCAAACGGCTGCCACACAAATCACGCGACAGGCGACTATCACTGTCACAGGCCAAAATAAAAAGGCTTTCGAGTTAAGTTGGACACAGGCGTTCCAAACGTCCAGGCCTGTCGAGCTGTTTCACGTTTTATGCATTGGCTGCCCACGGCACCAGCGAGTTCCGGTTGCATTTTGACCGGAGCGCGGCGCAGTCCGAAGGTAGCAGCACAATGCCGAAGCGCCTGTCAGCAAAAATTAACCATCTTCGACCTAGGCCCTCAGGGTCATCGAAGGGACCTTCCCGTGCGCCGATTTTCCGTTTTTCTTCTAGGCCTGCTGCTTTCGGGTTGTGTTGCATCGATGGCGGGAAATGCAGTCACCGGCCTCGCCGGAACCGCGGTCCGTGCGCCCTTCAAGGTCGGCAGCAAAGCGATCGACATGGCGACGACCAGCCAAGAAGAAGCCGATCGCAATCTCGGCCGCAAGGTCCGCAAACAGCGCAAACGCGAAGCGCGCGAGCGCCGGGACGCCAGGCAGGCACACTGACTTTTACCAATCGGGACGCTGCAGGACACAATTGCCGAATTCCGGCCCCCCTTTCCCCGCATTCGCAAACCCGCTATCGCGCGCGCCAATCAGCTTGGGTTAAGCCGGGCCGCGCCAGATGCCTGACAATTCCTTGATGCCATTTTTGGGGCGGCCCGCCCGCCCGACAGGACCAGTTCGTTCCATGATCCAAGCCTATCGTCCGTTTCGCAAGTCTGTTACCTCGCTGGTGGCCCTCGGCCTCGTGCTGTCGGGCGCATCTGTGCGCGCGCAGTCCGACCCGATGGCCGGCGCCGGTGAGCAATCGACCAGCGGACAGCTCAACCTGCCCGCCAACCCCGAATTCTTCGGCAAGAACGATCCCAACAACCGCCGCGCCACCGCCATCGTCAACGGTGAAATCGTGACGGGCACCGATGTCGACCAGCGGCTCGCGCTGATCCTCGCAGCCAACGGCAACAAGGTTTCGCCTGAGGAAAGGGAGCGGCTGCGGTTGCAGATCCTGCGCAACCTGATCGATGAAACGTTGCAGATCCAGGAGGCCAAGGCCGCCAAGATCGACATCGGCGATGACGAAGTCGACGAGACTTACGCGCGGGTTTCGCAACAGAACTTCCAGAAAAGCGCCACCGCGCTGGCCAAGTACCTGATCTCGGTCGGTTCGGCGCCCGCCTCGCTCAAGCGCCAGATCAAGGGTGAACTGGCGTGGCAGCGCCTGCTACGCCGTAACGTCCAGCCCTATATCAATATTTCCGCCGGCGAAGTGCAGGAAATGATGGCCCGGCTCAAGGCGGCCAAGGGCACCGAGGAATACCGGCTGGGCGAAATCTTCCTCTCGGCCAATGATGAAAACAAGGCGCAAGTCGCGGAAAACGCCAAGAAGATCGTCGAGCAGCTCAAGCAGGGCGGCAGCTTCGTGGCTTATGCGCGCCAGTACTCGCAGGCCTCCACCGCCGCGGTCGGCGGCGATCTTGGCTTCATCCGGCTGGCGCAGTTGCCCGCCGAACTCAGCACCGTGGCGCAGCAGATGAACACCGGCACCCTGGCCGGGCCAGTGCCGATCCCCGGCGGTTTCTCGATCCTCTACCTGATCGACAAGCGCCAGGTGCTCACCGCCGATCCGCGCGATGCGGTGCTCAGCCTCAAGCAGATTTCGCTCGATTTCCCCAAGGGCACGACCAAGGACGACGCGCAGAAGCGCGCCTCGATCTTCGCCAAGACCATGAGCGAAGTGAAGGGCTGCGGCGCCGCCGACGATGCCGCGCACGGGATCGGCGCCGCGGTGGTGGAAAACGACAACGTCAAGGGCCGCGATTTGCCCACGGGCTTGCAGGACCTGGTGCTCAAGCTCTCGGTCGGGCAGGTCACCCCGCCGTTCGGCAGCCTCGATGAAGGTGTGCGCGTGCTGATGCTGTGCGGCCGCGACGATCCGCAAGTGGCCGAAGGGCCAAGCTTCGAGCAGATCCAGACGCAGATGGAAGACGATCGCGTCAACAAGCGCGCGCAAGCCTACCTGCGCGATCTGCGGCGCGACGCGATCATCGAGTATAACTGATCGGGACACGATTGCTGTGCTAGGGAGCGACAGATGACGCTCCACCTCCCCATCGCGGCCAGCCTTGGCGATCCCGCCGGCGTCGGCCCCGAACTGCTCGCCGCCGCTTGGGCCAAGCGGCGCGAGACGGGCCTTTCGCCGTTTTTTGTCGTTGGCAGCCGCGCGGTGATCGAGGCGGCAGGCAAGGCGCGCGGGATTGCGGTGCCGGTCTCGGTAATCGGTGCGCCGCACGAAGCGCTGGCGGTGTTCGACGATGCCTTGCCGCTGCTCGACCTGGGCGACGCCGCCTACACACCGGGCAACCCGACCGAGCCCGGCGCGCAATTGGCCCTGCGGGCGCTTGAGATCGCGACGGGACTGGTGCGCGGCGGCGCTGCCGGGGCGCTCATGACCGCGCCGGTGGCAAAAGTGCGGCTGGCAAAGATCGGCTTTGCCTATCCGGGCCAGACCGAATTCGTGGCGCAGGCGTGCGGTGTCATGGCCAAGAACGCGGTGATGATGCTGGCCGGGCCGAGCCTGCGGGTGGTGCCGGTGACGGTGCACGTACCGCTTAGCGAAGTGCCGGGCATGCTGACATGCGAACTAATCCGCAACCGCGCGGCGATTGCCGCGCATGCGCTGGTGCGCGATTTCGGGATTGCGCATCCCCGGCTCGCCGTGACCGGGCTCAACCCGCACGCCGGCGAAGACGGACGGATGGGGCACGAGGATGCCGATACGATCGCGCCCGCGGTCGAGGCGCTGCGTGCTGCCGGAATCGACGCGCGCGGGCCGTTGCCGGCCGATACGATGTTTCACGCCGAAGCCCGGCTGACCTATGATGTGGCGATCTGCATGTACCACGACCAGGCGCTGATCCCGATGAAGGCGCTCGATTTCGACGAGGGCGTCAACGTCACGCTCGGGCTGCCGATGGTGCGCACTTCACCCGATCACGGCACCGCGTTCGATATCGCGGGCAAGGGTGTGGCGCGCGCGAATGCCACGATTGCGGCGCTGCGCATGGCTGCCGAAATCGCGTCGCGGCGGGCGCTGGCGGCGTGAGCGGAGTCGAGTACGTGGTGCCCGATTTGCCCCCGCTGCGCGAGGTGGTGGCGAAGTACGGGCTTCAGGCGTCGAAGGCGCTCGGCCAGAATTTCCTGTTCGACGAGCAGTTGCTGAAACGCATTGCGGCGATCCCGGGCGATCTCACGGGCCGCGACGTGCTCGAAGTCGGCCCCGGCCCCGGCGGGTTGACGCGCGCATTGTTGCGGAGGGGCGCCAAAGTCACCGCGATCGAAATGGACAAGCGCTGCCTGCCCGCGCTGGCCGAACTTGGCGAGGCATTTCCCGGCCAGCTCACCGTGATTGAGGGCGACGCGATGAAGATCGATCATGCGAGCTTGTTCGCGGGGCCCTTCGATATCGTCGCGAACTTGCCCTACAACGTCGGCACCGCGCTGTTCGTGCGCTGGCTGGGAGGGGCAGACTCAGACCGGGACATCTGGCCGCCGCAATGGCGTTCGCTGACGCTGATGTTCCAGCAGGAAGTGGCCGAACGCATCATCGCGGCCACAAATGCCGAGGCTTACGGGCGGCTGGCCGTGCTGGCGCAATGGCGCGCGAGCCCGAAAATCGCGATGAAAGTCCACCGCAGTGCCTTCACCCCGCCGCCCAAGGTGATGTCGGCGGTGGTGCACGTTACCCCGACGGATCAGCCCGAAGCCACCCGCGCACGGACGCTCGAACGCCTGACCGAAGCCGCCTTCGGCCAACGCCGCAAGATGTTGCGGCAGAGTTTGAAGAGCGTGCCCGGGGCGATCGAGGCACTGGCGACGCTGGGAATTGCCAGCGACCGGCGGGCCGAGACGCTGGGGGTGGCGGATTTCGTCGGGCTGGCGCGGGTGTTGGGAAGTTGACCCGCTCACGCTGCGCCTGAACGGCCCACCCCGCTGCGACTAGGCAGCAAGCTGCCAAGTCTCGCTCCCCTCCCGCAAGCGGGCGGGGAACACCTTTTAGTCCCCCTCCCGCTTGCGGGAGGGGTTAGGGGTGGGCACTTCGAATTTGGGACAGACTCAAGCCGGAACGGACCGGGCCTCCCGATCGTGTTCCTTCTTCATCAACCGCCACGCGTGCAGCAACGGCTCGGTATAGCCACTCGGTTGTTCCACGCCCTTGAACACCAGATCACACGCCGCGCGGAAAGCGAAGCTGGTGTCCCAGTTGCCCGCCATCGGCTGATATTCGGCATCGCCCGCGTTCTGCGCATCGACCTTGGCGGCCATGCGCTTGAGCGAATCCATCACCTGATCCTTGCTGCACACCCCGTGCAATAGCCAGTTGGCCATATGCTGGCTGGAAATGCGCAAGGTCGCGCGGTCTTCCATCAGGCCGATGTCGTTGATGTCGGGCACTTTCGAGCAACCGACGCCCAGATCGATCCAGCGCACGACGTAACCCAGCAGCCCTTGCGCGTTGTTGTCGAGTTCCTCGCGCACTTCGGCCTCGGACCAGTTCACGCCATCCGCCAAGGGGATCGTCAGCAGCGGTTCGAGCCCCGGAATCGGCCGCGTTGCCACTTCCTTCTGCACGTCGAACACCGCTACCTGATGGTAATGCATCGCGTGGAGCGTGGCGGCGGTTGGCGAAGGCACCCAGGCGGTGTTGGCGCCGGTCAGCGGGTGCGCGATCTTTTCCTGCATCATCGCGTGCATCCGGTCGGGCGCGGCCCACATGCCCTTGCCGATCTGCGCGCGGCCCGAAAAGCCGCTCGCCAGCCCGATGCCGACGTTGCGCGCTTCGTAAGCCACGATCCACTGGCTGGCCTTCATCGCGCCCTTGCGCACCATCGGCCCCGCGCGCATCGAGGTGTGGATTTCATCCCCGGTGCGGTCGAGGAAGCCCGTGTTGATGAACACCACCCGGTCCTTTACCGCATGGATGCAGGCGGCCAGATTGGCGGACGTGCGCCGTTCCTCGTCCATCACCCCCACCTTCACGGTGTAGCGCGGCGCCCCGAGCAGGTCTTCGACCGCGTCGAACAAGTCATTGGTGAACGCACATTCGTCAGGCCCGTGCATCTTGGGCTTGACGATGTAGATGCTCGCCTGCCGGCTGTTACGGTTAGGCCCCAGCCCTTTCACGTCATGCATGCCGATTGCGCTTGTGATCACCGCGTCCATGATGCCTTCGGGGATCTCGTGGCCATCTGCCAGCATGATCGCAGGATTGGTCATCAGGTGGCCGACGTTGCGCACGAACAGCAGGCTGCGGCCCGCGAGCGTCAGCGCGCTGCCATCGGTGGCGGTCCAATCGCGGTCTGGATCGAGCGCGCGGGTCATCGTCCGGCCGCCCTTCTGGAACGATGCGACCAGATCACCGCGCATCAGCCCAAGCCAGTTGCGATAAGCCAGCGTCTTGTCCTCGGCGTCGACCGCGGCGATCGAATCTTCCAGATCAACGATCGCGGTCAGCGCGGATTCGAGGACCACGTCGGCGATTCCGGCCTTGTCGGTGCTGCCCACCGGGTGATCGCGGTTCAGCACCAGTTCGATGTGCAAGCCGTTATGTTCGAACAGCAATCCGCCCGGCCTGGTGCCTACGAACTGTGCGGGATCGGCCAGCGCCGGCACGCCCTCCCCATCCCAGTCGGCCCAGTTCCCCTCCGCCAGCGGCAGCGCCAAATCGAGGAACGCGCGCCCTGCCGCGATCACCGCCGCGCCGCGTTCGTGGTCGTAGCCACCAGGCTTCGCCGCCGGCGCATCGAGCGCATCGGTGCCATAGAACGCATCGTAAAGGCTGCCCCAGCGCGCATTGGCGGCGTTGAGCACGAAACGGTCGTTGAGCGCAGGCACGACAAGCTGCGGCCCGGCCATCAGCGCGATCTCGCGGTCCACATTGGTCGTGCCGATCACAAAAGGCGCGGGTTCTGGGGCGAGGTAGCCGATGGCCTTCAGGAACGCGCGGTACTGTTGCGGGTCGATCGGCTTACCGCGATGTTCACCGTGCCAGGTGTCGATCATCGCCTGCAATTCGTCGCGGCGGCCCAGAAGCGCGCGGTTTTGCGGAGCGAACCGTTCGCAAATCGCGGCGAAACCCTGCCAGAACGTGCCTGCATCAAGCCCGAGCGGCGCCAGCACGTCGCTTTCGACGAAGTGCGCGAGGCCGGCGTCGACGCGGAGGGTGCTGCGTTTTGTGTAGTCGTTCATGAACCTCACCATAAGTGCTGCGGACGCGATCGGATCGCGCCCGTGTTGAATCGCCTGTCCTGGGGAGGAACACCGCCGCCTATGGCCGATCGCCTCCAATTTGGCAATTCCCCGGCAACTTGGCAATTCCCCGGCGCGCATCTGGCCTTCAAGACCCGCTCGGGCTAGACGGTTTCGCATGCAACAGCTTTCCCGCACCGAATCCGCGCTGGCGGGCCAGACCGATGCTGCCGCCATGCTCACCCAGGTCGAGGCGTGGAGCCATATCAACAGCGGCACCGGCAACCTTGCCGGTCTTTCCACGCAGGCCGATGCGCTGGCAGAGGCGTTCTCCGCGCTGCCGGGCGATCTGGAACTGCTCGCGCCCGCGCCGGTCGACGCGGTGGCGGCGAACGGCGCGCGGATCGAGCAATCGCATGGGCGCCACCTGGTCCTGCGCGTGCGGCCCGACGCGCCGCGCCGCTATCTGTTGACCGGGCACATGGACACCGTGTTCGCCGCCGATCACCCGTTCCAGCGCACCCGCTGGATCGACGCGGTGACGCTGAACGGCCCCGGCGTCGCCGACATGAAGGGCGGCATCGCGGTGATCCTGGCCGCGCTGACTGCGTTCGAAGCCAGCTCGCAAGCGGCTCGCGTCGGCTATGACGTGATGATCAATTCGGACGAGGAAACCGGCAGCCTCTCTTCCGCGCCACTGATCGCCGCGCTGGCGCAGGGCAAGGCGGCTGCGCTGACGTACGAACCCTCTGCCCTGCCCGATGGCACGCTGGCGGGCGCGCGGGGTGGCAGCGGCAACTTTTCGGTGGTGGTGTCGGGCCGTTCCGCACACGCCGGGCGCAACCCTGGTTACGGCCGCAATGCGCTGGTGGCGGCGGCCGATCTGGCGGTGCGGCTGAAGCACATGGAAACCAGCGGGCTCACCATCAACCCGGCGCGGATCGACGGCGGATCGGCCAACAATGTCGTGCCCGATTCGGCAGTGCTGCGCTTCAACATCCGGCCGAAAAGCGAGCTCGATGCCGAGCGGTTCAGCCGCGCGATCTACCTGATATTGCACGAAATCGAGCAGGAGCACGAGGTTTCGCTCCACCTCCACGGCGGGCTTACCCGCCCGCCCAAGCCGCTGACGCCGGCGGCCGAGGCGCTGTTCGGGCTGGTCAAGCAATGCGGCGAAGCACTGGGCCAGCCGATAAGCTGGATACCCTCGGGCGGGGTGTGCGATGGCAATAACATCGCCGCGCTGGGCGTGCCGGTGGTCGATACGATGGGGGTGCGCGGGGGCGCTATCCATTCGGACGAGGAATATCTGCTCGTGCCCAGCCTGGCCGAGCGCGCGGCGCTGTCGGCGCTGGTGCTGCACCGGCTATCCGGTGGAGAGTAACTTGGCTGGGGGAGAATAATGGCTCATTTCCGCATCCGCGCTGCCGCTGCATCGGACCTGCAACACCTTTACGAGATGGCCAAGCTGACCGGCGGCGGCTTCACCAACCTGCCCGCCGACAAGCCCTCGCTGACCGCCAAGCTCGAACGGTCGATTGCCGCATTCGGGCGGGACGGCGATTTCGAGCCCGCCGAACTGTTCGTGCTGATCCTCGAGAACGTCGAGACCGGCGATGTGCGCGGCACGTGCCAGTTGTTCACCGCGGTGGGCCAGACCTGGCCGTTCTATTCGTACCGCATGACCACGCTGACCCAGCATTCGGTCGAGCTCAAGCGCACTTTCCGCGCCGAGATGCTGGCTTTGGTGACCGACCTTGAGGGATCGAGCGAAGTCGGCGGGCTGTTCCTGCACCCGCACGAACGCGCAGGCGGGCTGGGCATGTTGCTGGCGCGCAGCCGCTACCTGTTCATCGCGATGCATCGCCAGCGCTTTGCCGATCGCATCCTGGCCGAACTGCGCGGGATCATCGACGAGCGTGGCGGATCGCCGTTCTGGGATGGCGTGGCCGGCCGGTTTTTCGGCATGAACTTCCAGGAGGCCGATTACTTCAACGCCATCAACGGCAACCAGTTCATCGCCGATCTGATGCCCAAGCACCCGGTCTACGTGGCGATGCTGCCCGAAACCACGCGCAGCGCGATCGGCTTGCCGCACCCCAGCGGCCGCGCGGCGATGCGGATGCTGGAGGGCGAAGGCTTCAGTTACGAGGGCTTCATCGACATCTTCGACGGCGGCCCGACCATGACCGCGCGGACCGACAAGGTCGAGAGTATCGCCAATGCCAAGGCGGTGAAAGTGGTCTCCGTGGTGCCGTGCGAGGAAGGATCGAAGGCATTGGTGGCGACCGGGCACCTTACGCAGTTTCGCTGTTCGTTCGCCACGATCGCGCCGGCCGGTGAAGGCATCGCGCTCGATCCCGAGGCGGCAGCCGCACTCGGCGTGGGTGTAGGCGATACAGTGTGGTGGGTGGCGCGCTGATGGCTCTGGTTGAGATCAACTTCGACGGGATCGTCGGGCCGAGCCACAATTATGCCGGGCTGAGCCTGGGCAATCTCGCTTCGGCGCGGCACCTGGGCAATGTCAGCTATCCGCGCGCTGCGGCCTTGCAGGGGCTGGAAAAGATGCGCGGCAACCTGGCGCTGGGGCTGGCACAGGGGTTCTTCGTGCCGCTGCCGCGGCCCGATGCCGCATTCCTTGCGGCGGTGGGGCTTGAGGGTGAGGCTGGCGACAGCGATCGAAGGGTGCGCGCGATGGCGTGGTCCGCGTCATCGATGTGGACTGCCAACGCCGCCACCGTCTCGCCCGCGCCCGATACCGCCGACGGGCGCTGCCACCTGACCCCGGCCAACCTGGTAACGATGCCGCACCGTTCGATCGAATGGCCCGAAACGCAACGGCAATTGCGACTCGCCTTCGCCGATCCCGCGCACTTTGCGGTCCACGGCCCAGTCCCCGCGTGCTTCGGCGACGAGGGCGCGGCCAATCATATGCGCATGGCGACCAGCCACGATGCGGCTGGGATCGAGATCTTCGTGTACGGCCGATCCGGCGGCGCATTCCCTGCACGCCAGCACGAGCAAGCCAGCCGCGCTGTGGCCCGTGTGCACGGGCTGGCCCCCGAACGCTGCCTGTTCATCGAGCAAAGCCCCGCTGCGATCGCGGCCGGCGCGTTCCACAACGACGTGGTCGCGGTGGCCAATGGTCCCGTGCTGTTTGCGCACGAACAGGCCTTTGCCGATCGCGCCGGCGCCGAAGCGGCAATCCGTGCTGCCTTGCCCGCTGCCGAATTCGTGACAGTGCCCGCCAGCGCGGTGAGCCTTGAAGAAGCAGTGCGCAGCTACTTGTTCAACGGGCAACTGCTCACGCTCCCCTCGGGCGAGATGGCGCTGGTGATCCCCGAGGAAGCCTGGAACAGCGCATCGGTCCGCACATGGCTCGATGCGATGCTCGCCTCGAATGGCCCGATCCGCCGCGTGATCCCGGTCGACGTACGACAATCAATGGCCAATGGCGGCGGCCCGGCGTGCCTGCGCTTGCGCGTGGTGGCCGATCCCGCGACGATCGATCATCGCTTTTTGCTGGATGAGGCACGCGGTGACCTGATGGCGCGGGTGATCGCGGAGCACTGGCCTGAGCAGATCGATCCGGCCGACCTTGGCCTCGCAAGCCTCGCCACCACCGTCCGTGCGGCGCGCGGCGCGCTGTTGAATGCGCTGGATCTTGCCGAACTCGGCTGACGGCACGCGCAAGACAACTCACCGATTCGCGTGCAACTCCGGCCCAATTTGTGCGTATAACCTCTTGTTAACGCAAGGCTGTCGGTCAGCTTGACAAGCCCGGCTGCGGTTAACCATCCTATGCCCCGCAAATCCGGGAATGGCACGATGATTGCGAAGCCAAAGGTTAAGAGGAACCGGGGCCCGTGTTGATGAAAATTGCGCGACTGTTTGTGATCAAGACCCGGCTCGAAGCCTTCGCGATCATTTACGCGCTGGCTTTGGGCGCGATCCAGCGCGGCCGGGTCTATCTCGACATCTATCCCGGATTCCAGGGCGTGCTGCTGTTCCTTGCCTGCACCGGCGCGGTGTTCATGGCCGGCGCGGCAATCCTCGATTCGGTGCGCTACCGCACGGCATCGCGCGCAGCGGCGGTGTTCGAGGGGCGGGCTTGAATCACAGGCGCAAGGCTTTGCCCGCATTGGCTTGCATGGTTTGCTTGTGCTTGAGCATTCCTGCTGCGGCGGAAACACCCGGAATCGTGGTCAACGCGATCCCGCAGGACGCTGCCAAGCTCAAGCACGAGGTTGCGGGTTTCATCCGGACCGTTACGCAGCTTACCGAAGTCGATCAATACGCGCGGCGGGCCAAGCCGTTCTGCCCGGTCGTGCTCAATATCGATCCGCAATATACGGCGTCGGTGCTCGACAAGGTCCGCCGCGCCGCCGCGGCCACGGGCACGTTGACCGAAGCGCGGCCGGGCTGCGAGCCCAACCTGGCGATCATATTCAGCAACGATGGCGACAGTCTCGTCCGCGCGATGAGCATGCGCCAGCCGCTGCTGTTCGCGGGCCTGACCATCGCGAAGCGGCGCGAACTGTTCGATTCGGGCCGCGCCGTCCGCTGGTGGTACGGCACCGGGACCGAGGGCGCCGATGGCGACAAGGTCGATGAAGAAGGCAATCTGAAGGTCTGGCACGCCAGCCTTGTTTCGACGGGCGTCCGCTTCAATCTTTCGGCAACGGTCGTGGTGGTGGATATCACGAGGGCGGAAGGGTACCCGCTCGATGCGATCGCCAGCTACGCCGCCATGGTCGCGTTCGCGCAGATCAAGGGGACCGACGGCGGCCTCGCCGGCTTGCCCTCGGTGCTGGGCATGTTCGCGCGCACTGGTGCCCGCAGCAATGCGCAACCCGATCTGACGGTGTGGGATCGCGCCTACCTCCACGGGCTTTATCACATCGCACCCGACCGGCCCGCGTGGCAGCAGCGCAGCGCGCTGGCCGGCGCCATGATCGCGGCCGCGCAAACTTCGCCAGAACCGTAAACCGATCGTCGCGGCAGGACCGTGCATCATCGCCCCGGCGGGGTGCGTGGCCGTTTGCAAACTTCGTTGGCGACCATATCACCTTCCCAGGCGCCGGCTGACCGCGCGCGGGAGAGAGCAATGGACCTCGAGCTTCATGGCCGGCGCGTGCTCGTCACCGGCAGCAGCAGCGGCATCGGCGAAGCCATCGTGCGGCTGTTCACCGAGGAAGGCGCGCGCGTGGTCGTCCACGGGCGCAACCGCGATCGGGCCGAAGCCGTGGCAGCCGAGATCGGCGCGGCGGGCGTGGCGATCGGTGAATTGTCCGAGGACGGCGGCGCGGCGGCGGTCCATGCGCAAGCCATGGCTGCGCTGGGCGGGTCGATCGAAGTGCTGATCAACAACGCCGGCGGAAATTCCGAAGGCAACACCTCGAAGCGCCCGGCCGAGATCGCGGCCGAGGATTTCCTGTCCAATTACAAGGCCAACACGCTCGGCGCGGTGCAGTTGTGCCAGTTGTGCGTGCCCGCAATGGTGGCCGCCAAATTCGGGCGGATCGTCAACGTGTCGAGCGCGGTGGCGATGCAGCCCAACTTCATGGGGGTCGACTATTCGGCCGCGAAAGCTGCGCTCAACAACTACACGGTCAGCCTGGCGGGATCGCTGCGCGGGGTGAACGTGACCGCCAACGTGCTGACCCCCGGTGTGATCATGGTCGACGGGCTGGTGCGGTTCGGGCGGCACAAGTTCGGCGATCCTTCGCTGACGCCCGATCAGGTCAACGAACGGCTGGCCAGCGAGCAGGTGTTCGAGGTGCCCCCCGCCGGCCGTTTCGGGCTGCCGCGAGAGCTGGCGATGGTGGCGGCGATGCTCGCCAGCCCCGCCAACGGCTTCATCACCGGCGCCAATTACCGCGTCGACGGCGGCCAGGTGCGCGGGCTCAATTGAGGGATTTGCCATGACCCAGAAAACCTACAAGGTCATCCAGTGGGCCACCGGCACCGTCGGCAAGGCTGCGCTTAAGTACTTCATCGAGAACCCGGTGACCGAGCTGGTCGGGGTGCTCGTCACCGACCCGGCCAAGGTGGGCAAGGACGCGGGCGACATTGTCGGGCTGCCGAAGACGGGTGTGCTGTGCACCGATGACGTGGACGCGATCGTGGCGATGGAGGCCGATTGCGTGCTGTTCGCGCCCTCGATGATGACCCCGCCGATCGACATGGTGTGCCGGTTGCTAGCCTCGGGCAAGAACGTGGTCTCGCCGGCGGGGCCGTTTCTGCCCAACAAGTTCATTCCCGAACACGCCGCGCGGGTGGAGGCGGCGTGCCGCGAGGGCGGCGTTTCGTTTCACGGGTGCGGGATTCATCCGGGCTTTGCGGGAGATATCCTGCCGCTGACGCTGGCGCGGTTGATGAGCCGGATCGACTGCATCGAATTGAGCGAGGTGATCGACAAGGTGCGCAACCCGATGATCTACACCGAGATCATGGGCTTCGGCGCCGATTGCGACGAGTTGCTGGCCAAGCCGCGCCGATCGCCCGAGACGTACAAGCACTTCTATTCGTCGATGAGCATGATTGCCGAAGGCCTCGGCGTCGAGATCGATGAAGTGACGGTGAAGTTCGAGGTGGCCAGGGCTCTGGTCGATATCGAGCACCAGTTCGGCCTGGTGAAGGCCGGCACCTGCGGCGGGCAGCATTACGAATGGACCGCGTGGAGCGGGGGCAAGCCGCTGATCGTGTATCATTTCTACTGGCAGCTCGGCACGCAGATCGAGCCGCTTTGGGAAGAGGGCGAAGCCAAATATCGCGTGCGCATCCACGGCGATCCGCCGCTCGAATGCCACCTGATGGCAATGGCGGACGCCGATGGCCGGCACCCGTTCCTGGGCATTCCGTGGACCGGGCTGGTGGGCTGCACGGTGGTTCCGCAAGTGTGCGATGCGCCGCCGGGGGTGGTGTCGCATCTTGACCTGGGCGTGGTGCGGCCACGGGGGCTGGTGCGGAGGTAGCGAGTCTTGTTTGCCGGACTGACGTCCGGAGGCTTCCCCAAGCCCACACCCCACCCGAACCACCCATAGGGTACCTATTGTTGGGTGGTTTGGGTGGGGGTGTGGGCTCGGGGAAGCACGCGAAATTCGCTCTTTCGCGAATTTCGCCAAACCAAAAAGTGGGGCGGTTCTGTTGCCCGGCCCGCCCCGCGCCGCTGGAGTCCCTTCTGTTACCCGGTGGGCCCGACCGTGTTCTGGCTTTGTAAGGTCAGGGCGTTAGCCCCTAGAATTACGCTGCGAGAGCAAGTGCTTCGTTATCGTTGGCACTTATGGGTTTTGAGCCTTGAACGGGTTACTCAGCCCGGGCAAAAATACCGCTTTTCAACACACGTCGATCCTGGTTCGGCCCCGTCATCACCCCTGCGATAACAGGGCGCCGGCCTGACGCTTGCGCGTATCCGACTGGTGGTGGTGGAGCCGCCGGGTACTGCCCCCGGGTCCGCTGCGCCTATTGTACGGTACACTTTATCACCATAGCCGGTCGAAACCGGCAGGGGTGATATAGGCGCTTGGGGGGAAAAGAAAAGGGCGGGCACCGCA
>NZ_JANXWG010000043.1 GCF_025351285.1 Novosphingobium sp.
GTGGTGAATCATCGCCAATCGCCGGTACGCGGACTTGAGCACCTTATCGTCGGCGGTGCGTTCCACTTCGAGCAATTCGTAGAAATCGACCTCGGTTGCCATCAAGCCGCCCTAACCGTCACCGGACCAACCCCCGCTGGACCCATTTTGCACAACGCCGAACCAGAACCGCCACCCGCGCGCAAACGCGAGTGGCGGTTTTTGGTCATCGAAGGCGATTAACCCTTGTTGTCGTCGACTTCGGAGAACTCGGCATCGACCACGCCGTCATCGGGCTTGGCCCCATGACCGCTATCGCCGCCGGCACCGCCGGGCGCTGCCGAGGCGGCCTGCTCCTTCTCGTAAATCGCCTGGCCCAGCTTCATCGCCACTTCGGTCAGCGCCTGAGTCTTGGCGGTCATCGCATCGACATCGCCGCCTTCGATCGCGGTCTTGGTCTCGGCGATCGCGGCTTCGATCTCACCCTTGAGGCCCGCGTCGATCTTGTCGGCGTGTTCCTCAAGCTGGCGCTCGGTCGCGTGGACCAGGCTTTCGGCGTTGTTCTTCGCCTCGGCCGCGGCGCGCCGCTGCTTGTCCTCTTCGGCGAACTTTTCGGCGTCACGAACCATCTGGTCGATGTCGCTGTCCGAAAGGCCGCCGCTGGCCTGGATGCGGATCTGCTGTTCCTTGCCGGTGCCCTTGTCCTTGGCCGAAACGTTGACCAGGCCGTTGGCGTCGATGTCGAAAGTGACCTCGATCTGCGGCACACCACGCCGCGCGGCCGGAATGCCGACCAGGTCGAACTGGCCGAGCAGCTTGTTGTCGCCCGCCATCTCGCGCTCGCCCTGGAACACGCGGATCGTGACGGCCTGCTGGTTGTCCTCGGCGGTCGAATAGACCTGGCTCTTCTTGGTGGGGATCGTTGTGTTGCGATCGATCATGCGCGTCATAATCCCGCCCAGCGTCTCGATGCCGAGCGATAGCGGGGTTACGTCGAGCAGCAGCACGTCCTTGACGTCGCCCTGCAACACGCCCGCCTGAATGGCAGCGCCCATCGCCACGACTTCGTCAGGGTTCACGCCGGTATGCGGTTCCTTGCCGAAGAATTCCTTCACCATTTCACGCACGCGCGGCATGCGGGTCATGCCGCCGACGAGCACGACTTCGTCGATGTCCTTGGCGGTGAGCCCGGCATCGGCGAGCGCCTTCTTGCACGGTTCGAGCGTGCGCTTGATCAGGCTTGCGACCATCTTTTCCAGATCGGCGCGGGTGATCACTTCGACGAGATGGAGCGGCGTGGTGCTGCCGCCTTCCATGCGCGCGGTGATGAACGGCAGGTTGATTTCGGTGGTCTGCGCCGAGGACAGTTCGATCTTGGCCTTTTCAGCGGCCTCTTTCAAACGCTGAAGCGCGAGCTTGTCGCTGCGCAAGTCCATGTTTTCCTTGGCCTTGAACTTGTCCGCAAGGTATTCGACGATGGTGATGTCGAAATCTTCGCCGCCCAGGAACGTATCGCCGTTGGTCGACTTCACCTCGAACACGCCGTCACCGATTTCGAGCACCGAAATGTCGAAAGTGCCGCCGCCAAGATCATAGACCGCGATGGTCTTGCCGTCGTCCTTGTCGAGCCCATAGGCGAGTGCAGCCGCTGTCGGCTCGTTGATGATGCGCAGCACTTCAAGGCCGGCGATCTGCCCGGCGTCCTTGGTCGCCTGGCGCTGCGCGTCGTTGAAGTAGGCGGGCACGGTGATGACGGCCTGCGTGACGGTTTCGCCAAGATACGCCTCGGCGGTTTCCTTCATCTTCTGCAGCGTGAACGCCGAGACCTGCGAAGGGCTGTAATCGGTGCCGCCGGCCTTGACCCAGGCGTCGCCATTCTTGCCCTTGGAGATCGTATAGGGGACAAGCTTCATGTCCTTTTGAGTCATGGGATCGTCATAGCGGCGGCCGATCAGGCGCTTGACCGCGAAAATGGTGTTATCAGGGTTGGTGACCGCCTGGCGCTTGGCCGGCTGCCCGATCAGTCGTTCACCGTCCTTGGTGAACGCGACGATCGAGGGCGTGGTGCGCGCGCCTTCGGAATTTTCGATGACCTTGGGCTTGCCGCCATCCATCACTGCCACGCAGCTGTTGGTCGTACCCAGATCGATGCCGATTACTTTTGCCATGATATCCCCGTCTTCCTTGCGTAGTGAGACGCCGCCCGCCTGGGTTCCCCGGTAAGGGCGAACACCAGTCCGGTAATGGTCCGAACGGCTCCGATGGGGGGCGATATAGGTGTGGTTGCGCTTGGCACAAGGGTTTGGTGTGGCTAGTTGGCCGCAGGTCCACAACCACGAAGGAACCTTCCACCCATGAACCGTAACCGCATGTCTTCAGGGCTGATCGTACTGGGCGCGATGGCGTTGGTGCTGGCCAGTTGCGGCAAGGCGCCCAAGGACGCGCCGAAGGATGCGCCCGCAGATGCCGCTTCCGCCAGCATGGCGCCGGTCGCCATCGGACCGATCGGCACGCCGGGCATCGCGCTGACCGATGCTGTGATCCAGTTGCCGTTGGTTTCCGGCAATCCGGGTGTGGCCTATTTCAAGGTGAGCCAGGTGTCGGGCGCGGCCCGCAAGCTGGTGGGCGTTACGGTCGATGGCGCCGCCCGCGCCGAAATGCACGAGAGCAGGACTGCCGGCGGAGTCAGTTCGATGGACGAGGTGAAAAGCGTGGCGATCGAACCGGGCAAGGGCGTCGAATTCAAGCCTGGCAGCTATCACGTCATGCTGTTCGAAGTGGAAAAGGCGCTAAAGCCCGGCATGACCCGCGAATTGACCGCCACTTTCGACAATGGCGACAAGACCACCGTCCTCGCCAAAGTCCAAAGCGGTACCGGCGACGGCGCGCCAATCGATCACATGGATCACATGTGATCGCGCCAGACCGTCATTGCTGCGCGCCGGGTAGCGAGCGCCCGCTGACCGGGGGCGAGATCGCGCTGGCGGAAAGCATGTTCGGATCGGCACTCGATCCATCTGGCGTGATGATCCGGCGGAAGCGCTGGTTCCCGCTCCAGCCGCGCACCACCGTGATGGCGCCGTGCGGGCATATCCACTTTCACCCGCGCGCCAGCGTCTATCGCGACGATTTCAGTGCCGAAGCACTGCCGTTGCAAGCGCTGTTCATCCACGAAATGACGCATGTGTGGCAAACGCAGGTGCGTGGACGCTGGTACCTGCCCTTCGCGCGGCACCCGTTCTGCCGCTATCGCTACACGCTCAAGCCGGGCAAGCCGTTCGACTCTTATGGCATCGAGCAGCAGGCCGAGATTGTGGCGCATGCCTTCCGCGCCCGGTTCGGCGGCGTGGCGCGCGACGAACTCGAAGCGATCCTGCCCTTCTAGAGTGCAGCCAGATCGATCGGCCCATTGCGATCGAGCCGGCTCTCTGCCTCGGGCATTGGATACTTGAGCCCGGTCGCGCAGTTGAACAGCACCACCTCGTCATCACGATCGACCAGGCCGTCACGCACGGCATTGCGCCACGCCGCCAAAGTCGCGCCGCCTTCGGGGCACAGCAGCAACCCATCCTGCCGCGCGCAATCATCCACCGCGCGCAGCGTATCGATATCGTCCACCGCCAGTGCCTTGCCGCCGCTTTCGCGCACCGCGCGCAGGATCAGGAAATCTCCGACCGCACGCGGCACGCGGATGCCCGCCGCCACGGTATGCGCGTTTTCCCAGCGCTCGGCATGCTCGACGCCCTCATCGAACGCCTTGACGATCGGTGCACAGCCGCTGGCCTGAACCGCGAACATCTTGGGACGTTCGGACCCGATCCAGCCAAGTGTTTCCAGTTCGGCAAAAGCCTTCCACATGCCGATCAGCCCGGTTCCGCCGCCGGTCGGGTAGAAGATCGCCTTGGGCAGCCGCCAGCCGAACTGCGCGGCCAGTTCCAGGCCCATCGTCTTCTTGCCCTCGATCCGATACGGCTCCTTGAGCGTCGAGAAATCGAACCAGCGCCCTTCCGCGGCGCCCTTCCCAACGATCGCGCCGCAATCATCGATGAGCCCGTTGACCCGCCACACCCGCGCGCCTTGTGCGGCGATTTCGCGCACGTTGATCTCGGGCGTATCGTCGGGGCAGAGCACGATCGTCTCGATCCCCGCGCGGCTGGCATAGGCCGCCAGCGCCGCGCCGGCGTTGCCGTTGGTGGGCATCGCGATCCGAGTGACGCCCAATTCCTTGGCCATCGCCACCGCCATCACCAGCCCGCGCGCCTTGAACGATCCGGTCGGCAAGCGCCCCTCGTCCTTGACCAAAACGTTTGGACCGCCCGAAACCGGGATCGGCACCAGCGGCGTCTCGATCTCGCCCATGCTGACGATGTTGGCCGCCTTGCGCACCGGCAGCAACTCGCGCCAGCGCCACAAGTCGGTCGGCCGCGCAGCCAGGCCATCGCGCGACAGCGCGGCCTTCACACCATCGAGATCATACCGCACCAGCAACGGCCGCCTTGCGCTGGACAAGCCATGCAACCGGTCCGCCTCGTACCGCTCACCCGTGATGGAGCATTCGAGGTGGGTGACGAACGAAGCCCGCTCGCTTGTCAGGTTCTCAGCGAAAGGGCGGTCCATCGGATCAATCGGGCTTCTTCGCCACCACCACCATCGCGGGCCGCAGCAGGCGGTCCTTGATCATGTAGCCGGCCTGCAATTCCTGGATGATCGTGCCCGGTTCGGCATCGGCGGTGGGCATTTCCATCATTGCCTGGTGCTGGTGCGGGTCGAGCGGCAGGCCCTTCGAGGCGATGCGGGTGATGCCGTGGAGCCCGAACACCTTCTCGATTTCGCGGCCCGTTGCCTCCAGCCCGGTGACCAGCGCCTTCAGCCGCTCATCCTCACGCAATTCGGCGGGGATCGCCTCCAGCGCGCGGGTCAGGTTGTCCGAAACAGACAGGATATCGCGCGCAAAGCCGGTTGCGGCATAAGCGCGCGCGTCGACCATGTCCTTTTCGAGCCGGCGGCGCACGTTCTGCGTCTCCGCCTTGGCGTAAAGCACCTCCTGCTTCGCGGCGTCGACTTGTTCGCGAAGGCTGGCCAGTTCTGCGGCTTGCGCATCGGCGGCAGCTTGCGCCTCGCCTTGTTCGGCAGCGGCGGCGAGGTCCGCTCCGGCCAGTTCCTCGTCAGCGGGGCGCGTGTCATCCTGCATCATTGTGGGTATGTCCGTCCTGTTCGAATTCGTGAAGCGCCGTTAGCGCCCGAAGCCCAGTTTGCCCAGCGACTGGCCGAGATACTGAGCGGTGAAATCAACCATGGGGACAACGCGCGCGTAATTCAACCGCGTGGGACCGATCACACCGACCACGCCGACCACCCTTCCCTCGTGATCGCGCCAGGGCGAAGCGATCACCGACGAGCCCGTCAACGAGAACAGCCGGTTCTCGCTGCCGATGAAAATCCGCGTGGCCTGCGCCTCACGCGCGGCATCGAATACACCCGCGATCGATTCGATGTTTTCCAATTCATCAAGCAGTTGCCGTACCCGCTCCAGGTCGCCCAGAGCCGCCTCGTCGAGCAAATTGGCCTGGCCGCGCACCACCAGCACCGGGCGCCGCGTGGCATCCTCGCTCCACACCGCCAACCCGCGCGCCACAAGATTGCGGCTGGCGGCATCGAGCGCCGAACGATCATCGGCGATCTCGCGCCGAACTTGCTCGACCGCTTCGGCCAGCGTCCGCCCGGCAAGCTGCCGCGTCAGATAATTGCCCGCCTGTTCGAGCGATGACTGCGAGGCGCCAGACGGCAAGTCGATCACGCGGTTCTCGACATTGCCGTCCTCGCCCACCAGCACCGCCAGCGCGCGGCCAGGCGAGAGCGGCACGAAGGCCAGTTGCTGCAAGCGTGGCTCGCGGCGCGGCACCATGACCACCCCCGCCGCCGCCGAGATTTCCGAGAGCGCGGACGAAGCCGCCGCGATCGCCGCCTCGATCGTGCCGCCTTGCGCCAGGCCGCGCTCGATCTGCGCGCGTTCGGCCTGCGTAGGTTCGGCGACTTGCATGATCCCGTCGACGAACAGCCGCAGGCCCACGTCGGTCGGCAGACGCCCCGCGCTGGTATGCGGCGCGGCGAGCAGCCCCGCGTCCTGCAATTCCTGCAAGACCGAACGGATCGACGCCGGCGACAAGTTGACCCCGCCTGACCCCGCAAGCGTCTTCGACCCCACCGGCTGCCCTCTGGCGATATACCCCTCAACCACCAGCCGAAAGATATCTCGCGCGCGGTTGCTGAGTTCGTTGAGCGGGGGGGCGGGCATTAGCGTATCTTGAATCCCACAATCGGATCGAAGAGACGCAAATCCGTCTCAATGAGGTCTTCTGCGGCTCGAACGCGGCGTTCAGCGGAAGGAACCGGCGGATCTTTGCAATTACCGGTCCCGAAGACCCGCCAATCGTTTGGATTGGATGTCGCAAACAGAATCCCGGCTGAGCCAGAGTCATAAATATAACGCTTGCACGTTTTCTGGTCATCGCCAGCTATATCAGACATGTGCTTGATTTGATAGAAGCTTATTGATCTAGCCTCAAGCGGTTCAACCAAACGCAGCGCGCGTTCGTACAGTGCTCGTTTTCCGGTCCATGAGCGAGTTTTTGCTAGCGCAATATTGTCCTCTGGCATCGGCTGTTCAATCGCTATCACGTTTCCGGCCTGAGTTATCGTTACTTCGATCGAGGTTCGTGGAAAGTCCCACTGCCCCCCGAAAAATATGAAATGCATAGCCCGTATATGATGTTTCGGACTCCCGGCCAGCCAAGAGTCGCATTGCGAACGCTGGCCTGCCACACTATTTTTCAGCCATACCAGTCTGTTTGTTAGCGTAAATTGCCCAGCCGGTCCGACATAACAGTCGTGATCCCTCGCCTCGCTGACAGCCATCCACGCAAACGCCGCCGCCAAAATCGTCAGCACTGAAATCGGCGGGCTCAGCCTCACGGCAATCCTCCTTGGCTCTCCGGTCTATCGTGCCTATGGGCATCGGGCAAACTCCCAAAGGAACTCTTATGCGACCTTCCGGCCGCGCGCCTGATGAAATGCGCGCCATCGATATCCAGACCGGCTTTACCAAGCACGCCGAAGGGTCGTGCCTTGTCTCGTTCGGCGATACGCGCGTGCTCGTCACCGCCAGCGTGGAAGAGCGGTTGCCGCCGTGGCTGCGCGGAAAGGGCGAAGGCTGGGTCACGGCCGAATACTCGATGCTTCCTCGTGCCACGCACACCCGCGGCAGCCGTGAAGCCGCCAAGGGCAAGCAGAGCGGGCGGACGCAAGAAATCCAGCGGCTGATCGGGCGGTCGTTGCGCGCGGTTACCGACATGAAGAAGCTGGGCGAGCGCCAGATCACGCTCGATTGCGACGTGATCCAGGCCGATGGCGGCACCCGCACCGCGTCGATCTCGGGCGCGTGGGTCGCGATGCGGCTGGCGGTGCAGAAGTTGATGGACGCCGGCGCGATCAAGGACGATCCGCTGACCGAGAAGGTCGCGGCGATCTCGTGTGGCATCCACCAGGGCGTGCCGGTGCTCGATCTCGATTACATTGAGGATTCGGGCGCCGATGCCGATGCCAATTTCGTGCTGATCGAAGGCGGCAAGATCGCCGAAGTCCAGGCCACCGCCGAGGGCGCGACTTACGACGAGGAAGCGTTGCTGCGCTTGCTGCGCCTGGCGCGGCTGGGCTGCGGGCAGATCTTCGAGGCGCAGGCCAAGGCTGTGCTGCGGTGAAATCGATCGGTTCGGGATCGCTGGTGATTGCCACGCACAATGCGGGCAAGCTGCGCGAAATCCAGGCCTTGCTCGCGCCGTACGGGGTGCAGTGCATCTCGGCGGGCGCGCTGGGGCTGCCCGAACCGGTCGAGAGCGGAACAACCTTTGTCGAGAACGCGCTGATTAAGGCGCGCGCGGCGGCGGAGGCGGCGCAATTGCCCGCGCTGGCCGATGATTCCGGGCTGTGCGTCGATGCACTGGGCGGCGCTCCGGGGGTCTATACCGCCGATTGGGCCGAAGTCGGGCGGCATGAAGGTGCTCCGGGCGCGGCGCCGGGCAGCCGTGACTGGTATCTGGCGATGGGCAAGGTGGAGGGCCGGTTGGCGAAGCTCGGGCCGTTCGCGCCGCGCAGTGCGCACTTCGCTTGCGTTCTGGCGATCGCTTGGCCCGATGGCGATCATGCGGTGTACGAAGGCAAGGTCGAGGGTGAACTGACCTGGCCACCACGCGGCGCGCTGGGCTTCGGGTACGATCCGGTGTTCGTACCGACCGGACGGGTGCAGACGTTCGCCGAACTCGATCCCGCCGAAAAGCACAGCATGAGCCACCGCGCCGATGCCTTCGCCAAGCTGGTGGCGGATCAGTTCGCGGGGCGCTAGAACGGGCCATGTCGCTCGCGCTTTATATCCATTGGCCGTTCTGCCTTTCCAAATGCCCGTATTGCGACTTCAACAGCCATGTCCGCGAGGGCGTGGACGAATCCGCCTGGAAGGGCGCGCTGCTGGCCGATCTGGCGCATGAGGCGGCGCTGACTGAGGGCCGCGAGCTTGGCTCGATCTTCTTCGGCGGCGGCACGCCCTCGCTGATGCCGCCCGCCACGGTGGCAGCGCTAATCGAGGCGGCGAGGCGGCACTGGCAGTTCGCGCCCGATATCGAAATCACGCTTGAGGCCAATCCCTCGTCGGTTGAAGCGGCGCGATTTGCCGATCTGGCGGCGGCGGGGGTGAACCGGGTTTCGCTGGGGCTGCAATCGCTCGATGACGAGGCCTTGCGGTTCCTCGGACGGGCGCACGATGTCATCGAGGGACTGGCCGCGCTGGACACCGCGCAGGCCAATTTCGCTCGGGTCAGCTTCGATCTGATCTATGCGCTACCCGGCCAGACCGCCGCGCAATGGGAGGCTCAACTGGCCCGCGCGCTGGGTTTCGGCACCGGGCATCTGTCGCTGTACCAATTGACGATCGAGCCCGGCACGCGGTTCGAGACGATGGTGCGGCTCAAGCAATTCACCGAATTGGACCCTGATCTCGCCGCCGATCTGTTCCTGCTG
>NZ_JANXWG010000049.1 GCF_025351285.1 Novosphingobium sp.
GACACGCGAGCGCAGTGCCAGCGTGTCTCGACTTCGCTCGACACGAACGGAATGGTAACGGGCACGGCCCAATCACGCCGCCAGCGCCGCCCGTCCCCGGATCACATCGGCGATCTTTTCGGCGATCATGATCGTGGGCGCATTGGTGTTGCCGCCGATCAGCGCCGGGATCACCGAGGCGTCGACAACGCGCAGACCCGCCACGCCGATCACCCGGCAGTCCTTGTCGACCACCGCCATGGGATCGTCCGCACGCCCCATCCGGCACGTGCCAACCGGGTGATAGATGGTCTCGCCCTTCTCGCGGATGAAGGCATCGATCGCGGCATCGCTCTCCACCACCAGACCGGGCATGATCTCTTCGCCCCGGAACGGATCGAACGCGGCTTGCGCGACCACGTTGCGCACGATCCGCACGCCTTCGCGCACCGCGCGGCGGTCTTCCTCGGTCGCCAGAAAATTCATCACGATCGAAGGGTCCGCGTAAGGATCGGCCGAAGCCAGCGACACCCGCCCGCGGCTTTCGGGCCGCAACTGGCAGACGTGCATGGTGAAGCCATCCTTCTTCACCGCAACCTTGGCGTGGTCCTGCATGATCGCCAGCACGAAATGGAGCTGCAAGTCGGGCCGGTCGAGATCGGGGCGCGACTTGAGAAAAGCGCCCGTCTCCAGCCCGTTTTGCCGCCCTGTGCCCTTGCCAGTCAGAAGGTATTGCAACCCGGCCTTGAGCTGGCCCAGGCCCTTGATATCGTTGTAGATCGTGACCGGCTGGATGCAGGTCCAGTTGAGCGAAACATCGAGATGGTCCTGCAAGTTGGCGCCCACGCCCTGCCGTTCCAGCACCGGCGCGATGCCGTGCGCCGCCAGCATCTCGGGATCGCCGATCCCCGAAAGCTGCAATATCTGCGGGCTCTGGAACGCGCCCGCGCAGACCAGCACTTCGCGAGTGGCGTTCGCCCGCTGAACCGGCTTGCCCTCACCCAGACTGAAATCCACACCCGTCGCGCGGCCGTTCTCGATCACCACGCGGTGCGTGCGCGCACTGGTCTGGATCGTCAGGTTGGCCCGCTTGGCGGTCGGCGCCAGATAGCCACGCGCCGCGCTCCAGCGCTGGCCATCGGCAATGGTCAGTTGATACCGCCCGAAGCCTTCCTGGTCATGCCCATTGAAATCGTCGGTCAGCTTGTGCCCGGCCTGCCGCCCAGCCTCGATGCTGGCGCGGTACAGCGGGTGGTTGTCGGCCCGTTCGCCCCAGGTCACCGTCAGCGGCCCACCCGCGCCGTGAAAGGCGTTCGGCCCATCCACGAAGTTTTCCGCGCGCTTGAAGTAGGGCAGCGTCTCAGCGAACGACCAGCCCTCCAGCCCCATCTGCCGCCACTGGTCGTAATCGCGCGGATGGCCGCGAATATAGACCATGCCGTTGATCGCTGACGATCCGCCCAGCCCTTTCCCGCGCGGCTGGTACAGTCGGCGGCCGTCCATGTGCGGCTCGGGCTCGGTCCAGAAACCCCAGTTGTGCTTGCTTTTCTGCTTGATCAGCGTGCCGACCCCGGCGGGCATCTTCACGAGTATCGAACCGTTACGCCCGCCCGCCTCCAGCAGCAACACGCGCGACTGGGGGTCCTCGCTCAACCGCGCCGCGAGCACCGATCCGGCGCTGCCGGCACCGATGATGATGTAGTCGAAGTCTGTCGCGCGCATCCTGGTCCCGTTCGTGGCTTGTCGTTGCTGACATCCATGTCACTAACCGTGGCAGTTGCGCAAGCAATGCTGGGCAAAAATTCGTGAGCCCGGTTTCAGCCGCAACGATTGTTGCTGCCACCACGACGATTGGCGGCTAACCCCATGCAACAATCGTCCCGCAGGAGTCGCCATGATCCGTCGTTCGCTGTTGCTTGCCCTGCTGCTCGGAACCGCCACCCCCGCGCTCGCTGCCGAGCCGGCCTCGAAGCAGACCGCCCCCTCGCGCACCTTCACCCCACGCGACGTGTTTTCGCTCTCGCAAGCGAGCGACGTCCAGGTCAGCCCCGACGGCAAGCGGATCGCCTATACCCGCTCCAGCGGCGACATCATGATCGACGGCGAGCGGAACGAAGTGTGGCTGATCGACGTGGCCAGCGGCAAGCAGACCCCGCTCGGCATCGCCGGCAGCAGCCGCCCGCGCTGGTCGCCCGATGGCAGCCGGCTGGCCTTTGCCGCCCGCGCAGAAGGGCAAAAGCCGCAAATCGCGGTGCGCTGGATGGACACCGGAACCGTGGCCACGATCACCGCCCTGCCCGAAAGCCCGTCGGACATGGCCTGGTCGCCCGATGGCCGCACCATCGGCTTCACCATGTTCGAACCCGGCGAAGGCACCAAGCTCGGCTCACCCGCAGCCAAGCCCGAGGGCGCGAAGTGGGCCGAACCGATCAAGGTGATCGGCGCGGTGCGCTACCGCGCGGACGGTGCCGGATATCTGCGGCCGGGCTACACGCACGTATTCACGGTCCCTGCCGACGGCGGGGCGGCGGGGCAATTGACCTTCGGCGATTTCGAGGACGGCCGCAGCGTGACCTGGTCGGCCGACGGGCGCCGGCTGCTGATTTCGGCCTGGCGCGGCAAGGATGCCGAGCGCGACGCGCTCAACAACGATATATACGCGGTCGATGTCCAAAGCGGCGCGCTCACCCAACTGACCACCCGCGCGGGGCCCGACGAGGAACCGGTCGCCTCCCCCGATGGCCGGCTGGTTGCCTATACCGGGTTCGACGACAAGCTGCTCGGCTACCAGAACCACCAGCTTTCGGTGATGAACCCCGATGGCAGCGGCGCCCGCGTGCTGACCGGCGGACTCGACCGCGACGTGGGCAACCCGCAATGGGCGGGCGACGGGCGCTCGATCTACGTCAGCTACGCCGATCATGGCGTAACCAAAGTGGCGCGCGTGGGCCTCGACGGCAGCGTCGGCACGGTGGCCTCGGGCCTCGCCAGCGGCGAACTCGACCGGCCGTACTCCAGCGGCGATTTCAACGTCTCGAAATCGGGCACGATCGCGGTGACCATGGGCGATGCCACGCATCCGGGCGATGTCGGCGTGGTCTCGCGCGGCGGCTTGCGACGGCTGACCGATCTCAACGCCGGGCTGCTCGCCGCCAAGACGCTGGGCAAGGTCTCCCCGCTGGCCGTCACGTCATCGGCCGGCGGGCTGCCGATCGACGCGTGGATGGTCACCCCGCCCAGCTTCGACCCGGCCAAGAAATACCCGCTGATCCTTGAAATTCACGGCGGCCCCTTCGCCAGCTACGGCCCGGTGTGGTCGACCGACGACCAACTTTACGCCGCCGCCGGCTACGTCGTGGTCTATACCAATCCGCGCGGCTCCACCTCCTACGGCGAGGAGTTCGCCAACAAGATCCACCACAATTACCCGAGCGAAGACTACGACGACCTGATGAGTGTCGTCGATGCCGCGATCGCCAAGGGCAACGTCGATCCCAACGCCTTGTTCGTGACGGGCGGTTCGGGCGGCGGGCTGCTGACGAGCTGGATCGTTGGCAAGACCGACCGGTTCAAGGCGGCCGTCACGCAGAAGCCCGTGATCAACTGGGCCAGCGAAGTGCTGACCACCGACGGCTACACCACGATGGCCAAATACTGGTTCGGCAAGATGCCGTGGGAAGACCCGCAGCAATACTGGCGCCGCTCGCCGCTGAGCCTGGTCGGCAACGTGAAAACGCCGACCGCGGTGATGGTGGGAGAGGACGACCACCGCACCCCGCCTGGAGAGGCCGAACAGTTCTATGCCGCGCTGCAAATCCGCGGCGTGCCGACGGTACTGATCCGCGTACCCGGCGCCAGCCACGGCGGCCTGGCCGATCGGCCATCACAACTGATCGGTGAAAACGCCGCAATTCTTGCGTGGTTCGATCGGTACAAGGACGCGAACCCGGCGGTCTCCCGGCCATGAGCGAGGCGCTCGTGCTGTATGAGCGCCAGGGCGCGATCGTTACGCTCACGCTCAACCGGCCCGAAAAGCGCAACGCGCTCAACCTGGCGCTGTGGAGCGAACTGGCCGCACATCTCGACACGATCGAGGCTGCGGGAGAGAAAATTGCTGCGGTTGTGCTGCGCAGCAATGGCCCGGTGTTCTGTGCGGGCAACGACTTGAAGGAGCGCGGCGTACCGCTACCTTCGCCGCACTATCAGGCCAGGATCGTGACGCGGCTGGCGGAACTTGCGCAGCCGGTGATCGTGTCGGTGCAGGGCGGCTGTTTCACCGGCGGGCTCGAACTCGCGCTGGCAGGCGACATCATCGTTGCGGGGACAAGCGCCAGTTTCGCCGACACCCACGGCAAGTTCGCGCTGGTGCCGGTGTGGGGCATGAGCCAGCGCCTGCCGCGCCGCGTCGGCCAGTGGAAGGCGCGCGAAATGAGCCTGACCGGGCTGCCGGTTTCGGGTGAGGAAGCCGCGCGGATCGGGCTGGCCAACCACTGCGTGTCCGATACCCAACTCGACGCAAAGGCGTGCGAACTGGCCGAAGCCATCGCCGCGCAAAGCCGGCACAGCGTGTTCGCCTACAAGAAGCTATATCGCGAACAGGCCGACCTGCCGTTGTCTGCCGGCCTTGCGCACGAAGTGTTCAACAGCGCGGGCATCGGTGCGGATTTTGCCGAACGCGTGGGCGCGCAGTTCGGGAAAGCCTGAGCCGTCAGTCGAACGCCACGCCCTCGCGCAGCGTGGCCCACTGGCGCCCATCGTGCCCGAACAGGATGCGGATGCCTCCGCTACGCAGCGAGGCCAGCCGCTCCATCGTGACCCGGCCCGCCTCGAAATCGACCGTGGCGCGCGGCTGTACCATCGCATCGAGGTTGCGCTCGGTGTAGCAGCAGTCGCCCGCCAGCAGCACCTCGCCGCCGGGCAGCCTGACGATCACGCTCTGGTGCCCCGGCGTGTGTCCGTGCGTCGGCACGATCCGCACCGTGCCATCGCCGAACAGGTCGTGCTCGCCCGCGATGGCCTTGATCGGCTGGCCGGTATCGTAGTCCTGCGCTTCGTAGAGTCCGGCCTCCGGCTTGTCCCGCGCGGTGTTCCATTCCGCCGCTTGCACGATCGCCGTGGCATTGGGCAGAAGCGCATTGCCCCCGCAGTGATCGATGTGGAGGTGCGAATTGATCACCCAGTCGATGCTCGCCGGATCGACATCGATCGCGCGCAGACGGGTGGCCACGTCCATGCCTTCGAACCACTGCAACCCGAACTTGGCAGCGGGCAGCGCATCGGCCAGTTCGCGGCGATAGCGCACGCCCATTCCGGTGTCGAACAGCGCGCGGCCCCTGGGGTGGTCGATCAGGTACGATGGCACCGGCCCGCGCAGGTAATCGCCCTCGTCACCCTCGACGAAATAGCCCGGCCGGCACTGAAACCAGCCGCAGTTGAACGCGAAAAGCCGCAAGGTCTTGTCCATCGCTGCACGCTAGCGCGCCGGCCCACGCGGCGAAAGAGCCGCTAGCCGCCAGGCACGTCCTCGGCCTGCTCGGCCTCGCTCTTGGCGGCGGTGAAGGTGAACTTGATTCGCACCCACGCGCCAATCATCGGCTTGCCATCGATCCGCGGCGGGCGGACAAGGAATTGCCACGAAGCCCGGCGTAAAGCGCGCGCAAGGCCCGATCCGGGCGGCGATTCGTCGAGTTCCTGGCAATTCTCGACGTGGTACGCCTCGGCCGTCTTGCACGCGATCATCGCCCAGGCCGCCGCGCCCGAACCTTGCGGCATATACGTCGCCAGTTCGGCGCGAGTCGGTTCGCGGTACCATTGCGCGTTGTATAGCTTGCCCACGCCCGGCGCCTCGCCCGGCCCGTAAAGCTTGCCGGTGCCCGCCCCGCCGGCGCCGCCGTTCGAATCGCCCTTCTTCAGCTTAGAGATATCCCACGCCGCCATGTCCGCGCGCGAGACCTGAACCAGCGCGGGCGTGGTCACCTTGGGCTTGATCACCGGCGGCGGCAGCACGCGCGGCTGCTGCGGTTCCACCGCGATCACTTTGGCGGTGGCCTTCTTGGGCGCGCTTCCCGAAGCCGACTCGGGCGGCGGCGGCTTGGGCAGGTTGATCGCGACCAGCGACGGCGGCTTGCGGTCGTCCTCGAACGAAATCCCGCCCATCCGCCACATCACCAGGAAGGTAAGCAGGATCATCAGGGTGGAAAACACGATCCCGCCCGCACGATTGCGCAAGCTGGGCCGGGCGCGCGCGAAGGACGAAGCAGCACCGGGCGCTGAAATATCAGCGGATGGAATTGTCGCAACCGGCATCGGGCCAGCGCCTACACACCGCAGTGCCCGCGCACAAACAAAACTCTGTCGCGCAAATGTCGCGCGCCAACGATGACATTTCGTCAGCAAAACCCGCGCAGATGCGCGGATTTCCGGCGCAGGCTTGCAGGACCAATCCCAAGACGGCATAGCCTGCGCCCATGCACGATATCCGCCTGATCCGAGACGACCCCGCCGCTTTCGATGCCGCAATGGCGCGGCGGGGAGTGGTGTCGCCATCTGCGGCGATCCTGGCGCTCGATACCGAACGCCGCGCGGTCGCGACACGAATGCAGGAAGCGCAGAACCGCCGCAACGAGGCCTCGAAGGCGATCGGCACGGCCAAGGCGCAGAAGCGCGACGATGACGCCGCTGCGCTGATGGCCGAAGTGGCCGAATTGAAGCAGGTCCTGCCGCAACTCGAAGAACAGGACCGCCAGCTTACCCAGGCGCTGCAGGACGCACTGGCCAGCGACCCCAACCGCCCCGCGCCCGACGTGCCTGACGGCGAGGACGAGTCCGGCAACGTCGAAGTGCTGCGCTGGGGCACGCCGCGCACATTCGACTTCGCGCCGAAGGAACACGCCGATCACGGCCCCGCGCTAGGCATGGATTTCGAAACCGGCGTGCTGATTTCGGGCGCGCGCTTCACCTTCCTGCGCGGCCAGATGGCGCGGCTCCATCGAGCGCTCGGGCAGTTCATGCTCGACACGCAATCGAGCCAGAACGGCTACACCGAGTGCAACACCCCGCTGATGGTGCGCGATGAATCACTGTTCGGCACGGGCCAATTGCCCAAGTTTGCCGAAGACAATTTCCAGACCACCGACGGCCGCTGGCTGATCCCCACCGCCGAAGTCAGCCTGACCAACTCGGTGCGCGAACAGATCCTGCCCCATTCAGCTCTGCCCATGCGCCTCACCGCGCTCACCCCGTGCTTCCGCGCCGAAGCGGGCGCCGCCGGGCGCGACACGCGCGGGTTCATTCGCCAGCACCAGTTCGAAAAGGTCGAGATGGTCTCGATCTGCGCGCCCGAGGATTCGGACGCCGAGCACGAGCGGATGACGCTCTGCGCCGAAGGCATCCTGCAAGCGCTGGATCTGCCTTACCGCAAGATGCTGCTCTGCGCGGGCGACATGGGCTTCACCGCGAAGAAGACTTACGATCTCGAAGTGTGGCTGCCCGGCCAGAACGCCTATCGCGAGATCAGTTCGTGTTCCAACTGCGGCGATTTCCAGGCGCGGCGAATGAATGCGCGCTATCGGCCAGAAGCCGCAAAGGGGACGGAATTCGTCCACACGCTCAACGGCTCGGGCCTTGCGGTTGGCCGCACATTGGTGGCGGTGCTGGAAAACTACCAGCAAGCCGATGGTTCGGTCGACGTGCCGCAGGTGCTGCTGCCTTACATGGGTGGGCTGACGCGGCTGGTGCCTGCCGCCGCATGACATGGCGCGGGCCAGTGCTGGTCCGCGTGATCATGGCCGCGCTGCTGTTCGGCGCGGTTTCGGCCCATTCGCGCACCCCTATCGCGCCGGTCGAGCGCCGCTATGTCGTCCAGCCGGGTGATACTTTCCGCGCGATCGCACAGCGGCTGGGGGTTGAGATGGAAGACCTCGGCGCAATCAACGGCGTGCCGCCGCCCTATATCGTGCGGATCCGGCAAGCGCTGCGCGTGCCGCTGCCGCGCCGGCCCGAACCTGCGCCGTACCGCGATGCTCCGCGTGCCGCGACCAAGCCGGCAAAGTCGCCGGTGAAAAAGCCTTCGACTGCGCCAGCGGTGCGGTTGGCGGGCGAGCCGCGGCTTATCTGGCCAACCGACGGCGCGGTGACGGGAGCCTTCGACTCATCCAGAAGCGGCTCGAACAACGGCATCGACCTGGCCGCCTACAAGGGCATGACCGTGCGCGCCGCCGCCGCCGGCCGCGTGATCTTCGCAGGCCACGAACCCGAGCGCTTCGGCTTGCTGCTGGTGATCGACCACGGCAATGGCTGGGCCAGCGCCTATGCCTATCTGGGCGACGTGACCGTCAAGGAAGGCCAAACCGTCCGATCGGGCGAACGCATCGCGCGCGTCGGCGCCAGCGGCGAAGCGCGCCGCCCGACGCTGCATTTCGAACTGCGGCATGACAACGTGGCGCTCGATCCCGTGCCCTACTTGCCGACGCGGTTCTGACTCACCGCTTCCGTTCGTGTCGAGCGAAGTCGAGACACGCGAGCGCTGCGCCAGCGTGTCTCGAC